>JACPPN010000294.1 GCA_016190995.1 Acidobacteriota bacterium | reverse complement strand
GGGACGTGAGCACACCGGCAGGATCAGGACGGTCTTTCCAGCGGTCGCCGTCGAGACCCGCTCCGTGCGGGCCGAGGCCATCGTCCCGAACCCCGGTTATCGGCTCAAGCCTGGCTTCTATGCGTCGGTCCGGGTACCGCTCGCGGCGGATCCGCGGGCGCTCGTCGTACCACGCAGCGCGCTCGTCCGCCGCGAAGGCATGGAGAACGTGTTTGTGCTGAACGGGGATCGCGTGAAGCTCGTACCCGTACAGACAGGCTTGGACGCCGGGGACAAAATCGAGGTGCTGGCTGGCCTCACGCCTCACGACCTGGTTGTCGTGGCGGGCGCGGACACGTTGCGCGACGGCGACCGCGTCAGCGTCCGCGGGTAGCAGCGGAGTCGCGTCATGTGGATTTCCAACACTTCGATCAAGCAGCCGGTGTTCACGACCATGGTGATCGCCGCGCTGGCGGTCTTCGGCCTCGTCTCGTACAACCGGCTGGGTGTCGATCTCTTCCCCAAGATCGACTTCCCCGTGATCACGGTGACGACCCTGCTTCCCGGGGCCGATCCCGAGACGGTCGAGAGCGACGTCACCGAGCGCCTGGAGGAAGCGCTCAACACCTTGAGCGGCATCAAGAGCCTTCGATCGCAGAGCAGCGAGAGCGTCAGCCTGCTGGTGATCGAGTTCGAGCTGGATCGTAACGTCGACGCGGCGGCGCAAGACGTGCGCGACAAGGTGTCGGCCATCCGCCGGATGCTGCCGGCCGATGTCGAGGAGCCGGTGATCGAGAAGCTCGACCCCGACGCGGCGCCCATCATCGCGGTCGCGCTCGCGGGCCACGTGCCGGTTCGCGATCTGACCACCTATGCCGACGAGATCGTCAAAGAGCGGCTCGAGCGGGTGAGCGGTGTCGGATCGGTCGAGATCGTCGGCGGGCGGGAACGCGAGATTCGCATCTGGATCCATGCCGACCGGCTGGCCGCCTACGGCTTGGCCGTGGACAGTCTCCTGCGGGCCTTGCAGGCCGAGAACCTCGAGGTGCCAGGCGGACGCATCGAAACAGGGATGCGCGAGCTCGTGGTCCGCACTCGCGGCCGGATTCAGCGGCCTGAGGATTTCGGCGCGGTCCTCGTCGCCGAGCGATCGACGGGGCCCATCTACGTGCGCGACGTCGCCATGGTCGAGGACGGCGTCGAGGACGAGCGAAGTCTGTCGCGCCTGAACGGCCAGCGTGCCGTGTCGCTGCTGATCCGGAGGCAATCGGGAACCAACGCGGTCGCTGTCGCCCACGCCATCAAGAACGCCCTGACGGAGCTTCGGCCTACGCTCCCGCAGGGCTTCCAGATGGTGATCGCCAACGACCTCTCGGAGTTCATCGAGGAATCAGTGGGGGAGGTCAGGTTCCACCTCGCCTTCGGCGGTCTGCTGGCGGTGCTGGTGATCTTTTTCTTCCTCCGCAACTTCCGGAGCACGCTCATCTCTGCCGTGGCGATTCCGACATCGGTCATCGGCACGTTCACCTTCATCGACGTGTTCGGGTTCTCGCTCAATCTTCTCACGCTGCTCGCCCTCTCGCTTTCGGTCGGCATCCTCATCGACGATGCCATCGTCGTGCTGGAGAACATCTTCCGGCACATGGAGGAGGGAATGCCGCGCCAGGAGGCGGCCGAGTTCGCCACCTCCGAGATCGGCCTCGCGGTCATGGCCACGACGTTCTCGATCGTGGCGGTGTTCGTTCCCGTGGCATTCATGCAGGGAATGATCGGGCGTTTCTTCTACGCCTTCGGCATCACGGTGGCCTGCGCCGTCATGATCTCGCTGTTCGTCTCGTTCACCCTGACCCCGATGCTCTCGTCGCGGTTCCTCGCGATCCCCGCGCGGCACGGTCTGGTGTTTCGCGCAGTCGAGCGGGCGCTGAACGGGCTGGATCGGCGGTATCGCGCGCTCCTCGGCTGGTCACTGCGGCATCGCTGGGTGGTCGTGACGGTCGGGACGGCCGCCTTTGCGACGAGCCTGTGGATGCTGCGGCTGGTGGGCGCCGAGTTCATCCCGCAGGCCGACGAGTCGCAATTCAGCGTGATTGTGCGGACGGCGCCGGGCACGTCGCTCGAGGCGACCGACCGCATCGTGCGGCAGGTCGAGGCGAGGCTGTCGCGCCACCCGGCCGTGGAAGACGTGTTCACGGCGATTGGGGGCGGAACGCAGGAGAGGGTGACCGAGGCAACGGTATTGGCCCGGCTCGTCGAGCGCGACGCGCGCGAGCAGACCCAGCAGGAGATCATGAATCAGGTGCGGGAGGACCTGAAGAAAACCGAGCACGTCCGGATCTCGGTAGAGCCGGCGCAGCGCATCAGCGGCGGCGGCTTCCGGGCCGCCCAGCTTCAGGTCAATGTCCGCGCGCCCAAGACGGCCGCGCTCGAGGAACTCTCCTCCGTCACGGATCGGCTGGTGTCGGAGTTCCGCCGAACGCCGGGCATCGTGGATCTCGACACGACCTACGAGGGAGGCAAGCCGCAGGTGTCGATCCGAATCGATCGCCGGCGGGCCGCGGATCTCGGCGTGAGCGCGGCGAGCGTCGGGTCCGCCATCCGGCTCCTGGTCGGTGGCGAGGGGGTGACCAAGTTCCAGGAGGGGGGACGGCAGTACGACGTGCGCGTGCGTCTCGCGAAGACGGATCGTTCGGATCCGTCGCAAGTCGAGACCCTGCCGCTCGGCACCCGCTCGGGCCGGGTCGTCCAGCTCGGAAACGTTGCGACGGTCCTCGGTGACACCGGGCCGACGCAGATCGACCATCAGGCACGACAGCGGCAGATCACCATTCTGGCAAACCTCGAAGGAAAAGCGCTTGGGGATGCGGTCCAGGACGTCAACGCGATCGTGGCGCGCGCGGGGTTGCCCGGCGGGTTCACGGTGGACTTCGAGGGCCAGGCCGAGATCATGGCGGAATCGTTCCAAATCCTGCTGGTCGCCCTCGCGCTGGCCGTTGTCCTCATCTACATGGTGCTGGCCTCGCAGTTCGGCAGCTTCGTTCATCCGTTCACGATCATGCTGTCGCTGCCGATGTCGGTCGTGGGAGCCGTCGGAGGACTGCTCGTCGCGGGCCACACGCTCAGCATCTTCGCGATGATCGGCATCATCATGTTGATGGGACTGGTGACCAAGAACGCGATCCTGCTGATCGACTACACCAACACGCTGCGCCAGCGGGACCGGATCGAGCGCAACGAGGCGGTCCTGCGCGCCGGCCCGGTTCGACTGCGGCCGATTCTCATGACGACCTCCGCGATGGTGTTCGGGATGCTGCCCGTGGCCGTCGGTCTGGGTACGGGTGGTGGCGAGCAGCGCGCGCCCATGGCTGTGGCGGTGATTGGCGGCCTGATCACCTCAACCCTGCTCACGCTGGTGCTGGTGCCGGTGGTCTACACGCTGCTCGACGATCTGACGGGTCTCCGGCTGAGGGCCTGGATCCCGGCGTGGCGGCGCGCTCCGGTCCTGCCCGAGCCTCGCCTGGAGCGCAGGTCATGAGATGCATCGCACGCCTCTAGCAGGATGCTGAAAGACCCCTGATTCACCACAGAGGACGCAGAGGGCACAGAGAAGAACTCTTGTATTATCTGGACTCCGTGTGCGCTGTGCGCTCTGTGGTGGGCCTTTTTCGTCGTCCTGCTAGAACCCGGGACCCGGGAAAAGCCCTGGGCGCCCCCGCGCGTTGAACCGCTGGCACCGGCTGTGCGTATTTGACAAGAGGTCGAATCGCCCGCTATCGTTTTCGGTTTCTGCCCCGACTGACCACGTCTACTGTCCACCAGCTTTCGAAGGAGCACGATGTGAAGAAGCTGCTGGTCTGTCTGTCTGCCGTCGCTTCCCTTGCGGTCCCGGCCTCGGCTCAGACAGTCGATGAAATCATTGCAAAACACGTCCAGGCCCGCGGCGGCATGGACAAGCTGAAGGCGGTCACAAGCATCCGCTACACGGGCAAGATGACCGTCGGACCCGGCATCGAGGCACCGGTCATCGTCGAGCAGAAGCGGCCGGAGAACATGCGAATGGAGTTGACCGTGCAGGGACTGACCGCCGTGCAGGCGTACGACGGCAAGACCGGCTGGATGATCATGCCGTTCCAGGGTAAGAAGGATCCGGAGCCGATGGGCGGCGACGAGCTCAAGGCCACCGTCGAGCAGGCCGACTTCGATGGTCCGCTCGTCGACTACGCCGCCAAGGGCAACAAGGTCGAGCTCTCGGGCAAGGAGACTGTCGAGGGCGCCGAATCGTACAGGCTCAAGGTGACGCTCAAGTCCGGCGACTTCCGCTACATCTATATCGACGCTGATTCATTCCTGGCCATCAAGGAAGAGAGCAAGCGGATGGTTCGCGGTACGGAGATGGAATTCGAGTCGGCGCTCGGCGACTACAAGGATGTGGACGGTCTCGTGCTGCCGCACGCGATCGAAGGCGGACCCAAGGGCGGCCAGATCCGCCAGAAGATCACTATCGAGAAGGTCGAGCTGAATCCGACGATCGACGACACCCGCTTCAAGATGCCCGAAGTCAAGAAGTCGGAACCGAAGCCCTAGACTTGGCTGGCGGCGATGAAAGAGGCTTCAACAATCTCTTGAAGCTGCTGGACCGACGAGCTCACAGTCGAGCCGCAAGAGGAGACCCTTAAAGAACGTAATTGTCGGGCGTCACGAAGAGAAAGCCCAAGGGAATGAGGACCCCTCGGGCTTTCCCATGCCGCTTCTCGCGATCTGGCGATCTGCGAGAAAACACACGTACCTAGGGGAT
>JACPPN010000302.1 GCA_016190995.1 Acidobacteriota bacterium | reverse complement strand
GGCACTGGCGGGCCTGTTGGTGGTGTACCGACACCGGATGAACATCGCGCGTCTCAAATCGGGCCGCGAGCGCCGGATCGGCCAGTGAGTCGGAGGAAGAAGCTCAGAGGACCGGATGGCGAGAATCTGCGTGCTCGGCGCAGGTAGCTGGGGGACGGCCCTGGCCGTCCACTTCGGGCGCATCGGCCATGACGTCAACCTGTGGGCCCGCGATCCCTCCCTCGCCGAGACGATGCGCGCGGAGCAGACCAACGCGGCGTACCTGCCGGGGATTCCGATACCGACATCGGTCTTTCCGACGACCTCGGTCGAAGAGGCGCTGGCGGACCGCGTCTTTGTCGTGTCCGCGGTGCCGTCACACGGGACGCGCGCCGTCATGCAATCGGCGGCGGCATTCGTTCCGCGCGACGCGATCGTCGTCACGGCGACGAAGGGGCTGGAGCTGCGTACGATGCTCCGTGTTTCCGAGGTCATCGCTCAGGAGCTGGGTGGGAGACGCCCGCTGGCGGTTCTGTCGGGTCCGAGTTTCGCGCTCGAGGTGGCGCGTAATCAGCCGACGGCCATCTGCGTCGCATCGCGGGACCATGGCGCCGCCATGGCCGTGCAACAGGAGTTCAGAGGGCCCTTCTTCCGCCTCTACGCCACGGACGACGTCATTGGCGTGGAGATGGGGGGGGCCATGAAGAACGTCATTGCCATCGCGGCGGGCGTGAACGAATCGCTCGGTCTCGGGCCGAATGCTCTCGCGGCGCTCATTACCCGCGGGCTCGCGGAGATCACGAGGCTCGCGTGCGCGACCGGCGGCCGACGCGAGACGCTGGCCGGCTTGAGCGGACTTGGCGACCTGGTGCTCACCTGCACCGGGCAGTTGAGCCGCAACCGTCACGTCGGCCTCGAGCTCGGTAGAGGAAGGCGACTTCCGGAGATCCTCGCGAGCATGAAAATGGTTGCCGAAGGGGTGAAGACCACAGACGCGGCGCTGGAGCTCGGCGCCCGCTACGGCGTGGAATTGCCAATCGCCGCCCAAATGGCCGAGGTCATGGCCGGCAGCAAACAGCCACGGGCAGCCGTCGAGGAGTTGATGCTCCGGCCTCAGCGCGCGGAGCCGGAGCTGGCGTGACCCGCATCACCCGGCCCGATTCCCTCTCCAGGCCGCGTCAGCGAGCTTCGCTTCCGGCGAGTGAGACGGAGCCTCGGTGGCGTCGCAGCTTCGTCACAGGTCAGTTGATAGAATAGGTTGTCGCGCAGGTTCCGATCGCGTTCGCAGCCTGCCGGTTTCGCACTGATGACGGGCATGGGGTTCCTTGGACGCCTGCGCGAGAGCCTGACGCGCACGAAGCAACAGCTCGTCGAGCGGCTCGATGAGGTCGTTCGACGCAACGACGAGCCCGCGCGACGCGGCCGTCCCGTCGACATCGAGACGCTGGACGCGCTCGAAGAAGCGCTCCTCTCGGCGGACGTTGGTGTCGCGGCGACTGGACAGATCGTCGAGGCGGTCAAGGGGCGCGCGCGCGGCGGTGCGGGTCTCCGGCAGATCGTCAAGGACGAGATTCAGGGCATCTTGGCGTCGACCGCGTCGCGGGCTCCAGACGGCCAGCGGCCGCGCATTGTGCTCGTGGTCGGCGTCAACGGAACCGGCAAGACGACCACCGTCGGCAAGCTGGCCAAGTTGATGCGCGATGAAGGGAAGCGGCCGTTGATCTGCGCTGCCGATACGTTTCGCGCGGCGGCGGTGGAACAGCTGGAGATCTGGGCGAAGCGGGCAGGCGTGGATGTCATTCGCGCCGCGCCTGGCGCCGATCCCGCGGCGGTCGTGTTTGATGCCATCGCCTCGGGAAAGGCGCACAATCGCGACGCGGTCATCGTTGATACCGCCGGGCGCCTGCACACTCGGGTCAATCTCATGAACGAGCTGGAGAAGATCCGGCGCGTCGCGGCCCGCGAAATCGAGGGTGCGCCCCACGAGGTGCTGCTCGTCCTCGATGCCACGGTCGGGCAGAACGGGCTCACGCAGGCCCGGCAATTCATGGAAGTCGCGGGGGTGAACGGGATCATTCTCACGAAGTTGGACGGCACTGCGAAGGGTGGCATCGCGGTCGCGATTGCCCACGACCTGAAGCTGCCCATTCGCTACGCCGGGGTCGGCGAGGGGATCGACGACCTCGTGCCATTCTCGCCAGTCGAATACGTCGACGCGCTGTTCGAGGAGAAGTGGTGAGATCGGCAAACGGGGCGATGACTGATCTGGACTACATGCGTCGCGCCCTGCGGCTGGCCGAGCGCGGTCGCGGCCGGACGACCCCCAACCCGATGGTCGGGGCCGTGATCGTCACGGGGGACGGCATCATCGTGGGCAGTGGCTATCACGAGCGTGCCGGCGAGCCCCATGCGGAGATTCACGCGCTCAGGGCTGCCGGGGAGCAGGCGCGCGGGGCTACGCTCTACTGCACGCTGGAACCGTGCAGCCATGTGGGCCGCACTGGTCCGTGCGTGGAGTCGATCGTTGCGGCCGGCATGACACGCGTTGTCGCGAGCCTCGAGGATCCGGATCCGCGGGTGCGTGGATCGGGGTTCGGGTATCTCCGGCGGCACGGGGTCAGGGTGGAGGTCGGGGTGGGCCGCGTCGAGTCAGCGGTCCTCAACGCGCCCTTTCTCACCGCGACGCGCCACGGGCGCCCCTTCGTGACGATGAAGGTGGCGCTCAGCCTCGATGGCTGCATCGCGGCCGCGCCCGGCGAGCGCACGCAGTTGACCTCGCCGCAGGCCGTCCGGCGCGCGCAGTTGCTGCGCGCGGAGGCCGACGCCATTGGCGTTGGGTCGGGGACCGTGCTCGTCGACGATCCGCTCCTGACCGTGCGTGAGGTGTTCCGCGAGCGACCGCTCGTCCGGGTGATTTTCGACTCGCGCCTCAGGACGCCGCCGACCGCGCGCCTGTTTTCGACCCTGTCCGCTGGTCCGGTCATCGTCATGACGACCGAGGGAATGGCGGCTGCGTCGCCGCATGCCGTCGACATGCTCGTCCGCGCCGGGGCGACCGTGGAGGTACTGCCCCGGCGCGAGCTGGCGGCCGCGCTCCGGCGCCTGCACGACCTCGGAATCACGTCGCTCGTCCTCGAAGGCGGCGCCCAAATCCACGCCGCCGCGTGGCGCGACGGCCTGGTCGACCGCGTCCAGGCGTTCATCACGCCGGTGAGGATTGGTGATTCAGGTCTGAAATGGCGGATTGATTCGTCGGCGGTTCTTGGCATGCTGCACGCCGTGCGGGTGGAACCGTGCGGGCCGGATGCGGTCATTGAAGGCTATGTTCACAGGATTGATTGAGTCGGTTGGCCGTCTTGCGGAAGTGAAGACCACCCCGACGGGGCTGCGCCTGCGGGTTGTCACCCCGTTGGCCTCGGAGCTGAGGGCAGGCGAGAGCCTGGCCGTCAACGGCGTCTGTCTGACAGTCGTGACCGTCGGCGACGGTGGAGCCCAGGCGGACGTGTCCCCCGAGACCGTGCGCGCGACGACGCTCGGCGACCTGGAGCCCGGAACGCTCGTCAATCTCGAACGACCGCTGCGCGCCGACGCGCGGCTGGGTGGTCATTTCGTGCAGGGCCACGTCGACGCGACCGGCAGGCTCGAGGAAATCCGGCCTCAGGGCGATTTTTACTGGATGGCAGTCAGTTTCCCCTCGTTGCTGTCACCCTACATCGTGCGGAAAGGGTCGATCGCGGTAGACGGCATTAGCCTGACAATTGCGGGGCTGGGCCCGAAGCAGTTCGACGTTCAGATCGTGCCCTTTACCTGGGAGCACACGAATCTGCACGCGCTCGGGCCCCACGATCGCGTCAATATCGAGTGCGATATTCTGGGAAAATACGTCGTGCGGGTGGCTGAACTCTCGGGCCTCGCGATTCGGGGTGGCCTGAGAGCGGCAACGCACTAACACGATGATGAAAAAGGCTCACCACAGAGCGCACAGAGCACACGGAGTCCAGAGAGTCCTAGAGTTTTCTCTGTGCTCTCTGCGTCCTCTGTGGTGAATCAGGGTTTTTCAGCATCCTGATAGGCGAGGCGTGCGGGTACGGCCTGAATGTCAACACATGGATCAATCGACGATCATGAGTGAGCGCATGACATCACACCTGCATATAGCGAAGGGATCCCGGAAGAGAACGCTGTTTGCCTCCATCGAGGACGCCGTGCAGGCCATCCGGAACGGCCGGATGATCATCGTCGTTGACGATGAAGACCGGGAGAACGAAGGCGATCTGACCATTGCGGCCTCGAAGGTCACGCCTGATGCGATCAATTTCATGGCGCGCTACGGCCGAGGGTTGATTTGCATGCCCATGACGGCCGAGCGGCTCGAGGAGCTCGACGTCCCGCTGATGGTGTCGCAGAACACGGCGCGGTTCGACACCGCCTTTTGTGTATCCATCGAAGCGAAGGCGTCGACGAGCACTGGCATCTCGGCGGGGGACCGTGCCGCGACGGTGCTGGCGGCCACCGACCCCGACACCAAGCCGGCCGATCTGGCGCGGCCCGGGCACATGTTTCCCTTGCGCGCGCGCGACGGTGGCGTGCTCGTCCGGGCCGGGCAGACCGAGGCGGCAGTCGATCTGGCCCGGATCGCCGGCCTCTATCCGGCGGGCGTCATCTGCGAAATTATGAACGATGACGGGACGATGGCGCGGGTGCCGGAGCTGACGAGATTCGCGAAGCGCCACAACCTGCCGATGATCACGATCGCGGATCTCATCAAGTACCGCATGAAGACGGAGCGGCTCGTGAGACGGGTCGCCTCGGCCGGGCTGCCAACCGATTTTGGAGATTTTCGCGTCCATGCCTACCAGAGCGTCATTGACAGCGAGACGCACATCGCGCTCGTGTGCGGCGAGATCGGCGACGGGCAGACCATGCTCGTCCGCGTGCATTCGCGCTGTTTGACCGGCGACGTGTTTCACTCGGCGCGCTGCGATTGCGGCGCGCAGCTCGAAGCCGCGATGGCGCGCATCGCCGCCGAGGGGCGCGGCGTTCTGCTGTATCTCAACCAGGAGGGACGTGGGATCGGCCTCGCGAACAAGATTCGGGCGTACGAGCTGCAGGACGAAGGCTACGATACGGTCGAGGCAAACGAGCGGCTCGGCTTCAAGGCTGACCAGCGCGACTATGGGATCGGGGTGCAGATTCTCGGCGATCTCGGCGTCCGCTCGATGCGCCTGTTGTCGAACAACCCGCGCAAGCTGATTGGCTTGGAGGGTTACGGCGTCACCGTTGCGGAGTGGCTGCCTCTTGAGATTCCGGCCTCAGAGTCGACGCAGCGCTACCTGAAGACGAAGAAAGACAAGCTGGGTCACAAGCTGTCTTCTGTCTGACTCCAGGCTCGTCCGCAGAAGGTCGTTCATTGACACGTCTCGAATCCATCGGCTACGATAAACGTTTGCTTGTGAGTGGGTTACAAGGAACCTAGACAGCCACGCCGGTCAGCCGGTCGCTCGCCTCGCGAGCCAGGCTTCCTCCTCGGCCCACAGTCCCGTCCATGTTCGAAGCTCTGAGCGCACGTCTCCAGGACGTTTTCAAATCGCTGCGCGGTCAGGGACGCCTGACCGAAGAAGCGGTCGAGGTGGCGCTGCGCGAGATCCGCGTGGCCCTGCTCGAGGCGGACGTCAACTTCAAGGTCGTCAAGGCGTTCATCGATCGCATTCGTGATCGCGCCGTCGACCAGGCCGTGCTGCGCAGTCTGACGCCCGCCCAGCAGGTCGTCAAGATTGTCCGCGACGAGATGCTCGGGCTGTTCGGGGCGACGCAAGGCGGCCTGCCGCCCTGCGCAAAGAGCCCGCGCGTGATGCTGCTGCTCGGCCTGCAGGGGTCGGGCAAGACGACCACGGCCGCGAAGCTTGGCACGTGGCTGGCGAAACAGGGACGGCACTCGCTGCTGGTCTCCACCGACGTGCGGCGGCCGGCAGCCATTCACCAGCTCTCGGTGCTCGGCCAGCAGGCAGGCCTGCGGGTGCACGAGCCTGCCGGCGAGCTGGATCCCGTAGCGCGCGCGGGGGGCGCCGTGGCGTCGGCGCGGAACCTCGGCTTCGACGTGGTCATCGTTGATACGGCCGGCCGCCTGCACATCGACGAGGAGCTGATGATCGAGCTGCAGGCGATCAAAGACGTCGTCGATCCATCGGATCTGCTGTACGTCGCGGACGCGATGACGGGACAGGACGCGATCAAGAGCGCCGGGGAATTCAATCGGCGGATCGGCGTCTCGGGCGTGGTGCTGACCAAGATGGATGGCGACGCGCGGGGCGGCGCGGCACTCTCGGTGGTCGCGGTGGTGGGCGTGCCGATTGCGTTCATCGGGAGCGGCGAGCGCCTGCCCGATCTCGAGCCGTTTCATCCGGACCGCGTCGTATCCCGTGTCCTCGGGATGGGAGACGTCCTCTCGCTCGTCGAGAAGGCCGAGCAGGCCATCACCGAGGAGCACGCGGAGCGTCTCGAAGAGAAAATCCTGCAGAACGACTTCACGCTCGACGACTTCCGTGACCAACTGCGCGCCATCCGCAAGATGGGGCCGCTCGAGCACATCCTGGGGATGCTGCCCGGTATGGGCGGGTTGAAGGAGCTGCGCGACAACGTCGACGAAAAACAGCTCGGGCGCGTCGAAGCGATCATCGATTCGATGACGCCCAAGGAGCGCCGACGCTATCAGATCATCAACGGGAGCCGGCGCAAGCGCATCGCGCGCGGCAGCGGAACGTCGGTCGAAGAGGTGAACCGCTTGCTCAGGCAGTTCGTCCAGATGCGGAAGATGCTCAAGGCGATGGGCGGCATGGCCGGGCTTTCGGGGATGGGGAAGGGTAGAAAGCGGCTCAGGTCGCTGATGCGCTGAGCCGGGCAACCACAACGGATTGGAGACTGCCGCGAGGCGCACCGAGCCTCGGGCCAGGTGAGGAACGAGGTAAGAATGCTGGCAATTCGCATGCGTCGGATGGGATCCAAGAAGCGGCCGTTCTTCCGGATGGTCGTCACGCGCCACACGAGTCCGCGTGACGGCAGCTTCATCGAGGTTCTCGGGCACTACGATCCGCGATCGAAGCCCGAGGTCCTGGAAGTCAATCGTGAGCGTCTCGCGCACTGGCTGAAACAGGGCGCGCGTCCGACCGATACGGTTCGGACGCTGCTCGCGCGTCATCCGGCCCCGGCGGCGACAGAGCCGGCGGCCGCGACGCCCGCCGGAGAGTAGCCGGTGGCTTCGCCGCGTCAGGTCGTCGAAGTCATCGCGCGTGCGCTGGCTGATCGCCCCGACGAGGTCCAGGTGACCGAGTCGGAGCATCGCGGCACGACCGTCCTTGAGCTCTTCATGGCGCCCGGCGATCTGGGGCGCGTGATCGGTCGAAACGGCCGCACCGCCGCGGCGGTGCGGACGCTCGTCAATGCCGCCGCGGAACGCGATGGGAAGCGGGTGATGCTCGAGTTCCGCGACGCCCCCGACGCACGGCATCATGAGCGTCGCTGACGATTCGCATGACGCGCGCGGCGACGAGCCGTGGGAGGACATGGCGCTCGTCGGACGCATCGCACGCGCGCACGGGAATCGCGGCGAGGTGATCGTCAATCCGGACACCGATTTTCCGGAGGCGCGGTTTCAGACGGGCCACACGCTCTACTTGCTGCGCCATGCAGTGCCGCAGGCCATAACGATTACGTCGGTGCGCTTCCATCAGGGGAGACCGATTCTCGGCCTGGAAGGGTTTCGCAGCATCAGCGAGGCCGAGACGCTGGCACACGCAGAATTGCGCATCCCGTCGCGGTCGCTCGGCGGACTGCCGCCGGACGTCTACTACCGCCACGATCTCGTCGGGTGCGACGTCGTCACCAGGGCTAACGCGGTGATTGGCAAAGTGACCGCGGTCGAGGGGACTTTGACGCGGAGCCGGCTGGTGGTCGCGGGACGCCGCGGCGAGGTGCTCCTTCCGCTCGTTGCAGACATCTGCACGCAGATCGACGTCGAGAGCCGTAAGATCGTGGTCGACCCGCCGGAAGGGCTGATTGAGCTGAACCAGACGGGCCGACGGAACCAGTAGGCAGCCGCATGCGCTTCGACGTCGTCACGATTTTCCCGAGGATGGTCGAAGCCGCAGTGGCTGACGGCATCCTGGGCCGGGCCATTGACCGTGGCGTGATGGAGGTTCGAGTTCACGACCTTCGAGACTTCACGAGCGATCGCCATCGGGTGGTTGACGACGTGCCGTTCGGCGGCGGACCGGGAATGGTGCTGAAGGCGGAGCCGCTGTTTCGGGCGACCGAAGAGATCGAGCGGCAGGCCGGCCGGCCGTCAGCCGTCATCCTGCCGTCGCCGCAGGGCCGACGATTCGTGCACCAGGAAGCGCTGCGCCTGAGCCGCCTCACGCACATCGTCGTACTGTGCGGGCGATACGAGGGAGTCGACGAGCGCGTGCGCGAGCATCTCGCGACCGAAGAAATCTCGATCGGCGACTATGTTCTGAGCGGCGGTGAGCTGGCGGCCCTGGTGATCGTCGACGCCGTGGCGCGGCTCGTCCCGGGGACCGTCGGCGATGCGGCGTCGGTGAGGGACGAGTCGTTCGCCAAGGGGTTGCTCGACTGGCCGCACTACACGCGCCCCGCCCGGTTCCGGGATATGGCGGTGCCGCCGGTGCTGCTGTCGGGCCACCACGCCGAAATCGAGAAATGGCGCCGCCGACAGGCGGTGCGGCGGACGTTCGAGCGGCGCCCCGATTTGCTGGCGCTGGCCTCATTGGACGAGCAGGAGCGCGAGATTCTCCGCGAGCTCCTCAAGGAACAGGAGAAGGGGGCAAAACATGAGCGCAATTGATGTCGTCGAGCGCGGGCAGCTCACGGAGCGGCCGGCGATGAAACCGGGCGACACGGTGCGGGTGCACGTGAAGGTCCGCGAGGGCGACAAGGAGCGGATTCAGGTCTTCGAGGGGACGATCATCGGGATGCACCGCGGCGGCGCCCGCGCCACCTTTACGATTCGCAAGGTGTCGTTCGGCCAGGGTGTGGAGCGGATCTTCCCGCTGCATTCGCCCATCATCGACCGCATCGAGGTCGTCCGCAACGCGCGCGTCCGCCGTGCCAAGCTCTACTACCTGCGCAACCTGAAGGGCAAAGCCGCGCGCATGCGCGAGCAGAAACGGACAACGTAGTTCCCGGAGCCCGCCGTGGTCCGATCGCGCGCCTTCAGGACGCTCGAAAACGCGATGCGACGCCTCGGCTTCTTCCGGGTGGCGGGTGTCGACGAGGTCGGCCGCGGGTGTCTCGCGGGCCCGGTGGTCGCGGCCGCCGTCATCCTCGATCCGGCGCGGCATATTCCCGGCCTGTGCGATTCGAAGGCGCTGGCGGCGGTCAATCGCGAGCGGTTGCACGATGCGATCGTCGCTCGCGCGTTGGGCTGGGCCGTGGCGTCGGCGGATCCGGCCGAAATCGACCTGCTCAACATCCACCGCGCATCCCTCACGGCGATGCGGCGCGCCGTCCTCGCGCTCCACCCTCTTCCCGATCTGGTGCTCGTCGACGCCTTCCGCATCCCTGAGCTGCACATTCCCCAGCGGGGTGTCGTTCACGGCGACAGCCGGTGCGCGGCAATTGCGGCGGCGTCGATCATGGCGAAAGTCGTGCGGGACCGCGAAATGGCGACGCTTCACGTGCAGGACCCGCGGTATGGCTTTGATCGTCACAAAGGGTATGCGACAGCGGACCACCTTGCTGCCGTCTCGCGTTTCGGCTATTCGGCCGTTCATCGACGTTCGTTCCGCCCGCCGTCGCTGTTTGATAGGATGGAGTAAATCGTCAGCGCCAGCAGACGGACCGCCCTGCGACCGCGTGGACCATTGGCCGATAATCCCGATACCAGCGTGTCCCGCGTCCGAATCGGGTCTGACTGCAGCGCCGTTCGGCTGGCACCTCTCGGGAGACCCGCGTGCCCTTCAATCGTGAAGCCACCCTCGTCAAAGCCGACAAGCTGCTGAAACAGGGGCGCGTGGATGCCGCGATTGCGGAATACGCGCGCGTGGTCGAGCAGCAGCCAAGTGACTGGGTTTCCGCCAACACGCTGGGGGATTTGTATTTGCGCGTCGGGCAGGTCGACAACGCGATCGCGCAGTTCATGGCCATCGCCGATCGCTGCGCCCGGCAGGGATTCCTGCCCCGCGCCGCGGCGCTCTACAAGAAGATTCTCAAGGTCCGGCCCGACGATGAAGCGACGCAGCTGCACCTGGCGGACGTCTCCGCGCGGCAGGGGCTGCTGGCGGACGCGAAGGGCATCCTGATCAGCGTCATCGAGCGGCGGCGTTCGCGCGGCGACAAGGTCGGCATCGACGATCTGTTCGCGCGGCTGGGCGCCGTCGATCCCGCTGAGGCGAAGGCGCGCCGCGCCGCCATACCCAGGGCCGAGAACGACACGAAGAGCGCCGCCCAGTTACGAGAGATTGCGGCGGACCTGTCGCGCCGCGGCAAGACCGCCGAAGCCCTGACCGTTCTGAGGCAAGTCGTCCGGCTCGATCCGGAAGACGTGACAACGCGCGCCGAGATCGCCCGTGCCGAGCTCGCGAAGGGAGATCTGGAAGCGGCACGTGAGTACGTGTCAACGGAGGTCGGGGTCGAGCATCCGGACCTGTTGCTGGCGCTTGCCGAGGCGGAGCTGCGGGCAGGACGGTACGGGGACGGGCGTCAGCTTCTCACGCGCGCACTCTTCGTCGACGAAAGTCTGCGCGGGCCCATCGCCGAGCTGTCACGAGTGCTCGCGCGCGTTGATGCACGGGCCTCGTTCGTCTGCGTCGACGCGGTCGTCGAGGCGTGCTCGTCACGGGACGAGTGGGCCGAGGCGGTGAACCTGCTGCGAGCGTATGTCGCTGACGTACCGCGCCAGATACCGGCGTTGCTGCGCCTCGTCGAGGTCTGCGCCTCCGGGGGCCTCGAGGCGGCGCGGTACGCGGCGCAGGAGCAACTGGCGGACGCCTATCTTGCGGCTGGGCGCGCAGCCGAGGCGCGCATCCTTGCCGAAGATCTGGCACTCCACGATGGGATCGACCCGGAGAACATTTCGCGATTGCGCCGGACGTTCGCGATGCTCGGCCATGCGGATCCGGATCGGGCCGTGCAGGCGCGACTGGGTGCCGCTGTGGGGGCAGCGGGACAGACGGGCAAGAGCGCCGAAGCTCAGGTGCCGGCAGGGCCGGCTGAAGACGAGGCGCTTCGGCCGGTCGCAGGCGAATCGATGGAAGTGGATCTGACACCGGTGCTCGACGATCTTGCGATTGACACCGACGCGGCGCCCGAGCCCATCATCATTCAGCCGGCGGAAGCGCCCGGTGAGACCATGCCGCTTGACGAGGTGTTCGCGGGATTTCGTGACGAGGTCGCGCGCCAGCGTTCCGAAGAAGCCGCCGCGCAGCACTACAAGCTGGCGCTCGCCTACCGTGAGATGGGGATGGTGGAAGAAACCATCAAGGCGTTGCGAATCGCGGCCCGCTCGCCGCATCAGCGCTTCGAGTCAGCGGCGCTGCTCGGCCGCCTGTACCGTGATCAGGGGTTCGAGATTCAGGCACTCGAGTGGCTCGAGCGCGCCGCCGAGGCGCCCGCTCCGAGTGTTGAGGAAGGCCGGGCCCTGCTCTATGATCTCGGGGACACGCTGGAGAAGATCGGCGAGACCACGCGAGCGCTTGCGATTTTTCTCGAGCTCGAAGCGGACGCGGGGCATTTCCGGGATGTGCGGGAGCGTGTCGAGCGGCTTTCACGGGTGAGGTCGGGAGGATGACCCTTCGTCCCTTCAGTCATCTCTTGCTGATCGCGCTGTTTCTCGAGATGGGACTGGTGTTGGTCCTGATCCCCTGGTCCGTGTTCTGGGAACGAAACTTCTTCCTCGACTGGTTGCCGGGCCTCGAGACGTTCGTGAAGAACCACTTCGTCCGCGGGGCCGTGTCCGGCCTCGGTGTCGTCAACATCTGCGTCGGCTTCGTCGACCTGGCAACGCTCATGCGTCGCCGATTCTCCGGGCCCCGACCCGGCGGTGACCTCATGCCGAACGGTCGCGAAGAAGGAACGCTGCGGGCCTGACCAACGGCCGCCCCAGCCCCGTCACGCTCCGCCTCGCCTGCACTCGTTGACGGTTGAACGGACCGACAAGACCCCTTCCAAGCAATGGGCACAGAACTGACGGCCGATCGTCCGGTGCTGTGCATGGTCACCGACCGGCACAGACTCGCGGCGCATGTGCGATCACGGCGCAGTCCACTCGAGCTCGTGGTTGCACACGTGGCGGCGGCGGCCCGCGCCGGTGTTCACATGGTGCAGCTCCGCGAGCGTGATCTGTGCTCAAGCACGCTGGCCGACCTGGCGCGGCAGTGCCTGGTGGCGGCGCGCGGGACGCCGACCAAGATTGTGATCAACGACCGGCTCGATGTGGCTCTCGCGACAGGTGCCCATGGGGTTCACCTGCGCGAGGACTCCTTCCCGGCGTCGAGGGCGCGCACGCTCGTCCCGACAGGATTCTTGATAGGGCAGTCCGTGCATGATCCTGAGCACTCCTGTCTCTGCGGTGCTGTTGCGGATTACGTGATCGTGGGCACTGTCTTCAGAAGCCGATCGAAGGACGTGAGGCCCACGGGCGGTCCCGAGCGTGTGGCCGAGGTGGTAGGCAAGTCGTCGGTCCCGGTCCTTGCGATTGGCGGAATCTCGGTGGATACGCTGGCTCTGCTGCGGGGCACCGGTGCTGCGGGATTTGCCGCCATTGATTTCTTTCTGGGGCCAGAGGGAACCGAGGACGAG
>JACPPN010000291.1 GCA_016190995.1 Acidobacteriota bacterium | reverse complement strand
TGGCTTCGGACAGGCGAGCACGTGGGCATAGGGGAAAAACACAATCGTTACTATGAACGAACTACCGCTCGCAGACGGCGCGGCTGCGACTTTCAGTCGCGCGCGGAGTCTACCGCCTTTCAGGCGGTAGTTCGTTCAACCTGAATCCGGCGTCACGAGCTCTCGCCGCGCAGAACGCGGAGAGCACAGAGAAAACCTTGGCCAATCAGTCAATGCCGGAGCCTTCGCGGCCTACTGATCCATACAACGCCGAACGCCATGGCCGCGGTCACCATCCCGATATTGCTCGGCGTCCACAGACCGAAGCCACGCCCGCCGGTCGCGGCATGCACGATGAGCGTCCCGGCCAGTCCTGACGCCACTGCCGCGATCCCTTCCCGAGCCCCGACCCGTGCCAGGTGAAGGCCTGCCACGATCGGAACGAACAGGCTGACCCCCAGCAGCGCGTAGAAGATCCTCAGCGAGTCCAGGATGCGTGGTGACGAGATCGCCAGCGCCACGCCGGCGGCGCCGCCCGCGATGGCGGCACCGCGGGCGACCATAAGGATGGTCCGGTCGTTGGCGCCGGGATTGACGAATCGGCGGTAGAGATCCTGGGAGAGCGAGGTCGCCAGCATGAAGAGGATGGTGTCGCACGTGCTGATTTCCGCCGACAGAATCGCGGCGAGCGCGAACGTGCCCACCAGCGGCGGAAGCGCGTGCAGAAGGATCGTCGGCAGCGCGAGCTGGGGATCCGACAGGTCGGGATAGAGCACCCGAGCGGACATGCCGAGGATCGCAGGCACGAAAGCGAACATGAGTTGCGCGACGCCGTTCAACCCGATTCCGAGACGCACGGTGCGTTCGTCGACCGCGCCATATGTCTTTTGCAGCAGCCCCGGGGAGACGATGAAGGCGGGTGTCAGGAGCGCCACGAGCGTCCAGCCCGAGCCCGGCGCTGCGACGCGCCAGATGTCGAAGTAGTCGGGCGACAGTGACGTCGCCGATCTGATGTGGTCGAACCCCCCAGCCTCGGCGAGCGCGAGCGGCACGGCGATCAACAGACCGCCCAGGAGGATGACGAGCTGCAGCAGGTTGACCCACGCGGATCCCAGCAAGCCGCCTGCCGCGAAGTAGGTCGTCATCACCAGACCGCCCGCGATGCAGCCGATGGCCATCGGCACGTCAGCCACGACGTTCAGGACGGTGCCGACGGCGACGAACTGCGCGGCCAGAATCGACAGCGTGGCCATCCAGAGCAACGCGGCTACAGCCCCTCGCATGAAGGGCCCGTACCGCGCCTCCAGAAAATCGCCGACCGTATAGAAGTCGTGCCGCTTCGCCTCGCGCCAGATGCGCGGCCCGATCCAGAACGCGAGGAGCAGCGATCCAATCCCCGCCGAACCGTTCCACCACCACGCGCTCAACCCCTCTTCCCATGCCAGGCCTGTGGCCCCGACGGTCGTCCCCGCGCCGATGTTGGCGGCCAGGACGGTCGAGAAGAGCAGCAGCGGCGACAGACGCCGGCCGGCAACGAAGAAATCGCCGGCCGCTTTCACGCGCCGAGCGAACCAGAGGCCGAGCGCAATCTGTAGCGCGGAATAGAGGAGCAGGAAGGCGAGCGTTACCGGGGCCGGACTCATCGATTCCTGAATCCAGCGTCAAAAGCTCTCACCACAGAGGACGCAGAGACCACAGAGAAAACCTTACACCTGATTTATCAATGCTTGGCGTCACCGCTTGATGTCCTTCGCGGCCGGAAATCCAGGAATGCTCGCGGCCGTGCGGACGCCGCGGACGATGGCTTCGGCCATCATGTCGGCGGCGATTGCGCCGAGCTGCGCCAGATCGGCCTCGCCGTCGAATGCGCCCGTCGCGACCGTGAAAATGGTGTCGCCGTCGTACGGCGTGTGCGCCGGAGCGATCGCGCGGGCGAGGCCGTCCTGTGCCATCTGCGCCATCTTGGTCGCCTGCGCTTTGTCCAGACGTGCGTTGGTGGCAACCACGCCGAGCGTCGTGTTCTCCGGTTTGCCGCGCCTCGCGCCGAGCGCGTGACGCCGGAGCCAGACGCGGGCGTCGGCGAGCTGTTTGCCGTCCTCGGTCCGCGCGCCTGCAACCACCTCACCTGTTTCCGGCTGGATCACATCGCCCAGCGCGTTCACCACGGCGAGTGCCGCAACGATGACGCCGTTGGGCAGCACCGTCGAGGCCGTGCCGACGCCGCCTTTCATCGCTCGATTCATGCCGAGCAGCTTGCCGACCGTGGCGCCGGCGCCGGCGCCCACGTTTCCTTCCGCGACCTCGCCCCGGCTGGCCACGCTCGCGGCGCGATACCCGCAGTCGGCCGTCGGCCGGACCTTCGGGTTCGCGCCGACGGCGAGGTCGATCAGGATTGCGGCGGGCACGATCGGCACCTTGCCTGCCGATGTCGGATATCCACGATCGTGCTCTTCGAGGTACCGCACAACGCCGGTGGCCGCCTCGAGACCGAAGGCGCTGCCGCCGGCGAGCACGACGGCGTCGATGTGCTGCACGAGGTTGATTGGATCGAGCAGGTCCGTCTCGCGCGTGCCGGGCGCGCCGCCACGGACGTCGACGCCCGCGACGGCGCCCTCTTCGACGAGCACGACGGTGCACCCGGTCGGCCGCTCGGTCAGCGTGTGATGGCCAACTTTGACGCCGGGAACGAGCGTGAGGCCACGTTCGGCGGCTCCGGCTCGCACGGCGAGCACCAACGCGAGCACGATTGTCGCCCCTCGGCGATTCATCCGCCCCCCCATTCGAGCCACTCTAGCATTCCCTAGACATCTTCTAAAGCCGATGTCCCCCCCACAGATCGCCGCCCCAGCAAGTGCCGTGGCCATGCGCTGCCTGATGGTTGGACGACCATTGTAGACACCGCAAAGCTGCGTTACACTCCAAATCTCCCAATATGATCGGCTCCCTGAGGTTCGTTCTTGGCGCTCTCACGGCCTTCGCGTCCGTCCTCGCCATCATCGTTGTCGCCCAGACCGACCCTGCGACCGAGAAGAGTCGCGCCGCGACCGCGGCGCCGGGCGGCCCTGTCTTCAGCGCCGATGAGCGGATCTATGTCGGGTCCGACGCCTGCGCGAAGTGTCACGAGACCGAACATGGAGCCTGGCGCAAGGCGCTGCACGTCCAGATGACCAAGCCGGTCGCCGAGGCGCTAGTGCTCGGCGACTTCTCGCCAGGGATGCGTCTGGAAAAATACGGTCGAGCGTACAAGATGACGTCCCGCGATGGCCGGCGCTACGTGTCGGTTGCTCACAAAGGCGGCGCGCCAGAGGAACATGCGGTGGACTACACGCTCGGCGCGCGGCGGTTCCAGGGATATCTGTCGAAGCTTCCCGACGGCCGCATCTACGTGCTTCCTGTCTTCTGGCACGTCGAAAGCCGACGATGGCTGGACTGGAAAGAGATTACACCGGTCCCGGACGGCGACCACGACCTCCGCCAGATCTGGAACGTGACCTGTTTCAACTGCCATGCAACGAATCTCGTCAAGAACTTCGACGCCGCGACGAAGCGCTACGAGACGACATGGACGGAAATGGGGATCGGGTGCGAGGCGTGCCATGGACCCGGGCGCGCGCACGTTGCTCTCATGAAGTCGTGGGAAGCCAATCCGGCGAGTCGTCCCACGTACGACCATTCCGCGAAGAACCGCCAACTGGGCCGGTTGTTGAAGGTCTTCTCGCCGCGCTCGGCGGACCGGCGGCAGGTGTTCGACGCCTGCTCGTACTGCCACGGGAACAAGAACAACCTCTTCGTCGGGTTTGCGCCCGGCGATCGGTACGACGACTACGCGCTGCCCTTCCTCATCAGTCAGCCGATTCCCGACAACGATCCACAGGGCGACTATTGGCCCGACGGCCGGCCGAACCGCTTCAACCGGCCGCAGGCGCTCACCTTGAGCGGGTGCTTCGCGAAAAGCGACATCACGTGCACGTCGTGCCATGTCGGGCACGGCTCGAAAAACGATCACGCCCTCAAGGTCCCGATGGCGCGGAGCGATCTGCTCTGTACGCAGTGCCATACGCAAGTCCCGGGTCCCGAGTCCCGAGTCCCTGAGGAAGTCCCGAGTCCCGGGTCCCGAGTCCCGAATAGCTCGCCACCGGCTCGGGACCCGGGACCCGGGACCCGGGACTTCTCGGCGCATACCCATCATCGCGCCGAGTCGATTGGCAGCCGTTGCATCGAGTGTCACATGAGTGATGTGAACTGGCGGCTGCTCAATCGACGTCGCGACCATACGTTTGCCGCGCCGGTTCCGGAGCTGACGGCCCGTTACGGCGTGCCGAACGCCTGCACGACATGTCACGACAATCGATCGCCGGAATGGGCCCTGGCGGTGATGGATCAGTGGTACGGCGATGGTGAGCGCCGCCAAGCCGCCGTGCGGGTCGCCGACACGATGTACCGCGCGGGTGCCAACGATCTCTCGGCTCTGCCCGATCTCGCGCGACTGCTGGTCGATCGGCGGCAAGGGATGGCCATCCGGGCGAGCGCGGCCGAGTTCATCGGGCGCCTCATCGTTCGCACGCTGGTTGTGCCCTCATACCTGCCGCCCCGGTCGTCAGGCGAGAGCCAGGCCACGCTGCCGGGCACCGACGTTCGGCTGAAGCCGGGCAGGGTCCGGCTAAAGCCGGACACCACGAGTGGGGTGGGGCCGAGTGGGATGAGGCCGAGTGGGGTGGGGCCGAGTGGGATGAGG
>JACPPN010000298.1 GCA_016190995.1 Acidobacteriota bacterium | reverse complement strand
CCTGAACGCGGCAACTGCTGCGCCCTGAATCTGTTAAGGCTTGGGACGGGCGCCGCGGACCTGACACGCTTGGCCGCGGCGGCTCGCAGCCCCTCTCGCCGTTCGCTGCTTATGCCGTCGGTCGCCGTGGCGGCCGGCCAGTCCGTCGGTCGAACGGACTGCGGACGCCCAGCCCGCTCCGGTTCCGCACGTGGAGGTACGTCATCGTGGTACTGATGTCCGCGTGGCCGAGCAGTTCCTGCACCGTTCGGATGTCGTGACCATCGACCAGCAAGTGCGTCGCAAATTGAATGGCGTGCGGGTCCGTGGGAGGCTACACACACGTGGTCAAGGAGTTCCGAAATCCCGCGCGAAGCCCCTCGACATCATCCACAAGCGTACGGGGCCGTAACGAGACGAGGAGCTGCTAGCAGGTCAAGATCGCAATGCGTCGACGACCCTCCGCTACGTGAACGGGACCATCAGCCAGGTCGAGACTTCGAGGGCCTACCCCGTGATCATTGCTTCTGGCGCCGAGACCGAGGGGGCCCCAGCGCGTGAGCCAACAGCAGAATCATGGCCGACCGCCTAAAATCACGCCCTGGGGACCCGACGGGTGGGGCTGCCCGGCAACCCCGGCGACAGGACCCGCCGCGGACATTGTCAACACAAGCGATCTGTGGCATTAAGAGCCGTAACCGCGGAAGGCGCCGAGACCGCCAAGGAATCATCTTTTCTTATCTCCGCGCACTCCTCAAAGCGCCGCCCTGGACGTGGGAAATTCCGGCCTACTTTTTCGTCGGCGGCGCCGCGGGTGCATCGGCGGTGATCGGGGCCGTCGCGCGGATGAAGGGCGCCGGCGACGGTCTGGCGTCGGATGCGAGATGGATTGCGGCCGCGGGCGGGTTCGCATCTGCCGGCCTGCTCGTCTCGGACCTCGGCCGGCCGGAGCGATTTCTGAACATGCTTCGCGTGTTCAAGATCCAGAGTCCCATGTCGGTCGGGTCGTGGACGCTCGCGGCGTTCTCGAGCGCCTCGGCCGCTGCGGCGTTCGCAGACTGGATCGATCGACAGTCTGGCGGCGCGCTTCCCGTTCGCCTCGTCGGGGACGCAGCAGAGATCATTGCCGCCGCCCCCGGCCTTGTGATATCGACGTATACAGGAGTCCTGATTGGGGCGACGGCCATTCCGGCCTGGTCGAAGAACGTGAAGATACTGCCGTTCCATTTCGGCGCGTCTGCGCTCGGGACTGCCGTGTCGGTTCTCGAACTGCTTGGGCACGGCCAGCTTGCCCTGAACGCGCGGACGCCTGAGGGAACGGAAGGCTCCTGAACGCCGGAGCGCCGGCGATGGGCCGCCAGCCACTGCGGACTGATCCGTATCATCAATGAGGACAACCAAGCCGTGTCGCACGCGGGGACAGTCATGAAAGGCAAACGTCTGTTGGTCGTCACCCTGAGCCTGGCCGGTCTTGCCGACGCGCTCTACATGCTTGCCTACACCGAGGGGCTCATCGATCACCTTGCGTGTCCGTTCTTCGGCCCCGGCTGCGAGATCGTCGGGCGCTCGAAGCACGCGAAGCACTTCGGGATTCCGAACTCCGCGGTTGGCGCTTTGGGCTACGGCGCGATGGCGACCCTTGCCACGTGGAGCGGTGACCGGACGCCTGAACAGCGACCCTTGCAGCCGCTTGCCCTCGCTGCGATTTCAGGTGGGGCCGCCGCCGCGAGCGCCTGGCTGACCTACGAGATGCACGCGAAGGTGAAGGCCTGGTGTTTCTGGTGCCTGACGTCGGCGGCCATCAACGCCATCATTCTCCCGCTCGCGGTTGCCGACGGCCTGCGGGCGTGGCGCGCGCTTTCGCGTCACGGCGCGGCTGCCCGGCAACCAGGCCTGGCACCCACGCCCGCGGCGGGCCACTCGGGCTCGCGAAATGCCTGACTGAAGACCCTCAGGCTGGCGGCGTCGGTTCGCGCGGCCTGCTCGCCCACTCAAGCCACGGTGGGAGCCCCGTCCAGCATCTCGCGGATGCGCTGCAGGAGTTGCTGCGGCGTGAACGGTTTTTGGAGAAAGGACGCCTGGGCACTCAGGACGCCGTGGCGTGAGATCGCGTCCTCCGAATAGCCCGAGATGTAGAGAACGCGCATCTCCGGCCGGAGGGGCATCAGCCAGTCGGCGACGTCGCGGCCGGTCATGCCCGGCATGATGACGTCCGTGATGAGCAGCGGGATGTCGTCATGATGCTGCTCGGCGAGGCGGACCGCTTCTTCGCCGTTCTGCGCCTCGAGTACGCGGTACCCCGACATCGTCAGGGCGCGCTTCATGATTCGTCGCAAGCCGTCCTCGTCTTCCGCAAGAAGGATCGTTTCGGTCCCCGTCGTGACGGGGCGCGATTCCTGGGGCCCCGGCTCGAGGGGCACCGATTCGATGCTCGGCAGCTGGATGCGGAATGCGGTCCCTTCGCCGGGCGCGCTCGCGACCCAGATGTACCCGCCGCTCTGCTTCACGATGCCGTACACCGTCGAGAGGCCGAGCCCCGTGCCCTTGCCCCGTTCTTTCGTCGTGAAGAACGGTTCGAAAATGCGCGAGCGTGTCTGTGCGTTCATGCCGATGCCGCTATCCGAGATCGCGAGCTGTACGTAGTGGCCGGGCACGATCGCGATTCCGTCTTCCTCCGACTGCGTGAGATGGACGTTCGACGTCTGGATCCTGAGGGTGCCGCCATTCGGCATGGCGTCCCGCGCGTTGATCCCGATGTTGAGGATCACCTGTTCGAGTTGCGCGGGATCCACCTTGACCGCCGACACCGTCGGATCGAGCATCATGGTGAGCTCGATGTTCTCGCCGATGAGACGGCGCAGCATGTTCTCGATGCGCGATATGACCGCGTTCACGTTCATCGGCACGGGCCGCAGCACCTGCCGCCGGCTGAACGCCAGCAGCTGGCGCGTCAGGCTGGCGGCGCTTTCCCCTGCTTTCTGAATCTCGATCACGTCCGCGCGGTTGGGGTCGTCGGGCGCCATCCGCTCGAGCAAGAGCTCGCTGTAGCCGAGGATGCCGGTCAGCAGATTGTTGAAGTCGTGCGCGACGCCGCCAGCGAGCTGACCCACGGTTTCCATCCGCAGCGCGCCCCAGTACTGTGCTTCCGAGCGCCTGCGGCGCCCGATGTCGCGCGCGATCCCTTCCACGCCGGTCGGCCGCCCGTTCGCGTGAAGCAACCACGAGCTCACCTCCACCGTGACGCGATGGCCGTCTTTCGCGATGAGGTCGACCGTATAGGTCGTCGCGCGGCCGCCGTCCGCGAGCTTCTCGGCGATCACGCGTCTGACGAGATCCACGTGCTCGGGCGCAATCATCTGCTCGATCCGCATCGCGAGCGCCTCGGCACGACTGTATCCCGTGATCCGTTCCCCCGCCTTGTTCAGCGCGGTGAAGCGGCCCGACAGGTCGTGCGTGTAGACGATGTCGGTGGCGTTGTCGAACAGCTCTCGCAGCCGCGCCTCGTTCGCGGGGCAGCCGTCGGCATGGGTCGCGCCCTGGGCCGACATCAGCCAGCTGCTCAGCAGGGCCGTGCAGAGAAACACGCCCACGCTGACCGCGGCCTGGGGATGGAAGACCGCGAGGCTGCCGACCAGCAGGGCGTAGCTGACACCGGACGCAAGCAACGTCGCCAGGAGGCCCGGCCGGAAACCGCCGAACCAGCTCGCGATGATGACCGACGCGTACAACAACGGAAATGGCGTGCGGTCGGAGGAGAGGGGCGCCACGAGCAGCGTCCAGAGGAACGCCGCCAGGACGCCGAGAATGGCGATTTCATACGGCATCTGGCGCGATCCGGACGGCTTCTGCAGCAGTACGATCGCTCAGGCCGTGCAAGACGCGAGCCTCTGGCTGAGCTTTCTGCTTGGGTTTGGGAAGGTCACAAAACGGTCAGGCGTCTCCTTGGACCGTGTAAGATCGTGCACGACGCCCGCAACGAAAACCGAGGTGTTTCCTACGAATCCGTGATCGTTCAATCGGCAATCTGGAATCTGGGGAGCGCGCCTTCGTTCTTGCGGTGCTGCCGCCCGGCGTCTTGTGTGCCGTTGCGATCAACGCGGGGAAACTCGAAGAGTAACAAGGGGCTAGCGGGAATCCGGCGGCTCAATCGTCTAGAGTCCCTAGTCAGTCCCGGGTCCCTGGTCCGAGTCCCGAGTCCCGGATCCTAATCCCCGATCTATCTCTGATCCCCTGGATCTCCGATCCCTCCCTGATCCCCGATCCCTGATCAGAGTTCGACGTGCCGCAGGCGCAGCGCGTTGGTGATGACCGACAGCGAGCTGAGGGTCATGGCGGCGCTCGCCCAGACGGGGCTGATGAGCAGGCCAAAGAACGGAAAGAGCAAGCCCGCGGCCACGGGCACGCCAATCAGGTTGTAGACGAAGGCGAGAAAGAGATTTTGCCGGATGTTTCGAAGCGTCGCATGGCTCAGACGCCGCGCCCGCGCGATGCCGCGCAGGTCGCCCTTCACCAGCGTGATCCCCGCGCTCTCCATCGCGACGTCGGTACCCGTCCCCATCGCAATCCCCACGGAGGCCGCGGCCAGTGCCGGCGCATCGTTGACGCCGTCGCCGGCCATCGCCACGTGATGGCCTTCGCGCTCCAGGCGTTGCACGATCTCCTGTTTTCGCTGAGGCAACACGCCGGCCTCCACCTCGTCGACACCGACACGTCCCGCCACGGCCCGCGCGGTCACCTCCGTGTCTCCCGTGACCATCAGGATTCGCACGCGCTCGTGGTGAAGCAGCTTGATGGCTTCGACCGTGGAGTCCTTGATGGGATCCCCAACGGCAAGAAGTCCCGCGGGCGCGCCATCCACCGACACGAAGACGACCGTTTCTCCCTGGCCACGCAGTTCGTCGGCGCGGCGCAGGAGGCTGTCGAGCGCGACGCCTTCCTCGTTCATCAGCTCCGCGTTGCCCAAGGCGACGCGATATTCGTCAATGCGGCCGACCACGCCTTTGCCCGTGTACGACCGGAAATCGCGGACGGATGGAATCGTGACGGCTGCCTCACGCGCAGCGCGCACGACGGCGGCGGCGAGCGGATGCTCGCTCGCCTGCTCCAGGCCCGCGGCCAGCCGAAGGATCTCCTGTTTCTCGAGTCTGCCCACCGGGACGAGACGCGAGACCCGAGGTTTGCCTTCCGTCAGGGTTCCCGTCTTGTCGACCACGAGAACGTCGACCTTGCCCAGCGTCTCGAGCGCCTCGGCGTTCTTGATGAGGACGCCCGCGGTCGCGCCGCGGCCCGTACCCACCATGATAGCCATTGGGGTCGCCAGTCCGAGCGCGCAAGGACACGCGATGATGAGCACGGCCACAGCATTGACGAGCGCGTTGGCGAGCTTGGGCTCAGGCCCGGCGAGGCTCCAGACGATGAACGTGAGAATCGAGACGGCAATGACCGCTGGAACGAAGTAGGCCGCGAGACGATCGGCCAGCCGTTGAATGGGCGCGCGACTCCGCTGCGCCTCGCCCACCATCCTGACGATCTGCGCCAGCAGGGTCTCGCTCCCCACACGCTGCGCTCTCATGGTGAGCGTCCCGGTTCCGTTGATCGTCCCGCCAATCACGCTCGCGCCGCCGGCCTTCTCCACCGGAATCGGTTCGCCCGTCACCATCGACTCGTCGACCGCGCTGCCGCCATCGACGACGACGCCATCGACGGGGATCTTCTCGCCGGGCCGAATCCGCAGCATGTCCCCGACCCGAACGCTCGAGACGGGCACATCGTCCTCCCGTCCCGCGCGGAGGATGCGAGCGGTCTTTGGTGAGAGACCGAGCAGCGCCCTGATCGCGGAGCTCGTGCGGCTGCGCGCGCGGAGCTCGAGCACCTGGCCGAGCAGCACGAGCACGGTAATGACCACTGCGGAGTCGAAGTACGGCTCGACAGAGCCGTGCATCCGGAAGCCGTCGGGGAATACGCCCGGCGCAATCGTGGCGAGCACGCTGTAGGCGTACGCCGCGCCGACCCCGACACCGATCAGCGTGAACATGTTGGGGCTGCGGTTTTGGATCGATCGCCAGCCCCGCTCGAGGAGCGGCCAGCCTGCCCACAGCACAACGGGCGTCGCGAAGATCAACTGCAGCCGGTTCGCGAGACGAGGCGACACGACGGCATGGAGAGGATCGCCAATCACCATCGCGGCCATCGCGTAGCCGAAGACCGGCAGTCCGAGCAGCGCACCAATCCAGAAGCGCCGCGTCATGTCGACGAGCTCCGGGTTCGGCAGCTCGTCGGCCGTGACGGTGCGCGGCTCGAGGGCCATCCCGCAGATGGGGCATGCGCCCGGCTCGTCGCGCACAATCTCGGGATGCATGGGGCACGTGTATTCGACCTTGGATAGAGGCGTTGCAAGTACTGGGCGCTCGGTGCTGGGTGCTGCCTGCTCGGTGCTGGGTGCTAAGTGCTGGGTTGGGCTGGCGGGCGTCGTGTAGCGCGCCGGGTCGGCTTGAAACTTCTCAAGGCAGCCTCGCCAGCAGAAGTAGTAGGTCTGCCCTTCAAGATCGAGTGTGAATTCGGCGGCGGCCGGATCGACCGTCATGCCGCAAACGGGATCGGTGACCGTCGCACCGTGGGTCTCATCAGCCATTCGTCACCTCCGGGTTCCGAGGTGTTGAGGAACGCTCCTCAGCCGTGCTGGCACGGCTGGAAAGTATACGGATGATTACTAGCATCAAGACGTTTCATTGGACGAATCAACGAGTCTCCTTCTTATATTGTCTGTCGAACCAGCCCCTGAAATCCCAGTCCGGGGAAACATCAAACGTGTCAACGCCAGGCTCCTCGAGGCGGACGAGGAAAGGCAGGCGGCGGTCGAGCTGGGGCGGAATCAGTGCGCCCTTGCCGCGACGACGAGGGGGCGGACGGTATGAACGATCTGCGGTTCGATCACGTGTTGGACGCGCGAGCGTTGTCCTGCCCGATGCCGCTCGTCAAGGCGCGACAGGAGATTTCCAAGCTCGCGGCCGAATGGGTGGTCACACAGATCAGGAAGGCTGATTCCTCTGTGTACTCGGCGCCGTGGCTACGACTTTCTGATCGTCGCGCCACCATGAACGTGGCACTCGGGAACCAGGAGCTCGGAGCCGATCCGTTCACCGGCTCTTTCGTTTCGCCGCGTACACGTTGACACCGGCGACGCCGTACTTCCGCGCCGTCCGCTCCTTCGACGTGCCGGCGAAACAGTCGAATCGATGCGTGACCCGGACGTCGTTGAATCCGTGCCCGCGAAAAGCCTCGACGAGCTCTGCTTCCAGCAGAGCGCCGGCGATTCAACCGGTCCAGAGATCGATGTCCCGTTTCGCGCTCTCGGGAAGATCCACACCAATGACGATGTCGGCGATTTGCAGGCGGCCGCCCGGCTTCAGCACGCGGGCGATTTCGTCGAACACCGCCGCCTTGTCGGGCACGAGGTTGATGACCCCGTTCGAGATCACGACATCGATGCTCCCGTCCTCCGCCGGCAGGGCCGTCGCGTCGCCCGCGCGAACCTCGACGTGATCGAAGCCGCACTGCCGGGCGCCGTCGCGCGCCCGTTGCATCATGCCGTCGGTCATGTCGACGCCAATCGCCCGTCCGCCCGGCGCGACCTTGCCTGCGGCGAGCAGCAGGTCGGTGCCCGCGCCGCATCCAATGTCGAGCACGGCGGCACCGTGCGGCATCGGGCCGATGGCATGCGGGTTCCCGACGCCCGCAAACGATGCCGTGACGCTGTCGGGCAGCGAGGCGAGCTCCCCTGCGTCATAGCCGAGCACGCGGGCGGCGTACGCCGGTCCGCGGTGAAAGTGGAACTCGCCGTCAGGCGATGTCGCGACGCGCGCGTACATCGCGCGCACCTCGTGCCGCAGGCGCGCGACGTCCAGATCCACCGGGCAGCTCAAGGTCATGTCGGTTCCCTCCAGGGACTCGGGACGCGGGACTCGGGACTCTCCCTAGACACCTTCTAAAGCCAATGTCCTTGCAAGTGAAGCAAGTTTTCGTCGGTGCGTGCGGCTTGAGAAGCTGTCTTAGGT
>JACPPN010000032.1 GCA_016190995.1 Acidobacteriota bacterium | reverse complement strand
GGGTAGGGCACCTCATCGGGACCGATGCGATCGATCATCGAGGGATCGCAGGAGACCTCGCCACCGCCTCGAAGCATGAGGACGAGCGTCGTTCCCTCGACGCGGTAGTCCTTGATCGACATGGTCCGTCCGGAGCTGAAAAACACCAGTTCCGCGTGTGCAGGTGTGGCCAACCAGACCATGAGAAACGCCAGGGTGATCGCTTGCGCTGTAACCCTACTCATGCCGCGCTCCAGAAGCATCCTCATTCACCAGCAGAGTAGCACCGCCTGACCTCAGTCCCAAGAAATGCTGTTGCCATCCAAGCGACAAAGCTCGAGCAGGTCCGAGGCTATAGGTCTCAGTGCGGCTCGAGGAACGCGTGAAACACGCGCAAGCCCAGCTCGCGTTGATCAAGGTTGTTACCGCCCGAAACCTGGGAGGGCTTGAACGTCTTGTCCACCTGAATCTTGAGCTCGACGATGTCATCCGAGCCAAGCTGCTCGGTGGAGAGTGAAACCTTGCGGATCGCGGGCTCCTTCTCGTTCACCTTGAAGGTATCGACTATCTGGTCGCGGACCGAAAGGGTCGCGGTTTGCGGCTCGGGGAACGCGTCGGGACGTCCTTCGTACTCGAGATAGAACAGCGCGTTGCGCTTCGGATTGCGGAAGTTGATGGTGGCTTCCGTCTTCGTCCACTGCCACTCGATGGCCGCGTTGTCCGGCGCGCTTTCCGTGCGATGCCACCCGTCCTTGTAAATGAGAAAGATGTTCTCCGATTGCGGCAGGAGCTCCATGCTGCCGACGCGGTATGCGCGCTGACCCATGTCCTCACCGGCGAGGGGCAGGCGCGTCCGCTCCTTCCGCGAATAGAGACCCATCTGCACCGAGGTCTTGCCGATGTACGGGTAGACCGGGATGAACATCGTGCGGCTGTACTCAATTGTCTGGCTGGGTTTCCACTGTGACGTGGGGACCGGCGGGTCGTGATCGTCGGTCCACATCAGCTCGTCATCGGAATCCAGAAAGTGAACAAGGACGCGATAATCCTGATCGAGAAGCTTCAAATCAGGCGAAACGACGAAGCGGTAAGTCGCCTCCACAGGGCTGCCGAGCGGCGCCTTGCCGCGGCTCACCGCAAACGACGGCGTTGCGACCGGGCGATCGATGGACGCCTTCCGGGATCCGCATCCGGCGACGAGACCGATCCCCAGACACACGATAGCGAGAGGCACTCGAACCTTCATGTTGGCTTGGAAACCTCCAACGGTGACGGCAGGAACGGCGGCGGCACGCGTCGCAACCAGCGGGGGGCGCATGTTACACCAGTTGTCGCATCTACCGCAATATGTTAGAGTTCCAGCCCGTTTCACATTCGTGCACGGCCGGGCGCGCCGCCGAAGGATCTCCCCGAAGCGCGCGCGGCCCGCCCTCCGGAGGCCGTGATGCCGCAGGAAGCGCTTGGGATGGTCGAGACCAAAGGGCTCATCGGCTCGATTGAGGCAGCCGACGCCATGGTCAAAGCCGCGAACGTGCTGCTCGTCGGGAAGGAGTACATCGGCGCCGGATATGTCACGGTCATGGTCCGCGGTGATGTCGGCGCCGTCAAGGCGGCGACCGATGCGGGCGCCGCAGCAGCCCGCCGGGTCGGAGAGCTCGTTGCCGTCCACGTGATTCCGCGGCCGCACAGCGAAGTCGAGAAGATCCTCCCCAAGACCAAGGAAATCGCAGCCAGATAACCTATCGCGTGGCTCTCCTCGCGAGGGCCGCGCGGGAGTTGGGCCATGGCACAGGCGGCCTCGCCCGTCGCATCCGATCGGGACCTTACCTCGATTCACGAAGCCCGCACCCTGGCACGGCAAGCCAGGCTGGCGCAAGCCCAGCTCGCCGAGTTCTCGCAGGAACAGATCGACGCCATCGTCGATCAGATGGCCGCAGCCGCTACCGCCCAGGCGGAGCCGTTCGCCAGCCAGGCGGTCGAAGAGACCGGCTACGGCGTTGTCGCTGACAAGATTCAGAAGAATCGGTTCTCGTCGGAAAAGGTGTACCGGTTCATCAAACCGATGAGAACGGTCGGGATCATTCGGCGGCTCGAGGATCGCAAGGTCGTCGAGATTGCTGAGCCGTTCGGGGTCGTCGCGGCGATCGTTCCCTCGACCAACCCAACCTCCACGGCCATCTACAAGATCCTCATCTCGACTAAGGCGCGCTGCGCCATCGTTCTGAGCCCGCACCCGGCGGCGGTCAAGTGCATCAGCCGGGTCGCCGAAGTCATGTACGAGGCCGGGCTGAGCGCCGGGCTGCCGGAGCAGGCGATTGGCTGGATGAAGACCGTCACGCTCGAGGGAACCCAGGAGCTGATGAAGCAGCGCGAGGTCGCGGTCATCCTGGCGACGGGCGGAATGGGTCTGGTTCGCGCCGCATACAGTGCCGGAAAGCCCGCCTATGGCGTGGGACCGGGAAACGCGCCCGCCTATATCGAGCGCTCCGCGGACATCACCAAGGCGGTGCGCGACATCATCACAGGCAAGACGTTCGACAACGGCGTCCTGTGCTCTGCCGAGAATTCGGTGGTCGTCGACGAGCCAATCGCCGACGAGGTCAGGCGCGAGTTCCAGGGACAGGGCGCCTATTTCATGTCCGCCGCCGAGATGGACGCGCTTGCCAAGATTCTCGTGACGCCACAGCGCTTGCCAAACCCGGCGCTCGTCGGCAAGCCCGCAACCTACATCGCCGAGAAGGCCGGGTTCAAGGTGGCCGGCGAGACGCGTGTGCTCATCGCGCCACTTGTAGGTGTCGGTCGGGACTATCCGCTGTCGATCGAAAAGCTGTGTCCGGTCCTCTCCTACTATCTCGTGAAGGACTGGCGGGAAGGATGCGAGCGGTGCAAGGAGATCCTTCGCTATGGCGGCATGGGTCACACCATGTCCATCCATTCGCGAAATGACGAGATCATCCTGCAGTTCGGGCTCAAGAAACCTGCGTTCCGGATCGTTGTCAACACGCCGACTGCGCACGGGTCGATTGGCCTGACGACGGGTCTGGATCCGGCCATGACGCTGGGCTGCGGGGGGTTCGGCGGCAATATTACGTCCGACAACATCTCACCCCGGCACCTTCTCAACATCAAGCGCCTGGCCTACGAGCTCGCGCCGGCTGTCAGCCGCTTCCAATCGGCTGGTACGGCGGCCGCCGCCAAAGTGGCGTCTCTGCTTCCGACTGCGCCGCAACGACCCGTCGCCGCCGGTATCAGCGCCGAATCGCTGTCACGCCGCATCGACGAGTTCCTCACCTCACGGGGTTACTCGCGTCCGGCGGCCGAACCGTCGGCGCCCGCCGGCACCGCCTCGAGCCGGGCGTCATTGGAAAAACCGATGGAGTTCGTCTGTGAAGAAGACGTTCGGTTGGCAATCCGGGCCGGACGCAAGATTGTCGTCAGCGAACGGGCCATCATTACACCCGCCGCCCGCGACCTTGGCGAGGCAAACCGGGTGTTTGTCCAGGGTGGTTGGCGAGCACCGGCCGGCGCGTGAGCGACGCGTGTTCCCTCTACTGTTGAGTTGATTGAACTTACGGTTGAGCGGCGCGGCAATGCTGTGCTATGCTGTCGGGCCTGCGGCAGAGCTCGTCGGGTCCGAACGCTGTCCGGCCTCGAAAGAACTCGAGCTTCTCTCCCGATAAGTCCGGATCGGGAGACATTCGGAGACCACAACGCCCCTGTGGGGCGCACGCGATGTAAACATCCGCTGCGGTTGGCGGGTGTTTCCGCTGGAGTCCTCCATGAAACACGCGAGCTGGCTGCCGCGCGCGGCCACGGTCAGTCTGGCAGTGCTGGCCTTTGGTTGCGGCGGCCACCCGAGACCTCAGGTCCCGAAGGTCGCCGCGCTACCCAGCGCCCCTGTCAAGGCGGTTCAGCCGCCTCCCGCCCCCGAGCCGCCCGATCCTGTGGCGGAGCTGGTCAAAACGTCTGAGGAACATTTCAACAAGGGCCGGCAGCAGTTCGACCTCGGCCACCTTGACCAGGCGAAGGTCGAATTCAACCGGTCGTTGGGCGTGTTGTTGGAATCGTCGTACGGCGCGCGCGCCGACAGTAGACTGCGGCAGCATTTCGACCGGCTCGTCGATCGCATCAGTGCGCTCGAGATGGCTGCGCTGGCGGAGGGCGACGGGTTCACGGAAAAGAAATACGAGCCCGCCTCTATCGACGAGCTGCTCGCGATGACGACCTTCGAGCGGCCCGCGCCTCCGGGGCCGGAGCTGCAGCAAACGGTCCAAGACGACCTGAAGAGCACCGATCACGACATCCCAATCCCATTCAATCAGCGCGTTCTGAGTTACGTCGATCTGTTCCAGGGGCGGCTCCGCGACTACCTGCAGGACGGGATAGAGCGGGGCGCCAAGTATTTGCCGATGATTCAGAGCGTTTTCCGCGCGGAAGGCCTCCCGCTCGATCTCGCGTACGTTCCGCTCATCGAGAGCGCCTTCAAGCCTAATGCCTTGTCGCGGGCGAAGGCCAAGGGCGTCTGGCAATTCATGAAGGGAACCGCGCTCGAAAACGGCCTGCACCACGACTGGTATATCGATGAACGCTCGGATCCGGAGAAGGCGACCGTCGCGGCAGCGAAGTATCTCAAGACGCTCGTGAATCTGTTCGGCGGCGACTGGCACCTTGCGCTCGCTTCCTACAACGGCGGCCCGGGCCGGGTGCAGCGCGCGCTGAAGCGGTCGGGGCTCGGCGACTTCTGGCGCATGAGCAGCACGACGCGCTATCTGCCGCGTGAGACCCGTGAGTACGTGCCGATGATCCTCGCGGCCATCATCATCGCGAAGAACCCGCTCCAGTACGGCTTCCAGGTACCCGTCGCCGAACCCGTGGCGTACGACAAGGTGGAGATGCCGCGCGCAATCGATCTGCGCCGCGTCGCCGAGTGGACCGGGGCTTCGATCGACGAGATCCAGGCGCTCAATCCCGAGCTGCGGCGTTGGACGACTCCCGTCAAATACCCGAACTATTCGCTGAAGGTGCCACTCGGCACGGCCGAAGTTCTGCGCGCGAAGCTCGCACAGGCGTCGGCCAGCGATCTCGCCTCCTTCAAGTGGCACACGGTGCGTAAGGGCGAATCGCTCGCGACCGTCGCGCGCAAGCTGAGGGTGCGCCGCGTGGATCTTGCCGAAGCAAACAATCTCTCCGTACGGTCGCGTATCAGGGCCGGACAGGCGTTGATCATCCCGCGGGCGCCCTCGGCCGTGTTGGCGGCGCATCTGGACAATCCCGCGCCGAAGCCCGAACCGTTTGCGGCGTCGCGCTGTGTGGCGGCCGCGGCCGACACGCCGGCCGGTGACCGTTCCGAACTGGCGAGGCTGGTGTACCGCGTCAAGAGCGGCGACACGCTCTTTGCGATCGCCCGCGTCTTCAAGACCACCGTGGCGCATATCAAGTCGTGGAATCGGCTGCGTGGAAGTCGCATCAACCCCGGCGATCGCCTGACGATCTTCGCGAGCCGCCGCCTCGGCAGCCTGTCGCAGTAGCCGGGTGCCGGGTCGGCAGCTCCCTTTTTTCGCCGCCCCCTGAGTCCTCCCGCACGTCGCAACGCTTGCGATCTCGGGCATACCCCGACGTCGCGGAATCCTCACCATCCGGTCAGCGCTCGGCCGAAATCACGAGATCGACGGTTGCCCGCGCCGGGGTCGCCCCTTGCACTCCGGCCCATCGATGCTGGCCAGTTTCCGAAGCGCCGCGGTCTTTGGAATCGACGCCTACGTCGTCCAGGTCGAAGTCGATGTCTCCTTCGGTCTGCCGTCGATC
>JACPPN010000296.1 GCA_016190995.1 Acidobacteriota bacterium | reverse complement strand
GCTCTAGACATCTCCTAAGGAGCCGACCGGTGAGAGATGAAGCAAGTTTACTGTGTATGACCCTTAGGAGCTGTCTTAGGCGCGGCCGCTGTGGCGCCCGCGCAACTAGTAGCGAAGGTTCGCCTGTCCCGCCTTGTGACTCGGCGGTTTGAGGCGAAGCTTCGCTACTAACGATGGTGCAGGCCCGGCCTGCGGGATGGTCTTCAAGAACCAGAGGGTTTCTCATGACACGCGCGATTTGCTTCGCCTTTCTCGTTCCGCTGTGCGCGACGATCGCCCTCGCGCAGGAGCTGGCTTCTTCCGAGAAGACGGTGTTCGTCAAGGAGCAGCTGACGCTCGAGCCGGGCTTCCCCGTGGGCGACGTGGCCATCGGCGATCCGGAAATCGCTGACTTCACCGTGCTGACGGGCCGCACCCAGTTGCTCGTCATGGGCAAGACCGAGGGGCGGACCATGCTGACGCTGTGGGATCAGAAGCGCGTCAAGCGCGCGGAGATCCTGATCACGGTCACGACGCGCGAGGCCGAGGGCCTCGAGCGCGATCTTCGCGACCTGCTCAAGGACTTTCCCTCCGTCACGGTACGAAAGCTCGGCGAGTCGCTCATCATCGCCGGATCCGTCAGCTCGGAAGACGACCTGAACGCCATTCAGAAGATCGCTGACTCCGCCAACGTGCAGAGCGTCGTTCGGTACGTGCCGCCCGCGGGCGGGGCAGCGCAGGGCGGCGCCGCCGCGCACGGGACCCCGATGGCCACCTCGGGCGGGCCCGGCGCGCCGGCCGGGACGCTGCCGACCGGCGCGGTGGAGTACGCCGTGGAGGTGCTGGAAGCGAGCATTGGCTTCGGGACCGGATCGTACGGCTCCGGTGTGCAGCCGAGCGGCCGCGTGCTGTACAGCGGCAAGGTGCAGGCGCAGGTCGGGTCGGAAGGGAGCCTGTTCATTCCCGGCCAGCAAATCTCGCCGAAGGTGAAAAGCAGCAAGAAGGCGCCGGCAGGAACGCAGAGCGGCATGCGGCTGAAGCTGACACCCGGCCCGGCCGACGAGAACGGCGTCGTCAAGACCAATCTGCAGCTCGAGACCAACGTGCCCTACGAGTCGAAGAACTACGACCCGTCAATCTGGCGGCGCGCGACGTGGGACATCGAGTCGCTGCCGAACGAGCCCATCGGCATCGCGGGCGCCGATCTGCTGGCGGTGCTGGACGTGGATCGATCGACGGGCGGCAGCAAGCTCGGGAAGATCACGGGCGGGATCTCGGTCGCGACGGGATTGCCCGGCGTCGGCAGCGTGCCGGGCGTCGGCTATGTGGGCGTGCCGGTGTACTACGACTCGTCGAAGAAGACGCAGCTCCTGATGGTTCTGCGGCTGAAGCCCGTCGTCGCGGAGAAGCGCTGACCATGCCAACGCAGCACCGCGCCAAGACCATCGTGGTGTACTCCGGCGGCGGGGGCGTCGGCAAGACCCTCATCGCGACGAATCTGGCCGTCGGGCTCCAACAGCAGGACATCGGCCGCGTCCTGTTCATCGACGCGGGCCATCCGATTCCGGGTGAAGCGATCACGCTCGTCGGTCTCGAGCGCGCCAAGTCGCTCGGCGACATGGTGCCGCTGCTGGGCCGGCTGACGCCGGACGTGTTCGCCACCTATCTCGTGACCGCGCCGAGCGGCTTCTCGGTGATGCCGCTCGTCACCGAGGTCCTGCAGGCGCGCCTCATCACGCCGGAGAACATCGCGCGGATGTTCGAGCTGGCCAACGCGGCGTTCGACTTGATCGTCATCGACATGCCGACGGGAGCGGGACCGCTCACGTCGCACTTCCTCGATCGCAGCGACTACGTGTGCGTCGTGTCGGACGCGGCGCCCTCGAGCGTCACGCGCGCGCGCCACTGCCTCGACCTGCTGCGGTCGCTGCAGATCCCGACCGAGTCGCTGCTCTTCTGCGTGAACCGGATGCCGGAGCGCGGCGGGATGGCGCCCGAGCGACTCGAGCGGCTGCTCGGCGTTCGCATTCTCGTTACGCTGCCCGACGATCCGGAGCCGGTGACCGCGGCGGCGGCGCGCTCGACGCCCATCCTGATCGGCATGCCGCGCCACGCGATCTCGCGCGCCATCGATCGTCTCGGACGCGAGATCTCGCAGCGCGGTCTGCGCGATCTGAAGGTGCGCTCGACCATGGAGGCCCCGGCCGAAGCGGCAGTGGCCGACGAAGAAGTCCGGGAGCTCAAGCTCACGATTCATCGTCGGCTGATCGAGGAGATCGATCTCCGCAAGGCCGACCTGACCTACCTGCGCGATCCGGTCAAGCTGCAGGAGCTGCGGACCCGCGCGGAAGGCAAGGTGATGTCGCTGCTGGACGAAGAGGGCGGCGACATCCACTCGCGCGAGATGCGTCGGAAGATTGTCAAGGAAGTCATCGACGAAGCGCTCGGCCTCGGCCCGCTCGAGGACTTCCTGGCCGATTCGGCCGTCACCGAGATCATGGTCAACCGTCCGGATCAGATCTACGTCGAGCGCGCGGGGAAGCTGACGCTCACCCCCGCGAAGTTCTTGAACAACGAGCAGTTGCGCGGCGTCATCGAGCGCATCGTCGCGCCGCTGGGGCGCCGGATCGACGAGAAGGTGCCGATGGTCGACGCGCGGCTGCGCGACGGGTCGCGCGTCAACGCCATCATCCCGCCGCTCTCGCTCAAGGGCCCCGCCCTGACGATCCGGAAGTTCTCCAAGAAGCTGCTCGGCGTGCAGGACCTGATCGGCTACGGGTCGCTGACCGAGCAGATGTCGACGTTTCTGGGCGCGGCGGTCCGGGCGCGCCTGAACATCGTGATTTCCGGCGGCACCGGCTCGGGCAAGACGACGCTGCTGAACGTGCTGGCGTCCTACATCCCCGACGACGAGCGCATCCTCACGCTCGAGGACTCGGCCGAGCTGCAGCTCCCCCAGGAGCACGTCGTCACCCTCGAATCGCGCCCGGCGAACATCGAGGGCGAGGGCGCCATCACGATTCGCGACCTCGTGCGCAACGCGCTCCGCATGCGGCCCGATCGCATCGTCGTCGGCGAGTGCCGCGGCGGCGAGGCGCTCGACATGCTGCAGGCCATGAACACGGGCCACGACGGATCGCTCACGACGGTGCACGCCAACGCGCCGCGCGACGCGCTCAGCCGGCTCGAGACGATGGCCTTGATGGCCGGCCTCGAGCTGCCGTCGCGCGCCATCCGGGATCAGATCTCCTCGGCCATCAACCTGATCATCCAGCAGACGCGGCTGCAGGACGGCACCCGGCGCGTGACGCACATCACCGAGGTGACGGGCCAGGAAAACGGCGTCTTCACGACGGCGGACGTGTTTGTGTTCAAGCAGACGGGACTCGCGCCCGACGGAAAGATCTACGGCCAGTACGTGCCGACGGGCTACATTCCCGCGTTCATCGAAACGCTCGGTCGGCGCGGCATCAAGGTTCCGCGCGAGATCTTCCTCCATCAGACGGCCTGACCATGCTGCTCAAAATTCTCGCGATCGTCCTGCTGTTCGGCGCCGTGATGCTGTTCGTACGTTACGCGTACGAATCGCTGTCGAATTGGTGGCTGCGACAGATCCAGACGTACGCGTCATGGATGGCCATCGAGTTCGAGTCGATGTTCGAAGACATGACCATCGAGCGCGCTCAGCGGTTCATCACCTTCGTCATCTTCGGCTCGCTGTTCGTGGGCTGGCTGATCGGCGGGTGGTGGCTCGCCATCATCTTCGGCATCGGCGGCTATCTGCTGCCGCGCCAATTCGTCAATTACAAGCGGCGCAAGCGGTTGCGGACGATCGACGATCAGATGATCGATGCGCTGCACCTGATGGCCAACTCGCTCAAGTCGGGGCTCAACCTCCAGCAGGCGCTGGAGCTGGTCTTCCGCGAGATGAAGCCGCCGATCTCCGACGAGTTCGGCCGCGTGGTCAAGGAAATCCACCTCGGCCGTCTCACCGACGATGCGCTGCGGCGGTTTGCGGAACGCGTGCCGCTCGACGACATCAAGCTCACGATCGACTCGATCCTGATGCTGCGCGAGACGGGCGGCAACCTCAGCGAGACGTTCGGCGTCATCGCCACGACGGTCGTCGAGCGCAAGAAGGTCGAGGGCAAGATCCGCGCCATGACGTCGCAGGGGATGATGCAGGGGCTCATCATGTGCGCCATGCCGATCGTCATGATGCTCCTGTTCACGTTCATCGATCCGAACTACATGCGGCCGTTCTTCACGACGCCAATCGGCTGGATGCTGATGGCGCTGGTGTTCGTCCTCGACGGGCTGGGCATGTGGATGATGCTGAAGCTCGTGAAAGTCGATGTGTAAGACAGCCGAGGCGGCCGTCGACGCCCGAGTCACGAAGCTTCGAGGACACCGAGGCGTCGTTCCGACTGGTCGGTGTGTGGCGAAGCTTCGTGACTGATGATGAGGCGCGTAAAGGTGAGCGCATGAAAGGCGCGGCGCGGCTGGTGTGCTCGGCGTTTTCGCCTTCGGGATTCCGATGGCTCGTGTCGCGCATGCGCGCGTCGAAGGCGTGCGCCGACGCCGACGGTCAGACGCCGACCGAGTACCTGATGCTGGGCGGTCTGGGAACGGCCTTCGGCATCGTCGTGCTGTCGTTCATGTTTCCGCCATTCCGCACCGAGTTCCAGAAGATCATCGACTGCATGGTCGACGACTACGATGTGTGCATGACGGGAACGAGCTGGGGCGGGCCACCGCCGCCACCGCCGCCGCCACCGCCGTGCAACACGTTCGTCAGCCCGACGGTCAACGGCATTCCGCTCGACTGGTGCGTCACGTGGGCCACCGGCTGCGGCCTGCCGATGGCGCAGAAGTGGTGCCAGATGCAGGGCTGCAGCGGCACCGTGGTCTCGTGGTCGATGACGAAGGTGCCCAAGACCTATCTGCCCACGACGGGGCAGACTTGCAACGTCCCGTGGGGAAACGTGTGCGGGACGTTCACGTCGATCGTGTGTGGGTAGGGACTCGAGGAGGTCGTCCATCATGCTCTACGTGCTCTCGATGCTGATGATGTTCGCGGCCGTGACCATCGCGGCGTACAGTCTGGTGCCGGCGCGGTTGCACGCGGTCGCGGTGCGCGGCCTCCCGGTGCACGGGGTCGACCTGTCGCGCCTGCCATCGATCTGGTTCCGGATGCTGTTTCCGCTCTTGCAGGCCCTGGCTCCGCTCACGAAGCGCATCGGCTGGCAGACGTACCGGGCCACGGCGGCGACGGCGTTGCAGCGGGCCGGCCTGGAAGGCGTCTCGGTCGACCATCTGCTGGCCATGAAGGCCATCACGGCGGTCCTCACGCCCATCGTCGCGTCGATGATCTTCTCGATCTTCCGCAACCCGCTGCTGTTCATCGTCGCGGGCATCGGCGGTTTCTATGTGCCGGATCGGCTGGTGGGCGATCTGCGCAAGGCGCGCGAGCGGGCGATTGTCCGCGCGCTGCCGGGCGCGGTCGACGTGCTGTCCCTGTCGGTGGAAGCGGGCCTCGAGTTTCTCGCCGCCATCCAGCGGCTGGTTGAACGCGGCGCCATCGGGCCGCTGCGCGACGAGCTCGCGACCATCCTCAACGATATCCGGCTCGGCACCTCGCGCGCCGAAGCGCTCAAGGGATTCGGGCAGCGCGTCGAGATTTCCGAGGTCTCGTCCTTCGTGTCGGTCCTCGTGCAGGCCGACCTGCTCGGCGCGTCGATCGGCCCCGTGCTCAAGCAGCAGGCCGAGCGGATGCGCGTCGAGCGGTTTCAGCGCGCCGAGCGCGAGGGCGCGAAGGCGACACAGAAGATTCTCATTCCGCTGGTGCTCTTCATCTTTCCAGCGGTGTTGATCGTGATCATCGCGCCGGTGGCGCTCCAGTTCCTTGCGCGCTCGCGGTGAGGGTCGCGCGCCCCGCGCGAAGCTTGTGATCGAGCCGGCGGCGCCGTTCACACTTGCGACGGTAGCCGCGACGCCGTTCTCGCGCATGATCGGCCTGCTCGCCCGCCGGTCGCTCGACGAAGGCGACGGACTGGTGCTGCAGCCGTGCTCGATGGTGCACACGTGGTTCATGCGTTTTGCGATTGACGTCATCTTCCTCGATCGTCACGGCACCGTCCTGCGGGTTGTCGACACGCTTCGACCCTTCGGTGTCGCGTGGGGC
>JACPPN010000293.1 GCA_016190995.1 Acidobacteriota bacterium | reverse complement strand
CCTTGGCCGGGATCTCTGCGCGCTCTGTGGTGAACCTCTCTCACCACAGAGGACACAGAGAGCACAGAGAAAACCTTGGCCTGGCCTCTGCGCGCTCTGTGGTGGGCCTTCTCACCACAGAGGACACAGAGAGCACAGAGAGAACCTTGGCCGGGATCTCTGCGCGCTCTGTGATGCGCCTTCTCACCACAGACGACCCAGCGCGGCGCAGAGAAAACCTTGGTCTGGCCTCTGTGCGCTCTGTGCCCTCTGTGGTGAGCCTGAGACCCTGCCGTGTGCTTCCTTCCTGGGACATCCCCGACCACTGCTAGAATACCGCGATCATGTCGGAGGTATCCTGGATGTCATGGCGATTTGTCGTAGCGGTCATAACCTTGCTCGTGGGGCTCGCGGGCACGGCGGGCGCGCAGCCTCGGGTGGACGTGTCGGGCATGGTGCTGGATACCACCGGCGCCGGGATTCCCGAGGCGGCCCTGAGCCTGATCGATTCTGAGCGGGCGGTCATCGGGTCGACGGCCTCCGATCAGACCGGCATCTACAAGTTCGCCGGCGTGCCACCCGGCGAATACGTGCTGCGCGTGGCAGCGCCCGGGTTCGCGTCGCACCGGCAGGCGGTGAAGGTCGGCCGCACCGGCCTGAAAGATCTCATCGTCCTGCTCGCCGTGCAAGGCATCGAAGAGGAGGTGACGGTCACGGCAACGCGGGGCGCCATTGAAGCCACCAGCACCATCGCGCAGCCCGTCAATGTGATCAGCGACGCGGAAATCTGGCAGCGGAGCAAGGCGATCGTCGCGCAGGTGGCGGCCGAGGAGGTGGGCGTGCAGCTCCAGCGCACGGGCCCCGCGATCGCCGGCATCTTCGTCCGCGGCCTCACGGGGAACAAGGTCAACGTCTTCATGGACGGCGTGCGGTTCTCGACGGCGGCGGCGCGCGGCGGCATCAACACGTTTCTCGATCTCATCGAGCCCTCCGATCTCGACAGCGTCGAGATCCTCCGCGGCCCCAACAGCGCGCAGTACGGCAGCGATGCGATTGGTGGCAGCGTCCAGTTCATCTCCAAGGTGCCGTCGTTTCTCACGGAAGGCAGGCCTTTCCGCGGCGCGTTCGGCAGCTTCTTTCACAGCGCGGATACGAGCTTCGGCTCGAACCTGTCCGCATCCTACGCGGCGCCAACCTTCGGTGTGCTCGTCAATGTGGCCGGACGCCGCGTGAATCCCGTCAGGCCGGGGGGCGGGTTCGATTCCCATGCGGCGGTCGCGCGCTTTTTTGGCGTGCGATCCGACGTCCTGATGCGCAAACGTCTGCCCGATACCGGCTTCACGCAATACGGCGGCATGGCCAAGTTGAACTGGGCCCCGACAACCCAGTCGCAGATCATTATCCAGTACGGGCGCGGGCATCAGGACGGCAGCAAGCGCTATGACCAGCTGCTCGGCGGTGATGGAAATCTCGTCGCCGACCTTCGCAACCTGGTCGCGAACTTCTTCTACGTGCGATACCGCAAGGCGGGTGTCGGCTGGTTCGATCAGGCGAGCGTGACCTACTCGCTCAACACGCAGCGTGAGGAGCGAGTGAACCAGGGCGGAAACGGCAACCCCCGCGTCTCGATCAACCACGAGCCGGAGCGGACGCGCGCGCACGGCGTGCAGGTGTCGCTGTCGAAGCAAATCGGGACCACACACGATCTGCTCATGGGAGGCGATTTCTATCCGGAGACGATCGAGTCGCCATCCTACAGCTTCAATCCGGTGACAGGAGTCTCGACCGTCCGGCGCCCGCGCATCCCCGACAGCGCGACGTATCGGAGCGGCGGCATCTACATTCAGGACGAGTTCTCGCTCGTGCCCGATCGCCTGCGCTTGATGGGCGGCTTTCGCTTCAGCCTCGCGTCGTATCGCGCGCGCGAGGCCGACAGTCCGGTGGTGAACGGGCGCCGGCTCTGGCCCGACGACTCATTGAAGGTCGGGGATGCCACGTTTCGCGTCGGCGCCATCACCAACATCACGCGCGAGTTGAGCATCTACGGGAACGTCAGCCGCGGCTTCCGCGCACCCCACATGACGGACCTTGGCACCTTGGGGCTCACCGGCTCGGGCTTCGAGGTCGCGGCCCCGGATGTTGCCGGCCTGGGCGCCACCGTCGGATCGCTGGCCAGCGACGCGGCTGTCTCGACCGGCGAGCCGGTTCGACAGGTCGGGCCGGAGACAAGCCTGAACTACGAGGCGGGTGTGCGGTATCGCGGCCGCAGCTGGCGCACCGATCTCGCGTTCTTCGTCAATGACGTCAACGACAACATCACCAAGCAGGCGCTGATTCTTCCGCCCGGCGCGTCGGGCCTTCGCCTGGGGGGCGAGCCGATCATCGCCCAGAGTGCCAGCGGAGTCGTCTTCGTCGCACCCTCGACGGTCCCGGTGCTTGTGCGGACGAACTTCGACGATGCGCGACTGTTCGGATTCGAGCACACCGTCGACTGGCAGGTGTCGCCCGCGTGGCGCATCGGGACCGTCCTGACCTACGTGCGCGCTCGCGACAAGCGGACCGACTTGCCGCCGAACATCGAAGGGGGAACGCCCGCACCCGACGGCTATCTTCGCGTGGCCTACGCACCGCCAGGCAAGTCGTTCTGGATCGAGCCCTACATCCACGCGGCCGCGCGGCAGGGCCGCCTCTCGACGCTCGACCTCGAGGATCGGCGCACGGGCGCGACGCGATCACGGAGCAGCATCCGGTCTTTCTTCCTGAACGGCGCGACCGTCCGGGGATGGATCGGTCCGGGGCCCGATGGCATTCTCGGGACCGCGGACGACGTCCTGCTGGCGACGGCCGAGACGCTGGCGCAGATTCAGAATCGCGTGCTTGGCGTTGGGGTCGATTCGGCGCCGCTCCTCACGTCGATCCCTGGATATGTCACGGCGAACGTGCGCGCAGGCGTGCGGCTGGGCCGCCGGCACGAGCTGCTGATTGATTTCGAGAACATCGGCGACAGCAACTACCGCGGGATCAGCTGGGGGATGGACGCGCCGGGCCGGAATCTCTCCGTGCGGTATCGCACGAGCTTCTGATCGAGCCTTGACGGTCGGCGGCGATCTCTGGGGTCAGGTCCGGCTAAAGCCGGACACCACGCCCGTCCGGCTTCAAGCCAGTCGTGGCGTCCGGCTCCAGGCCAGTCGTGGCGTCCGGCTTCAGCCGGACCTGATCCGCTTTTTAGCCGGCTCCCAGCGGCGGGCCGGACCCCAGTCGTGGCGTCCGGCTTCAGCCGGACCTGTCCCGCTTTAGCCGGACCTGATCCGCTTTTTAGCCGGCTCCCAGCGGCGGGCCGGACCCAGTCGTGGCGTCCGGCTTTAGCCGGACCTGACCCTTTAGCCGGACCCCAGCGGCGGGTGTGAAGACCCGCCCCTGCGGGCAGATCTAACAGGACGGCTGAAAAAGGCTCACCACAGAGCGCACAGAGCACACGGAGTCCAGATAGGACTAGAGTTTTCTCTGTGCTCTCTGCGTCCTCTGTGGTGAATCAGGGGTTTTTCAGTATCCTGCTAATCCCTGAACTCATGCGATCTCTATCGCAGACCAGCCCTGCGGAGAAGACTCGGAAAGCGAGGATCGGTCCGCAAGACATCGAACAGGGGCTCGACGTCGAGAAACGGAATGTCTCCTTCGCGTCGCTCGAGCGCAGCCTCGAGCGATTCAAACGCGCGGTCCTTCTCGCCGAAGCCGGTCCAGATGAACGCTGACTCGATGAAGCTGCGCCTCTCCGCCGGCACCTGGTCGACTTTCTGCAGCAGCTTCAGAGATCCGGACGGCGCCTTCTTGAAGCTGACCCCTGGCGGTGACTACGACGGTGACTACGCGTGGCATACGTTCTATGCGTTGCCGGGCAGGCGCATCGCGTTGGACGGCAACGAGACCATCTGTGCGGTCGGTTGGGGAGGCTACTGGCAGGGACCGAATAGCGCGGAGCCGCTTCACGCATACAGCGGAGACGGGTCCGACCTGCAGGTGATGACGCTCGGGGATCGGGACCTCGCCGCCATATCGGTTTCGAACCCGCCGGCGGTCATGTTGCTGAATCAGGGGTTCTCGGTCACCGACACCACGAAGAACGTGGGCGGCATCGCCGTTCCGGCCTCCACGACGCGGTACTACCTGTCGACGGATACGGTCAAGAGCTCCAGCGATGTGCTGCTCGGTGGCAGTCGATCCGTCGTCGCGCTGGCGGCGAGCCAGGCCAAGACCGGGACCAAGACGGCGAAAGCTCCTGTGTCCGCGCAAGCGGGAGTGTATTACTTGCTGGCGTGCGCGGACGACCGCAAGGTGATCCCTGAGAGCGACGAAACCAACAACTGCGTTGCGTCGGCGTCGACCGGCGAGGTCAGGGCGCCCGACCTGGTGGTGACATCCGTAAGCGATCCGCCCGCGAGCGCCGCGCTCGGCAGCACGTTTTCTCTCACCGACACGACCCTCAACCAAGGCGGCGCGGACGCTGTGTCATCGACGACGCGGTTCTATCTCTCCACCGATAAGAAGAAGAGCGGCACCGACAAGCTGCTGGGCGGAAGCCGCGTGGCCGGAGCGCTGGCGGCCGGCGCTTCGTCATCTGACGAGACGGTCGTGACGGTGCCGTTAACCACCGTCGTCCGTCAGTACTACGTCCTGGCGTGCGCCGATGATCTGAGACAGGTGGTGGAGAGCAATGCAGCCGGCACGGGCGAGAAGAACAACTGCGTCGCGTCGGCCGCGAAGGTGACGATCACGCCATGATCGGCGGGCATGCGCTCAATTGTCCGGCTGAAGCCGGATACCACGAACGCAATTGTCCGGCTGAAGCCGGACACTACGAACGAAAACGATTTGACCCATTCGAACCACAGAGGGCACAGAGATCACAGAGATGATCTTCGTGGCCTTGTGGTGAGCTCCGGATCCGAGACGCGCAAGATCGGGGATTCTCCCGCTTGCTCGTGACTCAGCCGGGCTGGCCTGGCCGGCCGTGTGGGTGTCCGGCCTTCGCCGGACCATGTCATCGACGTACGCCTCCTTGGCGCACCGGCGGGTCGGTGGCGCCCGCGCGTGGAGCCCATTTACTTCAGGGGAAGCTGCATCGGACGGAGTTCGCGCCGAAACGGGTCGAGCACGAGGCCGAAGCCTTCGATCGTTGTCGCTCCAAGCAGCGGGTCGTCACCGACCTCGCCGACAATGACCATTGAATCCCCTCGTCGGCCCTCGTACTCGAACGTAGCCGTGGCAAGCCGACGTCGAATCACCTCGCCGTTGGCGAGCACGAACTCGCGGGCCGAGTGCGGCTTGATGCCGAGCTTGCGCAGGATCCGTCCCGGGATGAGCGAGTACACCGCCCCCGAATCAACGAGGCAGTTGACCTCCTCGCCGCGCCGACCCTTCGCCGGGTTGCCGGCCCGGACTTTGACGTAGGTAAGTCCCATTTCGCCCGCCGGGTGGTATTATCTCCGCTTTCTTATCTCGCTTCCAGTTACGCCCGAGTGCAAACTAGACCGGGACTCTGCCCCGGACCCCGGCTCGGTCGCTCGCGGGGACCCGGCTACGCCCCGCGCCGCTCCCTCCCACCCCACCGCCCTGAAAAGACCCGCGTCGGGGGCCCCGGCTCGCAGGCGCGCTGTGCGCGCCTAGCACCGCTATACGGCGCTGCGTAGTGCCCGGCGCCTGGCTTCCCCATGCGCCGTGCCCACGACGAGAACAAGATTCTCGCAAGGCGCCGTATAGCGTTGCTACGTTTCAGTCCCGCCGGCTCGCCGAAACGGGTTCTCCACCCTGACGCCGTCGAGCTCCTGGCCCTCGGCGAGGTCCTCGGACAGAATCGTGCGGCACCTAAGTGCTCCGTCGCCGAAATACGGCGACAAGTATTTCGGAGCGCGGCGCCCGGCGGGCAAGGCGCGACAACCGAGCAGATCGGGAATCTGTAAGGG
>JACPPN010000292.1 GCA_016190995.1 Acidobacteriota bacterium | reverse complement strand
GTGGTGGGCAATTGCGGGTTCTCCCCGGCGCCCGTCTCGGAGGAGCACCGCGGGGACCTCAAGGGCTTCGCGCTGTACCTGCCACCGGGGATGGACTTTTCCTGGCGCTCGATGGAGGAGTACCTCGCGCGCTACGAGGACGGCGGCGTGGCGCTGAACGTGGCGCAGCTCGGCCAGTCGATCTACCTGGCCGCGGCGAAAGGCGTCGAGGTGAAGTCGCGGCGCAACACGCTCGACGTCAACCTCGTCGTGCAGGCGACCAAGGAGCTCGACGTCAAGTTTGCGCTGAACAGCTACAAGAAGGAGGGCACGCAACCCTGGGGGGCGTCGTTCGCCTTCAACGACGCGATCGAACTGCCGCTGCCTATCGATCAGCGAACGACGAACGTCGAGGCGGCGGCGGAGTGGGCGAACCAGAAGGGGATGTTCCGAGTCGGCTACGAGGGCTCGTATTTCGACAACAACATCTCGACGCTCGTCTGGGCCAACCCGTACCGCGCGACCGACTCGACCCATGCGTCGGCGTATTCGAACGCCGCGCTCGGGGGGAGCTCGCTCGGCCGCATGCCGCTCTCGCCCACCAACCACGCGAACGGCGTGAGCGCGTCCGGCCTGATCAAGCTGCCCGAGCGCACGTCGATCAACGCCAGCTTCGGGGTGGCCGACTGGAAACAGAACGAGCCGCTGCTGCCGTACAGCATCAATCCCGCCGTGCCGGTCATTCCGCTCGAGCGATCGACGGCGGAAGCGGAAGCGCGGATCATCAGCGGCAACGTGAACTTCGTGACGAGGCCCACCAACTACTTCGGCCTGACGGCGAGGTTCCGCTACTCGGACCGCAACAACAAGACGGCCTTGTTCGACGCGACGGAGTACATCCGGTTCGACGGTGTGATGGAGGAGACCGGCGGCGAGAACGAGCCGGTCAGCATTAAGCGGCAGAGCTTTAACGTCGATGCGTCGTTCACCCCGCTGGCCTATGCCGCGTTCCGGCTCGGCTACGGTCGCGAGGCCAGCGACTACACGTACCGCATGTTCTCCTCGTCGACGGAGAATACGTTCCGGGCCTCGATCGACAGCATCGGGAGTCCGTTCGTGACGGTCCGCGCCATGTTCGAGCACGCGAATCGTGACGGCACCTTTGAGCCGCACGTCCTCGTGGAGGCGGGGCAGCAGCCGGACATGCGGCAGTACGACGTCGCCAATCGCCGGCGCGATCGCGGCACGCTGCTCGTCGACGTGACGCCGAACGCCTTCGTCGGCTTCTCGGCCTCGATTGCCGCCGGCAGGGACGACTATCCGGATCAAGGGTTCGGGCTGCTCAACAACAAGAACCAGGCGTACACCGTCGGGATCGACCTCGCGCCCAAGGAGCAGATCGCGCTCGGGCTGTCCTTCGGCCGCGAGAAGTACGAGGCGCTGCAGCAGTCGCGCAACGCGAACCCGTCCGGCGACTACGGCAGCTGGATGGATCCGAACCGCATCTGGAACGTCAAGAACGAGGAGACCGTCGACAGCTACGGCGCGTATCTCGATCTGATCAAGGCGCTCCCGAAAACGGAGATTCGCATCGGCTACGACTACAACAGGTCGGACAACGGCTTCCTGTTTGGCGGCCCGCGCATTCAGGAGCTGCTGACCGGCAGGGCGATCACGCCCGGTGCCCCCAATCCGTGCGCCGTCGGGGTGACGTCCTGCTTCGAGCCGTTGCCGAACGTGATGAACAAGTGGCAGCACGCGCTGGTGGACCTCCGCTACTTCGTGACGCCGAAGGTCGGCATCGGCGGCGGTTATTTCTTCGATAAGTACGACGTGAGCGACTTCGCCAGCCCAAGTCTGAATGGGAACCTCACGACCCCGCGGTACGACCCGCTCGGCGAGCTGTACCTCGGATACGCGCTGCGGCCGTTCAAGGCGCACACGGGATTCCTGCGGCTGATCTACCTGTTCTAGTTCCGGCGTCTCGGTGCCGCACGTAGGCGGCTCGTTCCCATCGCGGCGGTCGACTATAGTCGGCCGCCGCGATTCGTGCTGTACGGCCCGTCCAGAACCCTCAGCGCCCAGCACTCAGCACTCTTCTCGATCTCCGGACTTTTTCCTCCCGGACTCCGGCGTTCTTCCCAGCTCGTTCCGGCACTCTCCCGATTGTCGCGATCGCCGTGTTCACCGACATTAGAGGTGGGAGGAAGAAATGACGCCTGCAGATGTGCAGCGACAATCGGAACGTGAGGTGCCTTATGTTGCGCTACAAAGCTGGTGAGCGGGTGAAACCGGGGTTCTACTGGAGCCCGAAGACCTGGGAGGTGGAAACGGTGCAGGCGACAGGGGTTGCTTTGCCCGACGGGGGCCGCGAGTACCTGCGCATCTCGCCGCTCGTGTTTCTGATGATGGCGCCGCTGTTGGGATTGGCGTATGTCGTGTTCCTGCCGTTCGTCGGCTTCGCGCTGGTCGCGGACTACGTCGGCCGGCGCCTGTGGCAAGCGGGTCGTGCCGGCTTCCTGGAAATCATGGTTACGATCCGGCCGCACTGGCAGCCGGGTGTCGCGTATCTCGCGGCGAAGAAACGGCGGACGAAGCGGCCGACCGGTCCCGCTCTGGAAGCGCTGGGCGACGAGCTCGAGGCGCTGAGCAAGGACACACCGCCGCGGTCCGAATTATAGCTGGCAGGATAGGACAGACCGCTGATTCACCACGGAGACACAGAGGGCACAGAAAAAGCTCTAGCTATGGCTAAGCTAGTACTCTCTGGACTCCGTCTGCTCTGTGCGCTCTGTGGTGAGTCTTTTTCACCCTGACGCGCTAGTCGGCGCGGATGACGCCCGTTCGAAGCGCGAATCGGATCAGATCGGTGCGATTGTGCAGCTGGAGCTTGCGCATGAGGTGCTCGCGGTGGGATATGGCGGTCTTCACGCTGATGTCGAGAAGCGCCGCGATCTGCTTGTTGCTGCAGCCCTCCGCGGTGAGCTTGAGCACCTGCTTTTCACGGTCCGTCAGGGCCTCGTACGGATCGGCTGCTGCCTCGGCCGCGTCGCGGTGGCTGCCATTGGTAATCGCGTCGCGGGCGATGGCCGGATCCAGCGGCAGGCCGCCGCGCTCGATGGCCCGAATGGCCGCGACCAGCTCGGATCCCGCGGCCCTCTTCAAGACGTAGCCGTCGACGCCGGCGCCGAGAAAGCGCCGAACGTACTCAGGATCGTCGTACTGACTGAGGACGAGCACTTTGATTCGCGGGTCGTCCTTCTTGATCGCGATGGTGGCTTCGAGCCCGCCCAGCCCCGGCATCGCGATGTCCATCAGGACGAGATCGGGGTGGAGCTCGCTGCACAGGGTGATGGCTTCATGCCCGTCGGCCGCTTCACCCACGACCTCAAAGCCGTCGACGAGCTTGAGGAGCTCGCGCACGCCTTCGCGGACCACGGCGTGATCGTCAGCGATCAGGATTCGAATGCTCATGATCGGTTTCTATGTCGGCGGGGACTTCGACCTTGACGTGCGTCCCTTGTCCCGGAGCCGAGTCGATCCACAGGCGGCCGCCGACGAACTCGATCCGCTCGCGCAGGCCGAGCAGCCCGAGGCCGCGCGGCCCATCACCAGGACCGTGACGGTACGCGGCCGGCTCGAAGCCGCAGCCGTCGTCTTCTATCTCGATCAGGAATCGTCCGTCGGTCTCGCCAGCCTGAATGAGGACGGTGTCCGCGCCCGCATGCCTCGCCACGTTCGTCAGCGCCTCCTGCACGACCCGAAACACGGCCGTCTCGACCGTCGGGTTCAGGCGAGCGGTCCCATCCACGAATTCGCACCGCACGGCAATCCCCAGCGGTTGCAGGTGCCGCTCCGCGAACCAGCGGATGGCGGCGAGCAGGCCGAGATCGTCGAGCACCGACGGCCGCAGCGCATGAATGAGCCGGTGCACCTCGTCGAGCGCGCGACCCGCCAGACCCCGCGCTTCCTTCAATCGCTGGAGCGACGACTCGGCGGGGAAACCCGTTGCGCTCGCATCGAGCCTCATGGTCAGGGCGGTGAGCGTCTGGGTCGTCTCGTCGTGCAGCTCGCGTGCGATCCGCTTGCGCTCCTCCTCTTGGGCGGAAATCACTTTCCGCAGCAGTTGCGCGCGGACGGCGTCGCGCTCGCGCAGCTCGCCGTAGAGCGCCTGCAGCTCGCGCGTGCGGTCCTCCACGCGCCGTTCGAGGTCACGTTTCGCTTCGACCAGACCCGCCACCGAGTCGGCAAGTGCGGCGCGCATGTGCTCGACCGCCCGGCCGAGGCGTCCGATCTCATCGTTGCCGACCGGCGGCACCGCGGTGACCAGATCTCCAGCGGCCACACGTTCCGCGGCCAGCCTGAGTCGCTCGACCGGCACCGTCACGCTCCGGGCGGCACCCCACGCGAAGAGCAGCGTCACGCCGAAGATCACGGGGACGAGCACCATCGAGGTCCACAGGAAATCAATCGGTGCCGCGACGTCGGATTCTGCAGGACGGATCTCGAGGCGCAAGGGCAGCGTGACGAGCGGACTTCCAACGAAAGCCTCCTCCGCGATCCCGGGTTCCGGCGGCGTGCCGAAGGCAGAGATCACCCGGCCCCGGGCATCGACGATTCTCGCCGCATCGTATGCGTCCCCTGAACCCGACCCGAGCAGCCCCGCGAGAACGGCCCCATGAAGATCGATGCGGCCCGCCACCAGGCCGTCGTATCCGCTCGGCGGTCGTCGAACCGGTAGCATGAGCCACATGAGCGCGGCGCTGGCGTCGATGATCAGGGCCGGCCGGCCCTGCTCGAAAGCGCGGGTGACCTCCGATGGATCGAACGAGAGCTCCTTGCGGCTGGCGGCACGGGCCTCTTCGGCCACGACCGTTCCGTCGAGACGCGCGACGACGATCGCGTCGACGAGATGCGCTCGGAGATGCGCGGCCTTCACCGCCGCAGCTTCGGCCGCGTGGTCGCCGTCGCGGAGGTCGAGATGGGGCGCCGCCGCGACCGTCTGGAGCAGCTCGAGGTCCGCGCCGAACGCGTGATCGAGCCCCGTCGCCATCAGGCCGGCGAGCCCCCGGCGATCCGCTGCCACCTTGTGTGCGAGCGATCGCCACGACATCCAGTCCGCGACGGCAACGATGGCGAGCGCCCCGGCCATGCCCATGAAGACGAGCGCGAACACTCGCGTGTGCACGCGGCGCCGGGTGGTCCGGATTCCGGCCGGCAAGGCGGTCACCTAGACACCTCCTACGGCGGGGACGGTGACGGATGAAGCAAGTTTTCTGTCTAGTAGCGAAGGTTCGCCTATCCCGGCCGTGTCTTGTCACTCGGCGGTTTAAGGCGAAGCTTCGCTACTGTCCTCCCGCAGGCCTTGCGCGATCGCGATCAGCTCGCGCGCCGATCCGCGATACCGCAGCCTCACGTTGCGGCCCCGGATCGTCGACGTGAGCTCCTGCCAGACCGTCCCGTCGGCCGATTCCAGTCGACGCAGCGTGCCTGGTCCCGCTTCGAGCTTGATGGACGTCTCGTGGAGAACGGCCACGTCCGCATGCGAGCCCACGCCTGGCGCGGCGTTCGAGTCCAGTGACTGCGACACGATGAGCCGCGCGCGTCCTGACTGGCGTCCAGCGAAAGCCAGCGTCACGCCGGGATGGGGCGTTCGGACGAACCGGACGTCGGTGGGCGGCCAACGGAGTGTGTCGGGAAAGTAGGCAGGCAAGAGCAACGGGGCGTCCACGCGGCGCTGCACGTCCGCGATCGACGCTACGCGTATCACGCCGCGGGCGCCGGCAGACAGGGCCGCCGGGATGCTGTCGAGCGCGCGCAGCAGTACTATCGTGACGACTCCCACGCTTGCCAGCCCCATCATGATTCGCGCGCCATCTCGCACGCTGGCTCCTCACACCACGAAGAACAACAACGTTCCGAGGACAACCGCCGTCGCGGTGGCCCGCACGTTCGATCGCGTCTCCGCGGACGTGCGGCGCGCCAGAACGCGCCGGCATCGTCGTTCGACTGCGGCTGCACCCATTCGGCCCCACAAGGCGGCGAGCAGGTCGGGTCTCAGCGTCCGATTCCTACACGCGACAGGACGTGCTGTGGCGGGCCCCTCCGTTGTCAGCTTGACGATTGCGGTGGCGAGGGCCACACGATCGCCGGTGACCTCGACCGCGTAGTCATCCGCCGCGGCTTCCACGTCACGGATGATCGCTCGGCCCAGAATCTGCGCGACGGGATTGACGATCCCGGCCAAGCGGAGCGCCATCACGATCCATCCCAGCATTGCGTCGCGTCGGATGACGTGGGCCGTTTCATGCGCCACAGCCGCGCGAAGCTGACGATCGTCGAGCCGGGCGACAGCTTCCGTCGAGACGACGACCGCGGGAGCGAATGCCCCCCTCACGAACAAGAGCGGCTCCGCGCTGTGGATGATGGCGAACGGAGCCCGACCCTTGTCCGCCGGCGAGGCCGCTTCGAGCGCATCAGCAAAGCGGTGGCCCGGATCCGCTGACCTGAAGTTTCTGGGTGCGGCGCACTCCGCCACGACGGGCACCAGATCACGCGCGAACAGCATTGCGCCAATCGCTCCGGCGGCGGTCAGGGTGAGCGAAACGACGCGCGGCGCGATCGGCCACGCCTCCGACCAGTGCGCGGCCGCCAGCAGCGCCGGACCGTCGATGAACCAGTCCTCGTGTCGAAACGGCGCCAGCCAGCCGAACAAGAGCGGCAGGACGAGCGGCAGGCAGAGCGCCACCAACCGCAGCAGCAGCCGGCACCTGGCGGCGTCGAGGCGCCAGACGGCAATCAGGGCCTCGACGAAGAAGCCGGCGACGATGGAATGGAGGAGCGACTCGACGAGGTAATCACGCAACCTTCGTGCCTTCGGGCTGTTCGACGCCCCCCTGTTGTGTCAGGCGTTCGTACTCGAGCGGATGCTCGTGCCGCATCCGTTCGGCGCTGATCTTGCCGGTGAAGATCGAGGCGTCGAACGGGAACACGTCCGGGCTGAGATGCGCGTTGTAGATGTGCCAGGTGACGACGACCAGAAACGCAAGGAGTCCTTCGTTGCTGTGCGCGACCTTGGAAATCGGGATGAGATCACCGGGCAGAACACGCGCCACGACGATGGGGAACATCAGGACCAGCCCCGTGGAAATCACCACCGCCGCGCCGAGCACGAGGCCCCAATACTCGAACTTCTGGCGGTAGTCGTACCGGTCGAACCTCGCTTGCTCGTCTGACAGACCGAGGTAGTACTTGAGCATCACAACCGCATCGGTGAAGTCCTTGCGGGTCGGCACGAGCGATGGCGTGGTCTTCCGGCGGAGGACGTTGGTGATGGTCAGGGCGAGATGCCCGATTGTCAGGGCGGCGAACAACAGCCCCGCCGTCCGGTGGATCCACCGGGAGACGTCGATGCCCCCGAGCATCCGGATGATGGCCTGTGCCCAAAAGGAATCGAAGAACTTCTGCGGAAGCCCGGTGACGGCGAGGGCGACGAATAGCACCATCACGGCGAGATGCTCCGCGCGTTGGCGGACGCTGAAGCGGGTCACAGCGCTGGTCATCGGTTCACCACGACACGCCAGAGATGCAGCAGCATCTGCAGAACGAGGCCTCCAATCATGAAGGGAATCAACCCCGCGTAGAACAGCTTCACGCCGTACACGAGCGGAGCTCGTTGCCAGCTCGGTTCGTAATGCGATAGCCACGCGTCCGGGAAATCGTCCGATGCTCCCGGATGGCAGCGACGGCAGGTCTCGGTGAGATTCGCGCGAATCACCCTCGAGCCTGGTGCCTTCGTCTTCGTGATGTCGTGGACGCCGTGGCAGTCGGTGCACAGCGCGACGAACCTCCGCTCGGTCCCGCCGCGCTCCTGTGTGCGGAGCGACGCGGTCATGCCATGGAAGTCGGACACGTAGGTGCCCAGCACGTTGCTGGACAGGCCGTACTTCGACATGAGCTTTTCCTTCGCGTGACACTTGCCGCAGAGGTCGGGCACCGCGCCGCGCCAGTCGGCGGTGCGCGGTCCCGAGACGTCATGCGAACGATGGCAGTCGATGCACGACGGCACATCCGGGTTGCCTTCCGCCACGAGCGCACGCCCGTGCACGCTCTGCTCGTAGGTCCGGTACACGCCCTCGTGACATTTCGCGCACGTCTGTGACACGCGGCTGCGCTGGCCCGGCGGTCTGGTGTCGTGCGATCCGTGGCAATCGATGCACACCGGCGCCATCGCGTCGCCGCGCGCGAGCGCCCGGTAGTGCACGCTGTCCAGCGTCTTCGTGTAGTTCGCGAAATGACAGCGCTTGCACTGCTCGTAGGTTGACATCGTGAACTCGCGCCGCGTCCTGTAGGAGATCGGCGCGTGCGGCAGCTCGGTCATGTTGGCGTGGCAGTCGGCACAACTGAGGCGCGTCCCGTGGACGGAGCGAGTGAACCGCTCTCGATCGACGAAGAGCGCTTGGACCTCGCCGCTCGCCAGCTTGACGTTCAGGTCGCGGTCGCCGTGACATGCGACGCAGGTCTCAATCTGTTCCGAATCGGGCTGCGCGGGAGGGACTTGGGCGAGCAGTGCGAGAAGGGTCGCGACGAGAACCATGCATCACCCCGACAGAATGAGGGGACGGCTGTCGAGGAACGGCAATCGATCCCGCAAAGAGCAGCGGCTAGAGCGTGTTCCCATTCCTCGAACACGCTCCTAGAGGGCAAAGCAACGCCACTGCCACGTTGCGGCGGGCCCGGTTCGCCGAAGTTCGCGCGAATGCACGTGCCTCGCAAGCGGCTCCGAGCGGACCGCCGTCCGGGCGGCACTCACAGCCAGGAACCCGGCATCCGGCCGGCCAAAAGTCGGGAGTGCCGAGAATTCGGCAGCGCCCTTGGCGCCCCCGCTCCGGCTTCCTTGCCGGAATCCCGCAAGCTACACGTGCTCCGTTACTTGCGGTGAACGGGGTCCCACCCGTGGGGCTGGCAGGTCCATTGCTGGTTCCGACGCGGCGCATGTCTCTGCTCAGGGCTCGCGTGAAACCGCCCCCCCGGACGTAGCGCGTCTTTTTTCGCGCATCATCACCGCGATGGACGGAGGCCAATCGCTCCATGCGATGCCGCGCAATTGTGTGTGCCCGGGTCGAGGCGCCCATCGTCGAAGAGGATGTCACTAATGCCAAGCCCTCGGACTGTCGACATGGCTTCCACCGACGGCCGGCTGGAGCGACGCAAGTTTCTGGACATGCTGCTCGCCACCGGCTTCGTATCCACGATTCTCGCGTTCGTGTATCCGGTCTGGCGTTATCTGATTCCCCCGGCGACTGGTGAGCCGACCATCGCCAGCGTGGTGGCCGCGAAGGCCTCCGAGCTCAAGCCGAACTCCGGCGTCATTTTCAAGTTCGGCGGCAAGCCGGGAATTCTCGTGCGGACGCCGGAGGGGGAGCTGCGCGCCTTCAGCGCGATCTGCACGCACCTCGACTGCACGGTGCAGTACAAGGGGGACACGTCGCAGCTCTGGTGCGCCTGCCACAACGGGATCTACGACCTCGGCGGAAACAACGTCGCCGGGCCGCCCCCCCGGCCGCTCGAGAAGTTCGTCGTCAATCTCCGGGGCGAGCCGGGGAACGAGGACGTCGTGGTCTCCCGCGCGTAGGAATTGAATCCGATTCGGCGGACGATACGAGGCATCCGACATGCTCCAACAGCGAGTGATCACCTGGCTCGACGAGCGGCTCGATTTGAGCGACGTGAAGCACTTCATCGCCGAGAAGGGCGTTCCGGTTCACACGCAGAAGGTCTGGTACTACCTGGGCGGCATGACGCTCTTCCTGCTCGGCATCCAGGTCGCGACGGGCATCTTGCTGTTGCTCTACTACCGGCCGAGCGCGGAGGAGGCCTACGAGAGCGTGCAGTTCATCGTCTCCGAGGTGGAGTTCGGGTGGTTGATCCGCAACATGCACAGCTGGTCGGCGAACCTGCTGATCGCGGCCGCCATCGCGCACATGTTCAGCGTGGTGTTCCTGAGGGCCTATCGCAAGCCGCGCGAGCTCACGTGGCTGAGCGGGATCGGCTTGTTGTTCCTGATGTTCGGCTTCGGTTTCAGTGGGTACCTGCTCCCGTGGAACGAGCTGGCGTTTTTTGCGACGAAGGTCGGAACCGGCATTGCGGGCGCCGTGCCGGTCGTCGGCAAGTTCATGCTGCGTTTCCTGCGCGGCGGCGACGACGTGACGGGTGCAACGCTGTCGAGGTTCTACGCGCTGCACGTCGCGGTGTTTCCCATGCTCATGACGGCGTTCCTCGGCCTCCATCTGCTGCTCGTTCAGCGGCAGGGCATGAGCGTGCCGATCAACGTCGAGAAGCAGCTGCGGGAAGGTGCGCGGCTCCGGCAGATTCCGTTTGTCCCGAACTACGTCCTCCGCGACGTGCTGTTGTGGTACGTCGCGCTCGCGATTCTCGCGGCGCTCGCCGCGTTGTCCCCGTGGGAGCTCGGGCGCAAAGCCGATCCCTTTGCGCCGGTTCCGGCGGGGATCCGCCCCGAGTGGTACTTCCTCGCGATGTTCTACACCCTGAAGCTGATTCCCAGTCACGTGCTCATCATCGAGGGGGAGCAGCTCGGCGTCATCGTGTTCGGCCTCGCGGCGGTGATTCTGATCCTGCTGCCGTTTCTCGATCGCCGCTCCTCGCGCGCCGAGCCGAATCCCTTCGTGACCTGGGCAGGTGTGGCGGCGCTCATCTATCTGGTGGTGTTCACGATCGTCGGTTATCTCACGGCCTGAGGAAGCGAGCAGCGGTCCGCGAAAGACTCACAATGTCCCGATTCCGCGTTCTTCAGCTTGTCGTTCTTTCCGGCGGCTTCCTTGTCGCCAATGCCGCCGGCGTGCGTGCGCAACAGCAACAGGCGGCCAGCGGCTGCGTGACCTGTCACTCCATGCTTCAGGGGGGGCTGCTCAAACCGGTCGCCGATTTCGCGGACGACGTGCACCGACAGCGGGGGTTCTCGTGCGTTGACTGTCACGGCGGCGATCCGGCGGCGACCGAGCGTGCGAAGGCCAAGGATCCCGCGCGCGGCTATCGCGGCATGCCGAAAGGCGCAGAAGTGATTGCCATCTGCGCGCGGTGTCACAGCGACGCGGAGTTCATGCATCGATACGCACCCCGGCAACGCGTGGATCAGGCGAGCGAGTACGCCAGCAGCGTGCACGGGAAACGGCTGGCGGCCGGCGACACCGGCGTCGCGACGTGCGTGTCTTGCCATCGCAATCACGGGATCCGTCTCGTTTCGGACGCCAAGTCGCCCGTGTTTCCGACCAACGTGGCCACCACGTGCGGAAGCTGCCACTCGAGCCCGGATCACATGAAGCGCTACATGGGTGCGAACGGGACGCCGCTCGCGACCAATCAACGCGCGGAGTACGAGCAGAGCGTGCATTTTGCCGCGATGACGAAGCGCAACGACCTGTCCGCGCCCACCTGCAACGACTGCCACGGTAATCATGGCGCGGCGCCGCCCGGCGTGGGGAACGTCGCGAACGTCTGCGGCACGTGTCATGCGATCTTCCAGGCGAAGTTCGAGCAGAGCACGCACAAGGACGTCTTCGATCGCGGCTGCGTCGAGTGCCACAACAACCACGCGGTGCTCCAGACGTCCGACGAGATGTTGGGCACGGGCCCCAAGGCGATTTGCTCGTCATGCCATGCGGACAAGAGCGAGTACGGTTACATGGCCGCGGAGAAAATGCGCGCCTTGATCGAGACGCTGAAAGGCACGCTCGAGAGGGACGGTGCGCTCATCGCCGACGTGCGCAACGCCGGCCTTCAGGTCAGCGCGCAGGAGCTCGCGTTGGGCGAGGCCAGAAACCGCCTGACGCTCGCGCGCGCCGAGATCCATGCGACGAACCCGGCGCTGGTCGAACCCATCGTAGGCGAGGGGATCAAGATTCTGGCAGGGGTGCACCGAGCCGGTGACCAGGGTCTCGCCGAGCTGCGCTTCAGGCGGCAGGGGCTCTTCGCGTCGCTCGGGGCCATTCTCCTCGTCGTCGTCGCGCTCGCGTTGAAGATCAAGCAGATGGATCGAGGTACGACCCATTGACTCATTGATCCTGAATCCAGCGTCAGAAGCGTTCACCGCAAAGAACGCGGAGCCTGGAAGAGCCAGCCTCCGCGCTCCAGGCGGCCTCCGCGGTAAGGCTTTGGATCGATGAGATGAAATCAGTGAAATGCGGTAAGGCAGGTCACGCGATGGCCGACGATCTCTCCGCAGTCGAAACGCGGCTCGAGTCGGTCGTCGCGCGTCTCGAGATCCTCGAGACCCGAATCGCGGCGCTCGAGGGTCGCAACGGCCGGCCATTGGAGCCCGCGCCTGTGGACGCGGGCGCCCCCGCCCCACCGACCAGCAAACCCACCGACCCGAACAGCCACGGTGCCGGGCTCGTGCCGGGCATGACGCTCGTCGGCCGCACCTTCATCGTCCTTGGCGGCGCCTATCTGCTTCGCGCCTTCACCGATTCGGGCGTGTTGCCGCATGCGGCAGGCATCGCAATCGGCCTGGCGTACGCGCTGTGCTGGATGGCGTTCGCGGCACGCGCCGCACGAGAACGGCGGCGGCCCAGCGCCACCTTTCATGTCGCGACCGCCGCGCTCATCGCCTATCCGCTCGTGTTCGAGGCAACCGTGCGTTTCGCCGCCGTCTCCCCCGCGACGGGTGCTTGGTTGCTGTCCATCGTGACGGCCGTTCTTCTGGCACCGGCGCCCCGCTGGCATCTGCGCGCCGCCACGTGGCTGACGACGGTCGGGGGGATGGCGACGGCAATCGTGCTCATCAACCGCACCGGACGTCTCGTGCCGTTTGCGATGTATCTGGTTGCGCTGGGCGTCGCGGCGTTGTGGGTCGGCTACGTCCGGCATTGGCGCGCGCTCCGCTGGCCGGTCGCGATTGCGGCGGACCTGAGCGTGCTTGCCGTCGGGGTGCGCGTCGGGACTCCGGGCAGTGTCGAGGTCGTGTCGATCGTGTTCGCGGCGCAAATTCTCCTGCTCGCGGGCTACCTGGGGAGCGTTGCCGCCCGCACGCTGCTCCTGGGTCGCGACGTGATTCCGTTCGAGATCGCCCAGTCGATGGCCGCCCTCGCGATCGGGCTTGGGGGCGCGGTTCACGTCGCGCAAACCATCGGCTCGGGCCTCGCCGGTCTCGGGGCGGTCTGCCTGCTCTTCGGCCTTGCCTGCTACGGCGTCGCCTTTGCGTTTCTCGATCGCCACTTGAAGCTGAAGAAGAACTTCTACTTCTACACCTCGCTCGCCGTTGTCTTCATGCTCACCGGCAGCGCGCTGCTGCTCGATCGTGCCGTGCTGGGGATCGTGTCGGGCCTGCTCGCCGTCGCGAGCGCATGGTTGGGCCATCGCTTCGACCGGGTCAGTCTCAACCTGCACGCCGCCGTGTACGGAGCCGCGGCGATCCTCGTGTCGGGCCTGTTTGGATGCGCAACCTACGGCGTGCTCGCGCCACCAACGGAAACGTGGCGGCGCGCGAGCGCCGGCGACTGGGTGGTGCTCGGGCTGGTCGCCTCGGCGCTGTCGATTCCGCTGTCCACGCGCGCCGAATCATGGGGTCGCTATTCGCGTGCGCCGAGGACCGCCCTGCTGGCGCTCTTCGCCTGGACATCCGCGGGCGTCATCGCCTGCGAACTGGTGCCGATGTTCGCCGGCACGCCGGGCGCGAACGCGGACGAGGGGGTAGTCGCCACCGTGCGGACGACGGTGATCGTCCTCGGCGCAATTGGTTTGGCCGTGGTGGCGCGATTCGAGCGGTTCACCGAGGCCGGTTGGCTGGTTTACCCGGTTCTCATCGGCTCGGGTATCAAGCTGCTCCTCGAGGATTTCCCGCGCAGCCGTCCGACGACCTTGTTCCTGGCGTTGGCGCTGTACGGGGCAGGCTTGATCGTCGGGCCGAGATTGATGCGGCGCCGCGCGCCGACACGCGTCTGACCAGACATCTTCTAAGGGGGTTCGACGATGCGGATTCTGGTGGTCGAAGATGAGCACCGTGTTGCGAATTACGTCTGCCGGGCGCTTGGCGAGGAGGCGTTTGCCGTCGACCTGGCGCGGGACGGCGAGCAGGGGCTCGAGCTGGCGCGCACCTATGACTACGACGCCATCGTGCTCGACCTCATGCTGCCGCGGCTCGACGGCCTGTCGCTCTGCCGCCGCCTGCGCCAGGAAGGCAAGCACACGCCGGTGCTCATCCTGTCGGCCCGCGACATGATCGAGGATCGCGTCCGCGGCCTGGATGCCGGCGCCGACGACTATCTGGTCAAGCCGTTCGCGGTCGAAGAGCTGACGGCGCGGCTGCGCGCCCTGAATCGCCGGCAGCGGACGAAGACACCCAACCTGGTCATCGGCGATCTCGAGCTCGATCCGGCCACACGGGCCGTCCGCCGGGCCGAGCGGCCGATTCCGCTGACGCAGAAGGAGTATGCGCTGCTCGAGTATTTCATGCGGCGCCCTGGCATCGTGCTCACGCGCACGATGATTGCCGAGCACGTGTGGGACTTCACCTTCGATCACTCCAGCAACGTGGTCGACGTCTACGTGAAGCACCTGCGGGACAAGATCGACACACCGGGGGAGTCGAGCTTCATCCGCGCGGTGCGCGGGGCCGGGTATGTTTTCTGCGATCCGAAAACGGCTGGCGCCTAAGAGCGTCCGGGCGCGCCTCACGTTCTGGTATCTCCTGACGCTTGGCGCGACACTCGCCGTTTATGCCGTGTTCGTGCTCGTCGTCCGCGGGCGCGCGCTGTACCGCGAGCTCGACGCGGAACTCGAGGTCGGCGCCCACCGGCTCGTGACCGATCTGAGGTCACAGCTCCTGCTGCTCGACGTGAGCCGCGGGCTCGAGGGGGACCAGCGGGCGCAGGACGCCGCCATTCTCGTGCGTGAAGGCGCGGGAGCCGTCCTGTTTCGATCGGCGGCATTCCCCAAGCTCCCGTCGCCCGCCGAACGCGACGCGGCCAGAGCTGCACGACAGGGCACCCCGTTCGTCACGCTCGCGGATCGTGGCGGGATTTCGTTCCGAATCGCGACGCTCGCGGTTGAGCGGCCCGGGGCCGGCCCGCTGGTCGTTCAGGTGGCTGCTTCGACCACGCCCATCCGCCAGACCCTCACCGAGCTGGCGGCCACGATGGCGCTCTCGATCGTCATCGTGCTCGTGATGGCCAGCTACGGCAGCAGCTTCACGGCGCGGCGGGCCCTGGCGCCCGTCGATGCCATCGTCGATCGCGTGCGTCGTATCCAGGCCAGCCGCATGCACGAGCGCCTCGACGTTCGGGCGGGAAGCGCGGAGCTCGATCGGCTGGTCCTGATGCTGAACCAGATGCTCGACCGCATCGAAACGTCGGTCCGAAGCGCCCGCCGCTTCGCCGCCGATGCGTCGCACGAGCTGCAGACGCCCATCACGGCGATGCGCAGCGTCGTGGACCTGTGCCTGCGCGGCGGTCGTTCGGTCGACGACTACCAGGTGATGGCCGCCGATCTGCTGACGGAGATCGATCGACTCTCGGCGCTCGTGCGCGACCTGCGCCTGCTGGCGCTTGCCGAGGCCGGTCATCTGATGGACCAGCCCGGTCCTGTAGATCTCGCGCAACTGGTGACCGATTGCGTGGAGATCGCACGGGCGCTTGCCGAGGACAAGCGGATTCACATCGACACGGTGATTGGCGATCGCCCGATGGTCAGAGGCAGCGCGCTTCATCTGCGCCGTGTCGTTCTCAATCTCGCGCACAACGCGATCCGGTACTCCCCGTCCGGCTCGCGGGTCGTCATTACGATTGCGGCCCTCAACAGCCAGGGTACCGTCATGGTGCGAGACTCTGGTTGCG
>JACPPN010000309.1 GCA_016190995.1 Acidobacteriota bacterium | reverse complement strand
TTCCTGTTCTGGGAAGTGATGCTCGTGCCGATGTACGTCCTCATCGGCATCTGGGGCACCGATCGCCGGCTGTACTCGGCGATCAAGTTCTTCCTCTACACGCTGGTCGGCAGCGTCGTGATGCTGCTCGGCATTCTGGCGCTGTACTTCGCCTATCACGATCTGACGGGCGTCGTCACGTTCGACATCACCCGCTACCAGCAGGTGAACCTCCCGGCGCACCTGCAGTGGTGGGTCTTCCTGGCGTTCTTCCTCGGCTTCGCCATCAAGGTCCCGATGTTCCCGTTCCATACCTGGCTGCCCGACGCGCACACCGACGCGCCGACCGCCGGCTCGGTCATCCTCGCCGCCGTGCTCCTGAAAATGGGGACGTACGGCTTCATCCGCTTCAGCCTGCCGATTCTGCCGGACGCGTCGCGTGCCTTCGTACCGATGATGATTGGCCTGTCGCTCGTCGGCATCGTCTACGGCGCCCTGGTCGCGATGGCGCAGCGCGACTGGAAGCGGCTCGTCGCGTACTCGAGCGTCAGCCACATGGCCATGGTCATGCTCGGCATGTTCGCGCTCACGCCCGTCGGCGTCACCGGCAGCATTGTCCAGCAGCTCAATCACGGGATCTCGACGGGCGCGCTGTTCTTGATCGTCGGGATCGTGTACGAGCGGCGCCATACGCGGGAGATTTCCGAGTATGGCGGGCTGTCGAAAGTGATGCCCGTCTACGCGGCCGTCTTCCTCATCATGACCATGTCATCGATCGGACTGCCGGCCTTGAACGGCTTCATCGGTGAGATCCTGATCCTGCAGGGCGTGTTCGTTGTCAACAAGGTGTGGGCGTTCGTCGCGGGCAGCGGCATCGTGCTCGGCGCCGCCTACATGCTGTGGCTGTATCAGCGCACGATGTTCGGGAAGGTGGAGAACCCGAAGAACGAGCGGCTGGCGGATCTCAGTCTGCGCGAGTTCGCAACCTTCGCGCCGCTCATCGTCCTGGCGGTCTGGATCGGCCTGTATCCGGCGCCGTTTCTCCGCCGCCTCGAGACGTCGGTCACTCGGGTCGTCGCGCGGGTCAATCCCACCTATCCGATGAACGCGCGGGCGCGCGATTGCGGCGCGCCGACGCCGGAGTCGGCGACGCCGGCGGCCGCGACCGGCGGGGAGTCGGCGTTCGTGCAGCCTCCCTGTGAAGACCCGGGTGCTGCTGGAACGCGCCCACAGGCGCCCGTGAAGCAGGGAGGCAAATGATGCCTCCGGGCATGTTCGTCAACCCGGCCGACTTCTACTACATCCTGCCGGAGCTCGTCCTGACCGCCGGCGCCGCGATCATTCTCGCCGCCGACCTCGCGACCGCGCGCGCGCGCCAGGGGCTCATCACGTGGATCACGCTCGCGGTGCTCGGTCTGACGGCCCTGGCACTGCTGCCGTTCGCCGGAACGAACGTGACCGTCGCACGCGGCCTTCTCGCGATCGACGGGTTCGCGTTCTTCTTTAAGACCCTGTTTCTCACCGCCGCCGCCATCACGGTGCTGATGTCGGCGCGCTACGTCGAGGTCGAAGGCCTGCGCGCCGGCGAGTACCACTTCCTCGTCGTGTGCGCCACGCTTGGCATGATGGTCATGGCGAGCGGCATCGACCTGGTCACGATCTTCATCGGCCTGGAAACGATGGCCGTCTCGTTCTACATCCTGACCGGCTATCTGAAGCCGAACCGCCTGTCGAACGAAGCCGCCGTGAAATACTTCCTGCTGGGCGCCTTCTCGCTGGGGATTCTGCTGTACGGGATGTCGCTGCTGTACGGCCTGTCAGGGAGCACGAATCTCCGGACGCTTCTGACCGTGCTCGGCAGTCAGGGGCGAAGCCCCTTGCTCGTGCTCGCGGTCGTGTTGGTGGTGGCGGGCGTCGGCTTCAAGATTGCCGCGGTCCCGTTCCACATGTGGGCGCCCGACGTGTACGAGGGCGCCCCGACGCCTGTCACGGCCTTCCTGTCCGTCGGATCGAAAGCGGCCTCCTTCGCCATGCTGCTGCGCATCTTCGTCGAAGGCTTGTCCTTCGGACCGATCAAGCAGGATTGGCAGCTGCTCTTCTACATGTTGTCCATCCTGACGATGACCGTCGGGAACATCGCCGCCCTGACGCAAAGCAACATCAAGCGGATGCTGGCGTATTCTTCGATTGCCCATGCGGGCTATGTGCTCATCGGCGTCGTCGCCGGCACGACACGCGGCGTGACCGCGACGCTGATTTACCTGTTCGTTTACGCCTTCATGCAGCTCGGCGCGTTCGTGGTGGTGACGATGATGCGACGGCAGGACGTGATAGGGGATGAACTGAAGGACTTGAGCGGCCTGTATTTCCGTCAACCCGCCGCCGCCTTCGCGATGCTAGCGTTCATGTTGTCGCTGGGGGGGATCCCGCCGACCGCCGGGTTCATGGGCAAGTTCTGGCTCTTCGGCGCGGCCATCGAGGCGGGTTACGTCTGGCTGGCCGTCATCGGCGTCATCAACAGCGCCATCTCGCTCTACTACTACGTTCGCGTCGTCGTGTTCATGTGGATACGAGAGGAGAGCATCGGATCCCCGGTTGTCACCACACCCGCGATGGCGATTGCGCTGGCCGCCGCGGTTGCCGGCACGTTCGTGCTCGGCATCTATCCGAAGCCGCTGTTCGACTTCGCGACGATGTCGGCGGGCACGCTCGGCGTCCTCGGCGCCGCCGCCGGCCTTCCCTGAAAGGGATCGACCATTGACCGATTGATTCATTGACCCTGAATCCGGCGTCAAGGGCTCTCACCGCAGAGCACGGAGACGCGGAAACTGGGAAAACCAGGCACGTCATCCGCGCACTCGGTGCCCTCCGGGGTTCAGGCTTGAGATCGATGAGGTCAATGGAGCAATCATTCAGCGCGAGCACCCGCTCATGGACAACTCCACGGCTCGCATGCTCCGCACCGTCGGCAACCTGAGCAGTGTCGGCTTCGCCTTCGTGCTGGCGATTGTCATCGGGGCCGGGGCCGGTTACCTGTTCGACGGCTGGTTCGGCACGTCGCCGTGGCTGTTCCTCGTATTTTTCTTCCTCGGCCTTGCCGCGGGGATCCTCAATGTGTACCGCATGGCGGCTCGCTTCTGGAAATAACAACAGCGACCGCTTGCTGACGGCTGTCAGGCATCGAGACCGAGGGGGCGCGGACGATCATTGACGTCTCACTGAACCGATTGATCGATTGGTCGACGACTGATTCATTGAACGTTCAGCCGAACGACTGCGCGATCGATGAGTCAAATCAACGAGTCATCATCTCAGCGATCGTAAGCCTCAACCGCGGAGGGCGCCGAGCGCGCGTGAGGAATTCGTCAGTCTCCGAGGTCTGTGCGATTCATGGAGCGGGACGGCTGGCTGCGGCGTATCGAACGGGACGCCGTGATCGTCTGTGCGGGCGCGGCCGTCATGGCTCTCGTCGGCAGGCGCGGCGACCCGGGCCTTGCCATTGGAGTTGTCGCCGGCGGTGTCCTGGCGTGGATCAGCTATCGCGCCATCAAACGGGGTGTCGACGCGATGGTCGAGGTGATGGCGCCACCCTCGTCTGACGCGTGGGGGTACGCCCGGCGCGCCCAGAGACGGCCGAAATCCGCGTGGGCGCTGGTCACGTTCGCCGGCCGGTACGCTTTGCTCGCTTTCTTCGCGTACGCTATGATTGCGCGTTTGCGCGTGCACCCGCTCGGGCTCCTTATAGGAGCTTCGTCGATGGTGGCTGCCGTTGCGATCGAAGCGATTCGAACCGTAGCGGGGTCCGGAGAATCCCAGGGGCAGAGCTGACCGCGTTCCTGTGCTCGATGGCCATCCTTGGTCGCGCCGCCGTGTGGCGGACGGGATGCGCCGGTCGGTAACTACGCCGTGCCCTGATGGAAAAGCTGCATCACGAGCTCTGGATCGTCCAGCTGGCGAACGCCATCTTCGGGCCGGTCGTCGCGTCCGCCCTGAAGCCGCTGGGCGTTCACTTCGGGCCGGGCGATCGCGTGGTACCCGACTATCTCGTCATGGTCGGCCTGATCGTGCTGTTTCTCGCCACGCTGTCGCTCGTCGTGCGCTCGCGCCTGAGCGTCGAGAACCCGGGCAAGCTGCAGATCGTGCTCGAGGACATCGTGGGCGGGTTGAACGGAATGCTCGAGGCGAATGTCGGACCGAAGGGGCGGGCGTACCTGCCGATTGTCGGGACGATCGGCCTGTTCATCCTGACGGCGAACCTGATGGGGCTGGTGCCCGGCTTGATGGCGCCCACGAGCAACATCAACGTGACGCTGGGATGCGCCCTGACCGTCTGGTTCTACTATCACGTCCAGGGCGTCAAGGAGCAGGGAATCCTCTCCTATCTCAAGCACTTCGCCGCTCCCCCAGGCGCGCCGCTCTTCATGGCGCCAATCATGCTGCCCATCGAGATCATCAGCCACCTCTCGCGCGTGCTGTCGCTCTCGATGCGACTGTTCGGCAACATCTTCGGTGAGGAGCTGGTCATTCTGATTCTCTTCAGCATCGTGCCGTTTCTCGCGCCGCTGCCGATGATGTTCCTCGCCATCATCACGGGAACACTGCAGGCGTTCATCTTCATCATGCTGACAATGATCTATCTCCAGGGGGCGGTGGCTGCCGAGCACCCGGAGCACGGCGCTCATGCGCATTGACATCGGGATTCGGGGTTGGGGATTCGGCATTTCGGGGGTCTCTCGCTCCCGACCCCCGATCCTCGATCCCCGGACCCTTGACCTTGACTTTTGACTTCTTGGAGGAGACTGTGGTCGTGAGCAAACGTGCCGTCGTCACACTGACGCTTCTGTGGATTGCGGGCATGGCGCCGCTCGTCGCGCAGGAGCCGGCGGGTGCAGCGCCGGCTTCGTCCGAGCTTGTGAAGTGGTCGATCATTACCGCCGGATTTGCGCTGGCCATCGCCGCCGCATTCGGCGCCCTGTCGCAGGCGAGGGGGTTGAGCGCGGCGGCCGAGGGCATCGCCCGGAACCCGAGCGCGGCAGGTGAAATCCGTGGCGCGCTGATCCTGGGCCTCGTCCTGATCGAGTCCCTGGTCATCTACGTGCTCCTGATCTCGCTCATTCTCTTCTTCCTGAAGCCATTCGGCGGGTAACGAAGCTTCGCCTCAAACCGACGCGTAAGAACGAAGCGGTCGCGGCGAAGCTTCGTCAGCTAGAGCTGCGCCTTGAGGAGCAGGACCGGGACCTTGACGGCGTGACGTACGCGATCGGCGGTCGCGCCGAGCAGCAGATCGGCGATGAACCGATGTCCGTGCGTCGTCATGGCGATGAGATCCACGTGCTCCTCGTCGGCGACCTTCACGATCTCGGTGGCCGGGTCCCCGAGCGCGAGTCGTCCTTCCACCTGAAAGCCCGCCCGTGACAGTTCCTCGCTGAGGCGTTGAAGATATTCCTGGTCCTGGCGCATCTCCTCGGATTCGCGCAAGTCCAGATCGTCGAAATGGCGCGCGACCCATCCGTCGGCCACGTGCACGAGAAGCAATCTCGCGCCGGTCAGTCGCGCGAGCTGCTGGACGTGCGTGAGAATGGTGCGATCCCGTTCCGAATTCTCGACGGCGACGAGTATCCGCTTGTACATCGCGCGCCTCTTCCGTGTTCAGATGCCGGCTGCGGTCTGATAGAGCAGCCAGGCATTCAGCCCTGCGATGAAGACCGCCACAGGCCACGCGAGCATCTTCATCCACATCGGCATGACGAAGGCGCCCATCTTGCGGCGATCGCCGGTGAACATGACGAGCGGGAAGACCGCAAATGACAGCTGCAGGCTCAGGACGACCTGGCTGAGGATGAGCAGCGGCCCCGTGCCACGCTCGCCGTACAGCACGATGACGAGGATGGCCGGAACGATGGCCAGCAGCCGTGTGATGAGCCGGCGCAGCCAGGGGCGCAGCCTGATGCTGAGGAAGCCTTCCATGACGATCTGGCCTGCCAGCGTGCCGGTCAGGGTGGCGTTTTGCCCCGAGAACAGCAGCGCGACCGCGAAGAGCACACTGGCCAGACGTGTCCCCAGGAGCGGCGACAGCAGCTGATAGGCGTCGGAAATGTCGGCGACGCGCTCGTGGCCGCTGCCATGAAACGTCGCGGCCGCCATGATCAGAATCGCCGCGTTGATGAATAGCGCCGACATCAGCGCAACCGTGGAATCGATCGTCGCGAACCGGATCGCTTCGCGCCGGCTCTCGAACGTATCCGCGTACTTGCGCGTCTGGACAACGGAGGAATGCAGATACAGGTTGTGCGGCATCACCGTCGCGCCGAGAATGCCGATCGCGATGTAGAGCATGTTCGGGTCCGTCGCCACGTCCGGCGACGGCAGGAAGCCCCCCAGAACGGCGCCGACGCGGGGCTTCGCCATCCACAGCTCGAGGGCAAAGCAGCCCGCGATGCCGACGATCAACAGCACGACGAGCGCTTCGACGTAGCGGAAGCCGCGGTGTTGCATGTAGAGCACGAGCAGGACGTCCAGCGCGGTCAGACAGACACCCCAGAGGAGTGGCAACCCGAACAGGAGGTTCAGTGCAATCGCCGCGCCGATCACTTCGGCCAGGTCGCACGCCGCGATGGCGATCTCGCAGAGGATCCACAACGCGATGGTTGTCGGGCGCGAGTACGAGTCGCGGCAGGCCTGCGCCAGATCGCGCCCGCTGGCAATCCCGAGCCGGGCCGCGAGCGCCTGCAGCAGGATCGCCATGAAGTTGGAGAGCATAACGACCGTCAGGAGCGTGTAGCCGTACCGCGCGCCGCCCGCCAGGTCGGTCGCCCAGTTGCCAGGGTCCATGTAGCCGACCGCCACGAGATATCCCGGGCCTGCGAATGCCAGAAGCTTCCGCCAGAAGCTCGCCGTGGTAGGGATGGGAATGGTGCCGTGCACTTCCGGCAGGCTGACCGACGCGCGGGCGAGGCGCCAGCCGCTGCCGCTCGACGCAGGGGGGGGATCGCTCATGAGGTGGTCAGTCCCGGTTGCCCGGCCAGCCCCTCATCTTACAGGCGGAGGCGCCGGCGACCGAGCGAAAGGTGGAACGAGGCGTGCCGCGCGCGCCGGAACCGCGGCCGGCCGGAGTGAAGCTGCGGTCTCGGGTATGATGCACGAAACCGCTCATTCGCAGAGATTACGCCATGCCGCTTCCGCTCATCCAGGTCGATGCCTTCACCAGCAAGCCGTTTGCGGGAAACCCCGCCGCCGTTTGCGTGCTCCCCGAGCCGCACGACGAAGCGTGGATGCAAGATGTTGCGCGCGAAATGAATCTGTCCGAAACGGCGTTTCTCACGCGCCGCTCCGACGGCTACGCCCTCCGCTGGTTCACGCCGGCCGTCGAGGTCGACCTCTGCGGTCACGCAACGCTCGCCAGCGCGCACGTGCTCTGGAGCGAGGGACACCTCGAAGCGTCCCGGCAGGCGCGGTTCCATACACGCAGCGGGCTCCTTACCGCGGATCGCGTGGACGACTGGATCGAGCTCGATTTTCCCGTGAAGGCCGAACAGCCCGCCGATCCGCCGCCAGGCCTCCTCGATGCGCTCAACGTCAACGCGCTGTACGTCGGTCGCAACGCCTTCGATTTCATCGTGGAGGTCACCTCGGAACACATCGTTCGCGCCCTCGAGCCGGATTTCGTCCGCCTCAAGAAGGTCGGCGCCCGCGGCATCATCGTGACCAGCCGATCCGAGAACGGTGAGTTCGATTTCGTGTCCCGATTCTTCGCACCCGGGAGCGGCATCGACGAGGATCCCGTGACCGGGTCGGCGCATTGCTGCCTCGCGCCGTTTTGGAGCACACGACTGGGTAGGACAGAGTTCCGCGCCTTCCAGGCTTCGCCGCGCGGAGGCGTGCTGCGGGTGCGGCTGGACGGCGATCGGGTGAAGCTCGCGGGGCAGGCCGTGACCGTCATGCGCGCGCAACTGCTCTGTTGAGCGCAGCCGTCGATAACCGCAGCCTCGAGGCTGCAGGGCGAAGCTCAGTTCTGATCACGTGAGGGCCGCCCCGTGACTGTCCAGAGCGCCACCACCCTGAATCTCGCGTCGATTATCGAGCAGCACGCCGCCAAGCGGCCCGAGCGCGACGCGGTCATTTGCGGCGGCGTCCGGCTGACATTCCGCGACCTCGATCGCGCCGCGAACCGGTTGGCGAACGGCCTGCTGGCACGGGGCGTGACCGCCGGCGATCACGTCGCCCTGACGGCCCCGAACGTGCCCGCCTTTGTCACGTCCTACTTCGCCATCCTGAAGCTCGGCGCCGTCGTCGTGCCGCTGAACGTCCTGTTCAAGCCACGGGAAATCGCCTATCACCTGCGTGACTGCGACGCCCGAGCGTTCCTGTGCTTCGATCCCGGCCCCAGCTTGCCGCTCATCGACATGGCGAAGGCGGCCGTCGAGGTGGTGCCGTCCTGCGCGCACTTCGTCACCATGCCGGCGTCGGCTGAAGTCCGGCGTGACGTGGAAGGGTCGATCGGCCTGGATGCCTTGATCGAGGGGCAGCCCGACACCTTCGAGACACATCGCACGCTGCCGGACGATACAGCCGTCATGCTGTACACGTCGGGGACGACCGGACAGCCGAAGGGTGCCGAGCTGTCGCACATGAACATGGTATTCAACGCCATGGTTGCGCGCCTGCTGGTCACCGCGGTGCTCGACAATTCGACGGAAGGACGAAATGCCTCGCTCGTGACGCTGCCGCTGTTTCATTCGACGGGCCAGAGCGCGCAGATGAATGCGACACTGTTTGGCGGCGATCCCATCGTGCTCCTTCCCAGGTTCGATCCCGCCGCGACGATCGAAACCATGCACCGGGAGCGGATCGCGCATTGGGTGGGCGTGCCCACGATGTACTGGAGCCTGCTCCAATACGCGCGTGAGAACCACGTCGATACGAGCGGCATCGCCAAGCATCTGCGCGTCGCCTGTTCGGGAGGCGCGCCGATGCCGGTGGCCGTCATGACCGAGTTCGAGAAGACCTTCGGCGTCCGCGTGCTCGAGGGGTACGGCTTGTCAGAGACGTCTCCCGTAGCCGCCTTCAATCACTTGGACCGGCCATCGCGTCCCGGCACCGTGGGGCAGCCGCTGTTCGGCGTCGAGATCAGATGCGTGGACGACAGCGATCTGCCCGTGAAGCCCGGCGAGCGCGGTGAGGTGGTCATCCGCGGTCACAACATCATGAAGGGGTACTACAAGCGACCCGACGCCACGGCCGAAGCGATGCGCAATGGGTGGTTTCACACCGGCGATATCGGCGTGTTCGACGAAGACGGGTATCTCGCCATCGTCGATCGCAAGAAGGACATGATTTTGCACGGCGGCTTCAACGTGTATCCGCGCGAGCTCGAGGAAGTCATCATGACCCATCCAGCGGTGTCGCTGGTGGCGGTCGTCGGTGTGCCCGATCCGAAGTACGGCGAGGAGGTGAAGGCCTTCGTCGTCAAGCGACCCGGTGTAGAGGTGTCTGAGGAGGAACTGCTCAACTGGTGTGGGACGCAGTTTGCGTCCTACAAGACCCCTCGCATGATCGAATTCCGCGAGACGCTGCCGATCAGCCCCACAGGAAAGATCCTGAAACGAGAGCTGCGACAGGAAACTGCCTGATCCAAGGTCGCTTACGGCTGAGCTTCGGGAGTCAGGGTAGCTGGCAGAACGCTTGCCATCCCCCATTTGGACCACCGTGGGGTGTCGTGTCTGACTCGTCGGTGTGATGCGTAATGAACCGGGCGCCTCCGACCGACGAAGAGAGAAGGAGGACGTCGGGGAAGCATTCCGCGTGTGGCGGCTCGATCATGGAAGCGCCTGTCCGCAACCCCCTTCGGCGTGCGCGCGGCCGCGTGTCACGGACGCGCCCGGCAGCGGCGTGGAGGCACACGCCGCTCGTGCTGGTCGTCGAGGACTATGACGATACCCGCGAGTTGTACAAGCAGTACCTGGAATTGTCCGGATATCGCGTGCTGGAGGCGGCGGACGGGCTGGAGGCGCTGGAGAAGGCGGCAACGTTTCTCCCGGACATCATCCTGATGGATCTCGCGCTGCCGCGTCTCGACGGCTGGGAAGTCACGCGCCGTCTGCGCGACGATCCGCTCACGCGCGGCATTCCCATTGTTGCCCTGACGGGCCACGTCGTGCGGAGCTACCTTGATGGCGCGTACCGCGCGGGCGTCGACGCCTGCCTCTTGAAGCCATTCCCTCCCGACGTGCTCGTCACCGAGATTCAGGAATTGCTGAATCGGCGGGCCGCGCCCGCAGGCCGCCCTCGGTAAGCAGCCAAGGCTCCATGTCGAACGCGCTGGGCTCGATGACGGGATCTGAGCATGGCGCGCCGCCGCCTTGCCGAATCGGGCGACGCGGCTTCAGTAGCGCGCGGTGTCCTGAATGGCTTGCAGGACGTCTGAGGCTTGCGGCAGGATTTCTTCCTCCAAATCACGGCTGTACGCGACCGGCGTGTCGAGCGCGGCCACGCGCTTGACCGGCGCGTCGAGATACTCGAACAGCTCGTCGGCGATTCGCGCCGCCAGCTCGGCCCCGAAGCCGCAGGTCAGCTGATCCTCGTGCGCAACGATCACGCGGTTCGTTCGCGACACGGCGTCCACGATCGCGTTCCAGTCGAACGGCATGATGCTGCGCAGATCGAGCACCATCGCGCCGATGCCGTCCCTCTCCGCCTGCTGGGCCGCCAGCAGCGACCGCTGGACCAGCGCCCCCCACGTGATGATGACGAGGTCGCTGCCCTCGCGACGAAGCGCCGCCTTGCCAAAGGGCAGCGTGTAGTCCTGCCCCGGATATGGGGTCTTGTTGTACGTCTGCCGGTACAGGTGCTTGTGCTCGAGGAAGAGCACCGGATCGTCGCACCGGATTGCCGTGCGCAGCAGGCCGGCCGCGTCCGACGCATTCGACGGAAACACGATCCGGAGGCCCGGACAGTGCGCGAAGATGCTCTCGCCGGACTGGCTGTGGTACGGCGCGCCGCCCCGGAGATACCCCCCGATCGGGACACGCACGACGACCGGACATGAAAAGTTGTTCGCGGAACGGTATCGCAGCATCGCGAGCTCGTTACGCAGCTGCATCATGGCGGGCCAGATGTAGTCGAAGAACTGGATTTCGACCACCGG
>JACPPN010000307.1 GCA_016190995.1 Acidobacteriota bacterium | reverse complement strand
TGGGATTCGGGGTCGGGATTCGGGGTCGGGGTTCGGACTGAGCTCCGGGCGGGGGTTGCGTCTGATGGACCGCGAAGTGCGCAAAGGGCGCAACGGAGCTGGTAACGAAGCTTCGCCTCAAACCGCCGAGTGAAGGCCCCGGAGGCGGAGGGACGACGCTTCGTTACTAGGCGGTCGGCTTTCAGCAGGCCCGATACGATCGCCTGCTTCGGTCAGCCCCGCACGTCGGACTAGGTGGCGCACGAATGTGCGCCCTATGAACGACTACCGCGAGGGGCGCGGGACGACTTTCAGTCGTGCGCCGGAGTCTACCGCCTTTCAGGCGGTAGTCGTTCAAAAGATGTCTAGCTTCTTCGAGGCGTGAAGAAATGCTGATCGATGAATTCGTCGATGGCGGTCTGGTCGGCGGCGTCAACATGCTCGAATTGGAGGCCCATGCCGACGCGCCGGTCGCTCCAGGCGATGCGCGAGTCCGCCTCGATCTCGCGTTTGGTCCCGGGCAGCCGAAACCGCGCGCGCGCTTTCGCGGCCGATTCGAGGGGCGTCATCGTCCGGATCGCCACGCCCCCCTTGCCGAGATTCAGAGTCAGGGCCGCCGCGATCGTGTTGGCGTGCCGGTAGGCCACCGGGATGCCAAGCACGACACGCGGACTGGAGCGGCGGTTGAAGTTGTCGGGAAAGAGATGCGGTGCGAGCGCCGGAAGAATGTGCTCGTCCGCGCTGTACTCGTTGACGTAGCCGGCAACCCCGAGTTCCGAAAGCTCGCGCACTTCCTGCGCGCTCGTGATGGTGCCGCTGAAGACAAGGATGGGCAGCCGGCCTTCGTCGAACTTGCGAATCGTCCGGACGATCTCGACGCCGGTGGCGTAGGGCAGGTGCAGATCGATCAACAACAGATCGATCCGCCCGGCATCGGCGCGGACGCGTGCGAAAAGCTCCGCGGCGCTCCTGACCGGGATCGCTCGGTGGCCGGCGTTTTCGAGCGCGGAAGCGAATCGATCGCGCACGTACGCGACGTCGTCCGCCACCACGACGGTCTTGGATGTCACCTTCGTTCCGGACCTCCCTGATTGTATCGGAATTGCACGGGCGGGGCGGTAGACATCTTCCAGTAACCGTTCGCCGTGCGTTGCGGAAGGCTCCGGCCGTCGGTATAATCCGGCGTTGAATCGCGATTCGCCAGTCGCACGCTCTTCGCGTCTGGATCGCGATATATTTTTTTGCCGGACGCCGCGCGCTGCGCGTGTCCGGCAAGGAGCGCTTATGGCCACGTGCCCGGAATGCGACTTCGATATCGAAATCGACGAGTTCGATGTCGACAAGGGCGATCTCCTGAGCTGCCCTGAGTGCGGCTCGAATCTGGAAGTGACGAGCTTGGCGCCGGTGGAGCTCGATCTCGCCCCGGAGGAAGACGACGACGAGGAGGAGGAGGAGGAGGAGGAGGAGGAAGAAGACGAGCTCGACGAGGGCGACGGCGATGATGACGAGACGGAGGATTGGGACGAGTGATGGAGAGCCGCACCCTGCCCGCCCCGGCCAAGGCGGCCGGGCACGACCGGCTGGACGCCAAGGAGCGTGCCTTGCGCGGTCTGCTTGCCCAAGCCGGATCTGTCATCGTCGCGTTCAGCGGCGGGGCAGACAGCGCCTACCTGTCGACGATCGCGACCTCCGAGCTTGGCGATCGGGCGCTGGCGGTCACGGCCGAGAGCCCGAGCTATCCCTCGCATCACCGCGAGCTGGCGTTGCGCGTCGCCCGCGAGTTCTCCCTCCGCCATGAGATCATTCAGACCAGCGAAATCGAACGCCCCGAGTACCGTGCCAATCCCGAGAACCGCTGTTACTACTGCAAGCAGGAGCTCTACACGGCCCTGACGCGGATCGCGCGCGCGCGCGGCTTTGGTGCGGTCCTCGACGGCAGCAATGCCGACGATCGCGGCGACTATCGCCCGGGACGCCAGGCGGCGCGCGAGCTCGGCGTCCGGAGCCCGCTCGATGAAGTGGGGCTGACGAAGGCGGAGATTCGGGATCTGTCGCGCCGCGCGGGGCTGCCCACGTGGGACGAGCCCGCGTCGGCCTGTCTCTCATCGCGCATCCCGTACCATGACGAAGTGACGCCCGAGAAGCTCCGGATGATCGAGGGTGCCGAGACGGTGCTGCACGATCTCGGGTTCCGGCTGTGCCGCGTGCGCCACCACGGCGCGGTCGCGCGCATCGAGCTCGATCGCGCCGAGATGCGGCGCGCGCTCGATCCCGACGTCGCCTCGCACATCGGCCGCGCGTTCCGCGAGATCGGGTACGAGTACGTCGCGCTCGATCTGCAGGGTTACCGTACCGGCAGTCTCAACGAGGTCCTGCACCTCCGGCCCGTGTGATTCTTTCCCGCTCCTCGACCCGGGCTTCAGCCTCTCCAGCGACAGCGCAGCCGCCGAATCACCAGACGCCTTCTGATCGCGAGGGCCTTGGCGGCGGGCGCAGGTCTGCAGTCTATCGGCGAGGCGCGCTCGTGGCGGCGACGCTCCTGTTCGTTGGTGCGCATCTGCCATTCGTCACCCCGGTGACCGGCGATCTCGATTCGGTGAACTTCGTCCTGGGAGTTCGCGAGTTCGACGTGGCGCGCCATCAGCCGCACCCGCCCGGCTATCCAGTGCTCGTCGCGCTCGGCAAGGCGGGGGCCGCGATTGCGGTGAGGATCAACGGCGGCGCGGGTGGCGTGACTTCGGACATGGCGGCGAGGGTGCTGGCCGTCTGCGGCGTCCTGTTCGGCGCGCTCGGCGTCGTGCCGCTCTTCGTCTTCTTTCGCGCGCTCGAATCGAGCGAGCGCCGCGCGTGGGCGGCGGTCGTGCTGACCGCGACATCGCCGCTCTATTGGTTCACCTCGATCCGCGCCCTGAGCGACGTCCCCGGACTTGCCGCCGCGTGTGTCTCACTCGCGCTCCTCGCGGTCGCGATGCGACGGCAACGCGACATCTCGGCCACCGATCCTGGCGAATCCGAGTCGAGCGCCAGAGAGCGGCGCCGCGAGGCAACCGCGCAATCGGGACGCCTCATCGTCCTCGGGGCGCTCGTCGCGGGTCTCTCGCTGGGCCTGCGATCGCAGACCGGGTGGATGACGGTCCCGACCCTTGCGCTCGTCCTCCTCCATCGCGCCGGCCGCGGAGCCGCAGGCGCGCTGCTCGGGGCCGTCATGACCTTTACGATCGGGGTCCTCGCGTGGGCTGTCCCGCTCGTGATGACAAGCGGTGGCCCCGGCCGGTATCTGTCGATCGTCGCCAGCCAGGCAGGCGAGGATCTCGCCGGCGTCTACCTGCTGGCGACCGATCCGACGCCCCGCCACGCGGCCTTTTCGCTGATCGATACGTTCATTCGGCCCTGGCCCTCGATCCCGCTCGCTTCCCTCGTCATCGTGCTCGGCGCCGTCGGGTTGTTCGTGATGCTGGTGAAGGCGCCGACGGCGCTCATGACGATCATGACCGCGAGCCTTCCGTACGCCGCGTTTCACCTCTTCTTTCACGAGACCGCCACGACGCGATATGCGCTGCCGCTGGTGCCGGCCACGGCGTATCTCGCGGCCCGCGCGCTCGATGCGCTCGGCCGACGGGCTCTCGCGATGGGCACCGCGGCGCTGGCCACGGTGTTTCTCGTGACCGCCGTGCCCGCAGTCGCGCTGTACGCACGCGGCGGTAGCCCGCTGTCGAGCGCGCTGGCCGACATTGCGGCGCGCGCGGGTCGGACGGCGCCGCGGCCCGTTCTCGCGATGCATCACGCCGTCGCTCTGAGCTCGCGCGATCGGACGTTGCCCCTTCCCGTTCTGCCGTCCGTGCCCAAACGCGAATGGCTCGAAGTGGTTCGCTACCTGCGCGGAAATGCGCCGCAGCCGGTTTGGTATCTCACGGAAGCGGATCGCACCGATGCCGCAATGATCGACCACGCCGGCCGGCGTCTGGTGCGCGTCTACGGATGGCCAGTGGATGCGGAGACGTTCGTCGGCGGCGCGCGCCCCGACGAGATCGCGTGGTACGAGATTCACGATCCAGGCTGGCTTGCCGCGACCGGCTGGTCGCTGACTCCTGAAATCGCCGGCACACGACGAGGGGCGGAGAACGTCGCAATCGCGTACGTCCGATCGCGGGCCGACCCGGCGTTTCTCATGATCGGTGGCCGCAACCTCGCTCCGCCCGGAAGCGGCAGCGCGCGCGTCACCGTCGCGGTGGACGGTCGCCCGCTCGAGGCGTGGGAGGCGGCGCCGGGATTCTTCGTCAAGACGTTTGAATGGCCTGCCGGCGCCCTCGAAAGCCCCGCGCGGCTTGCGCGACTCGAAATTACGAGCGCGCCGATGGTCGGGACCGATCCCGTGGATGTTGCCATCGAGCAGTTCGATCTTCAGGCTCCGCGTTCGGTGGTGTTCGCGTTCGGCCCGGGCTGGCACGAGCAGGAATACAATCCAACCGCCGGCCGGTTGTGGCGCTGGACCAGCGAGCGCGCGGACGCGATCGTGCACCATGGCGGTCATGATCTCATCCTTCGGATGACCGCTGAATCGCCGCTCCGCTATTTCGACGCGCCGCCGCGGGTTGTCGTCCGGGCGGGTCAGCAGGTTCTCGCGCGCGCCGCGCCGGACGCCGACTTCTCCTGGAGAATCCGCGTACCCGCGGAGGCGCTCGACCGCGCCGGCGGCATCCTCACCGTTCAGACCGATCGCGTGTTCGTCCCATCAGACCGATCCGCGAGCAGCGATCGCCGTCATCTGGGGCTGCGGATCTACGGCTTCGATCTCACGCCGGCTTCCTAGCCAGGCAGAGCAGCGA
>JACPPN010000290.1 GCA_016190995.1 Acidobacteriota bacterium | reverse complement strand
GTAGCGCTGCGTCTGCTGGATGCTCGCGTGCACGAGCATCAGTTGGATGATGCTGATGTCGACGCCGTCGGCCAGGAGCCGGCAGGTCGCACGTTCAGATCCTGTTGCTCCGCTTCCTACCGATGCTCCGGCAACTGCCAATGGATGCGGGAGCGCGCCGGGCGGGTCAAGGGCGCGACCGAATCTTGACGGGGAGCGGCGAAGCGGACCCTTGACGCGCCCAAGCCCTCCCGCAAAATCGTCGGCCGGAGCGACGCTCTGGAGGACAGGCCTTCGCGGAACAGCCGATACGTATCAGAGTGATGCTATCATACGTATATGCCGAAGCTGACGTTGAGTGTGGACGAAACGGTGGTTCGCGGGGCCAAACGCTACGCCGCCGCCCGCGGCACCTCGGTCTCGCGCCTTGTTGAACACTATCTCAGCCTTCTGTCCAAGCCTTTCAAGGCCGACGAGCAGACACCCGTACTTCGCATGCTCCGTGGCGCGGCTCGTGGGGTTCCCACCGACGCCCACCGCCGGCATCTCAGCCGGAAGTATCGGTGAAGCGTCTCCTGCTCGATCTCAACGTCTTCCTAGACGTGATCCTCGATCGCCCACCCGGTGCCGACGTCGCGGCTGCGCTGTGGGCCGCGATCGAACGAGGACAGGGTCATGGCATGGTTCCGGCCCACGGCGTGACGACGATCTTCTACCTGCTCGAGAAAGCTCGAGGCGCCGCATTCGCCCGCGACGGGGTGGAACGTTTGATTCGCGTCTTCCACGTCGCTCCCGTCAATGACGACGTTGTGCGCAGGGCGCTCGCATTGGCATGGTCAGACTTCGAAGACGCGGTGTGCGCGGCGGCGGCCGAAACCAGCGGCTGTGATGCGCTCGTGACGCGCGATCCCGAGGGGTACCCCAACGCGCCGTTGCCGGTGATCGATCCGGCTGCGGCGCTCAGCTGGCTCACTCAGGAATAGCTTGTTGCTTCTGCCACAGTCGAGTACTGGGCACGCGCTCCCGCTCGAAATCGGCAATCGAATATTCAAGCGGGACCCCGTGCTGCTTCACGTATCCATCTAGAGCTCGTCGCGCAAGGGGACTCCAACAGCTTGCGTCGTCCGCCCAGGCAACCGTCCGCCACTAGCCGAACACGCGCCTTCGTGACGCAGGTCGTACCACCGCAGCTCGATCCGGCGCAGCTGCTCTTGGTTCCCTTCCGCGCCCTTCCTTCCTGACCGCGGTTCGATGCCCGTACGCGAGGAGCCGCAGCGTCTCCCAGGCCGTCTGGATGTTCGGCTGGTCCGTACCGTTCGCGCTGCCGAACACGTACGCGTCGGGACCAAGCTCTGCTCGTCGCTTGAGAATCGCGGCCAGCCGTCCATTCGGATTGAACGGAATCCGACGGTTCCCCTTGTCCTTCGCCGTTGCGCCAGGAATGCCGACCTGGCACGTGTCCCAGTTCACGCGCTTGTTTTGGATGAGCAGCATCTCGCCGCGACGGCAGCAGAGCTCAATCCTGCACGACCGGATCATCGCGGCGCTGGCGCAGCATTGACGAGCACGCGTACGACGTCGAGGATCTCGAAAGGGACCCCGAGACGCTTGAACGACTCAAGCCACTCGCCTAGTTTCAGGCCGTCTCTGGACCGGCACGTGCAGCTTGTGCATTTTACGCGTTGTGCGTAATAATTTACGCATTATGCGTAAGACGGCCGGTCTGGGCGCCCTGTTTCCGACGGTTCGCGGTGAGCTGCTCGCCGCAACGCTGACGCAGCCGGACAAATGGTGGTATCTGTCCGAGCTGGCACAATTCCTCCGAACGACGCCTTCGAGCCTGCAGCGAGAACTCAAAGCGCTGGTCGAGGCCGGCATTCTGCAACAGCGCCGCGAAGGAACCAGGGCCTACTTCAAGGCCGAAGCACGATCTCCTTTGTTCCCCGAATTACGCGGCCTCCTCGAAAAAACAGCCGGGTTGTTGCCAACGCTCCAACAGGCGTTCGAGCCATTCAAGGCGCGTATCGAGTGCGCCTTCGTTTACGGTTCGGTGGCACGAAATCAGGAACATGCGCTCAGCGACGTGGACTTGCTCGTCATCGGCAGCGTCGGCCTGGCTGACCTCGCCCCGGCGCTTCGGAAGGCCGAGACTCGCCTCGGGCGGGAGGTGAACGTCACCAGCTATTCGGCGCGAGAGTTCCGAAAGAAGGTGACGGCGAAGGACCATTTCCTCTCCGAGGTCCTGCAGGGTCCGAAAGAATTCGTGAAAGGAAGCCAGCGTGACCTGGACGAAGTTATTGGGAAGCCACGACGTCCAACGCCATCGAACGTCAAAAAAAGAACTCGATGATATCCGCGCGCTCGTGGCCCGCGATTTGGCGGACGCGGCGGTCGCGGGCCTTTCGGCGGATCGCCGGTTCGCAACGGCCTACAACGCGGCGCTCCTGGCCGCGCACATGGCCATTGCCTGTGCCGGCTACCGTGTGACGGCCAAGACTGGCCATCACAAGATGTCGTTTGAAAGCGTCACGCTAGCGCTCGGTACCGGCGCCGACAAGTACGCCGACTACTTCGAGACCTGTCGCCGCAAGCGCAACGTGATCGGCTATACGCGCTCGCACGTTGCGACAGAAACTGAAGCGACAGAGATTCGGGAAAAGGCGAAAGAGTTCTACGAGTTCGTCGAGGCATGGATTGATTCGAAGTTCTCGAATCTGAAGCGTTGAAGACGATGGCGAGAGGGCTGAGTGTTTTCACCCGGTATCGGAACTCCGTGCGGCGCGCTCTGCTCGGCGCGTCGCGGCCTTGACCCGCTGCGTGCGCTCCCTCGTTACCTGGTTTTTATCGCAGCGCTGCCATAGAAATGCTATACGGTGAGGCGTGCTTGGACTCCAGGCGCCGCCAAACGGGCCGGCTCTCCCCTCCTGGTTCAACTTCCTCGCGATCGCCTTCGGCGAGACACCAGGATGAAGTCGCGGAAGATCCACTCGACAACGGAGGCTTCGCGCGGCTCGATTTCACGCTCGCCGGTCGTGACGCTTCCCTCAGCGTCTTGACCACGCGATACCCTAACAGAGCCCGCCGGCAGACTTGCCATCCTCGACGCGCCCGCACAGTCCGCGGTGGGTTTTCGCAGCCAGATCCTTCGGGAACAGGGCGTTCATCGTGCCCTTGAATCCGATGTGCCGGAAGGTGATGTCTCCTTCGGCCAGCGTGACGATGTTCACGCCGGCAAACGTGAGGCGTTTGAAAAGGCCGGCCGTGTCTTCCTGGTCGCGGCTGAAGCGGTCGAGCGATTTGGCAAGGACGACATCGAAGTCACCATTGAGAGCATCACGCATCAGCGCCTGGAATCCTGACCGAAGGAGCGTGGCGCCGGACACCGCGTGGTCCGAGTGCTCCTGCGCGATCGTCCATCCCCTCCGCTCGGCGAAGGTTCGGCACACGCGCATTTGATGGGCGAAGGATGCGTCGCGCTGATTGTCCGACGAGTACCGCGCGTAGATGGCGACCTTCATGTGCCTCAACCTCAGTGAATCGAACCCGACCCAAGCTTCAGTTGCGCCTCGAACACTTCACGCGCGGCCTGACGCGCGAGCTCGCGCACGAAGGCACGCAACTGATCGTCCACGCGCGCATCGATCTGGTCGGTCGCCTCTGTGCGAACACGTTGCCCTTCTCCTCGCCGCCGCGCCAGTCGTGATCGTCGTCGTTCGGCATGATACGCCCCCCCGTGTTGAACATCGATGCCTGTTCGCACGCTCGTTCTGCTGTCGTTGAGCAGCACTGAGTGCGGCTCCGAATGCATCGGCAACTGTCAGGCGAATGGCCTTGGCAGCGTGACGATTCAGGAATACGAATCTGGAACGTGCGCGCAGCGCCTTGACCGCACGGACGCCAGCCGCACAATCGAACGCGACGGCCCGCGCACTGACGGACCGGGCTCACCCGCCTTCGGGACGTGATTCTGGACGACATCACGATCGAGAAACGCTTGTCTGCGCGCCAGCGATTTCCTTTCCGATCCGCCCACAGAAGTCAGGCCCGAACAGCGACACTTGCACTGTTCGACGCCTGCACTGGCAGCGGGGCGTGAGCGACCCCTGAACAGGGCCGGGGCGACCCAGCGCGAAAACCCTAGGGGTCGCTCGCGCCCTGGCTCCACTGCCGACGCTGGCTGAAATGCGGCTTGCGCGGGGCACAAAGCGCCGCGTGTGCTGCTCGAGACGAGAACCGCAAGTTACGCCTGCGCGGACTCTTGCCGACCGGCTCGCCGGTGGTCAACCGATAGCAGGCGACCGCGAACATGGCGGCGTCGGGAGCAACGATGGGGACGACGGCCCAAAGCAACCATTGCAGGAACACGGCGACGACGCCGGGCCACAACCGGAGCGGTTTCTGAGGAGTCAGTTCGTTAGTCTGAGCTAGGGACATGTCAGTTCACCATGGATTAACGTCGTCCGCCTTCGCTCGTTTCGCGAGCTTCGGCCAGACACACTTCGCGTGACAGAGACTCGCTTGCCTCTAGACGAAGCTCGCCGAAGCCGAGCGAAGTCTGGCCCTACTCTGATTCGCGATGATCTCTGTGTCGGCCATCGTGACGTCGACGGTTGAGAAGTCGCCGAAAGCGGTGATCGTCGTCACGCCCGATCGGAGGTCGTTGATTTCCGGCACCGAGAACGTCGTGTCCTCGGCGCCGAGGCCGGGCGCGCTCTGGCGGATGTCGATCAGGCGATCTTCGTCGCGATTGACGAGTGGGCGGAGGAGCACCTGTCGGACGATGCTGAGAATCGCGGCGTTCGCGCCAATGCCCAGGGCGAGCTGTCACCGCCACGGTGACCGCCAGGCCCTTGGCTCGTCTGAGGGAGCGCAGGGCGACCCGGACGTCCAGCCAGAGCGCCTCGGCCATGTCGAGCCAGCGAGGACGCCAGACGGCTCGCATCGAATCCCGCGTGAGCGTGACGTTGCCGAATTCCCGAAGGGCGGCCAGGGGGCGGCGTCCGGATCCTCGCCACGCTCGATCCGTTCCTTCACACTGAGAGCCATGTGGCCGCGAATCTCGTCGGCGAAATCATCCTGGTCCGGCCGCATGCGCTACTCTTTGCTCGCCGGTGCCGGGTTCATGACGCGTCCGATCGCATCCACGAGCTGCGACCACCGATCCCGCTCACGCGACAGCTGGGCCTTCCCCGCCGCCGTCAGCCGGTAGTACTTCGCCCGCTGGTTGGCCTGACTCACGCCCCACTCGGCCTTCAGCCACCCGCGCTTCTCGAGGCGGTGCAGCGCGGGATAGAGGGAGCCGGTTTCGACCTTGAGCAGGTCGTCGGACTGCGCGCGAATGGCCTGACCGATGCCGTGGCCGTGCTGGGGCCCCCACTGGAGGGTCCGAAGGATGAGCATGTCGAGTGTGCCCTGGAGGAGCTCCAGGCGCCGCTCGTCGGGGTTCTTGGACACAGCCGTAGACAGTCTGTGGCCTTAGACGTAGGACGTCTACAGCTTGTTCCGCCGCCGGTCCAGCCGCCCCTAGCAGCGGCACTAACTGCAAGCCAGAATCAGGCAGTCGAGCCGCCGGCGCACGTGCGACGAGTGCGCCGCCGCTCAGTGCCGTTCGTCCGAGACAGCCAGCGGCAATGTCGAGAGCTCCGCCGCGTCGTCGCCGAGCATCGAGGCCGCATACGCCGGGCTGCGATGAAAATGAAAGTCAGCACCGGGCGCGGTCGCCACGCGCGCGTACATCGCCTGCACTTCTGCGCGCAACGTCGTCAGATCGGCTCGATCGACGATGGCGCAGCGTCAGAAATCGACGCGGACATTGAGAAACAGGTTATTGTCCTTCTTGAACTGCCCGAAGAACGTCGTCGCGGTCGCGCCCGCAAACCGGGTGGCACCAAACGTCAAGGAAAGATTCTCCGTCGGCTTGTAGCCAAGCTCCGGTCGCACGAACACGTCGGTGTCCGTCGGACTGTACGCGATGAAGATGGACGGCCGCCAGATCTGATAGCGAAGCTGTTGGGTGACGCGGACGGAAAACACGCCGCGCACACGATCTGGGGGCGGTCCAGTGGCCACAGATGGGCGATCAGCCGAATTATCTTTCCGGACCTCGGCGTACGCCTGAACGCCAACGGTCGCGTCCCTCCACGGTTGGTACTGATATACCGCGAGGACGCGCCATTCGGAATTCGGGGCCGCTGGGTCATGGCGTGCTCCGTGACCTCTCGAATCGTAGTAACCCGTCTCCGCACTGAACACGCCGTCGCCGAGACCCTTTTGAAGGCTTGCACCGTAGACGGCCAGACCGGGATAGAACCGCGTCATCGACGTTGGGGACACCGTTGGGTCGATCCGCACGCTCGGAGTCCGCCAGAACCCTCTGTACGCGTACACGGACATGTCGAAGCCGGACACGTGCCGGTGGAGGCGTAGCGCGAGTTCGGTGTTGGAGACGTTCGCGGTGGGTTTACTTTCCTGTTGGTTCACGACGCCAGGGAACGGAACCCCCAGAGAAAACCGCTTCGACGAAGGCAGCTTATCCGCCGTGAAGACTGGAACCGCGAGGACATCCGCATTCAGGACGTTCGACGACCACTTCGCCCGAATGCCATCCACGCCGAGCTTCAGGTACTCCATCGGCCTTCCAGAGAAGAACGAGTCCCAATCCTTTGGGAAGACATCATTGATGAAAAACAGGTCCCCCAATCCCCAGGTCACGATCTGGCGCCCGACCCGCAGATCGAGAGAGCCCCTGCCGACTCCTGCGTATCCTTCTCGGAGATCGTGCGCGAAGGCCCGCGTCACCGCGTCGTACAACAGGTCACCCTTTACCAGAATCGTGACGCTCCCTGACGCCATGTTCGCGCCAACGTCGAGTCGCAATCGAGTTTCGCCCAGCACAACGTCGCCACCTTCGCCTCCCGGTGGGCGTTCACCGGTCGTACGCACGGAGCCGGCGCCGAGTAGGAACCCGTGGATCTCCAGTGTGTTCTTGTCCTGTCCCGAACTCGCCTCCTGTCTGGGGGCAGCAGTCGGATCTGACTGCGCCAGTAAGGGGGAAGCCATCAGGCAGACTGCCACAACGGCCAGCGTTGCCGATCGAGGCGATCGCGTTCCCATAGGTCATTCACTGGATCCACTTTTGCGGCGGACTTTCCAGAGACCGTTCGGTGAAGACGCCGTCGTCGAGGCCGACATCGTGCTGCATGCTACTGAACGTCACCTCCGTCCGATGACCGCTCTTGACATTGGCCATCGTCCGCTTCACCACCGTGGGATACTCCTTCTTGGCGTCGCCCGTTCCGCTGGTGAACACCTCGATGCGGTCCGCGGTGAAGACCCGAGCGAGCTGATTCTGCGCGTCGTAATACTCTTCTTTCCGGGGCAGAAAGCTCTTCTTGTCAATCCACGACAGCTTCTTCGTGTAGTCGACGGCGGCCTTGGGGATGCTCTGGACCACAAAACAGTCGGCGTCCCCCACCCTGTCCTCACGCAGGAGAGTGTGCGTATCCGCGGAGACGTCGCGGCCCGACACATCCTCGTAGCTGAAGTCTGAGCCGACGAAGCTCGATCGACTGTCTTTGGCGGCAATCCGCCGCACCGCGTTGACGGCCGGGATGAAGATCCACCGGTCGTCGTCCCGTTCGTAGTACTTCCACACCAGAAGGGTCGTGCGGCGTACGTCACCGGGTTCGTGGAAGTAGATGAAGTACTTCTGGTTCTTACTCTTGGGATCGTTCCTGCGCAGCATGGTCAAATCCCGCGTGCGTCGCTTGTTCGACTCCGACACGAGCTCCATCACCACTCTGGCTCTCATGTCGGCCCCTGCGTAATAAAAGGCCTGTTGAGATCGCTCCACAATCTCGGTTCCCGTAGGACGTTCGCGCTGGGCGTGTACCGCGAGCGCGGTGAAGATCACCACAGCGGGCGCAGCAGCAAGGGTGCGAACTCGATTCATCACGCGCCTTCTTTCAGAAGCACTGGATGGAAAAGGTGAATGAGGACGGGCAAATACACCACGCTCATCAACGCTGACAGCAACATGATCGCGGCCATCAGGACGCCGACGGTGACGTACGGCGTCAGGTCGGCGAGAGCCATGACGGCAAAGCCGGATGCGAAGAGAATGGCGTTCAGGAAGATCCCCCTCCCGGGCCGCGCGACCGTCCAGACGAGCGCGTCGTCAAGGCGGGGGTCCTGACGGTACCGCTCGCGGAAGCGCGCGACGAAGTGAATAGCGAAATCGATCGCCAGCCCGAGCGACAGCGTGGAGAGCACGGCGACCGGCATGTCGAAGTCCTTTCCGACGAGCCCGACGACGCCGTAGATCAGGGCAATGGTGAAGAGCAAGGGAAGGCATGCGAGGACACCCCACCGGAGCGAGCGGGTCTGCGCGATTAAGAGGAGCAGGACCAAGGCGATGCCGGCCGAAAAGCTCTCCAGCATTCCCCAGAGGACCTCGTCGCTCCACACAAGGTTGAAATAGGCGATCCCGGCGGGCCGAATCGTCGCAGCACCCGGAAGGGGACGCGACCCCACATACGTGGCCGTGCGCTGGATGATGTCGCGCATGACATCCGCATCCCAACTCTTGAGCTGAACGAAGATGTTCGCGTTTTGAAACGGATAATCCACCACGTTGTCGAGATCGCTCGGCTTGGCCGACGACCCGAACAGAAACAAGTACTGCCCGACTTCCTCTGCCGAATCGGGAATCCGGTCAAAGGCGGCGTCATCGGCGTGGAGAACTCGACTGACACGCCTGACGTAGTCCACGACCGAGAACGTCTTCCCCACCCGAGGATCCTTCTCAAGCTCCCGTTGGACGCCCTCGATCCCGCGAAGCATCTCCGGGGCTTTGATGACATCCTCCGCGCGTCCCTGCACCGTGAGATATGCCGTGGACGTTCCACCGAGGTTCGCGTTCAAGATCCGGTCGGCCGTTCGCACCTCGCTCCCGGACTTGAACCAATGAACCATGTTGTTGTTGACGTGAATGCGCGAGAGCCCAACGCCTGCCACGATCAACGACGCGGCGCCGACAGCCGCGATCGCTCGCGCGCGCCGGCTGCAGAACCAGCCCAGGCGTGGCAACCAACGCCCAGGGCGGTGACCGTCTCCCGCCGTGCGGCGTGTGATGGCCGCGATGCGGTCCTCGCGCAGCAGACTGAGGATGGCGGGCACGAGGGTGAAACTCATGAGGAGAATGACCAGCGTGCCGAAGGCCACGACAAGGCCGAAGATCTTCACAGGCACGATGGTGGCTGTGGCGAGGGCGGCAAATCCCGCGGCGGTGGTCGCGTCGGAGTAGAAGACCGGGCCGGCGACCGCCTGCATCGTCTCCAGCAGCGCGCGTCGTTTGTCGGGGACCTCACGGAAGCGAAAGCCGAACTCGTTGAAGATGTGCACGCTATCGGTCGCGATCGCCATGAGGAACACGGGACTCATGGAGCTCATGATGTGGACGGGATACCCCAGCCCCATCAGGAGTCCCATCGACCAGATGATGCTGGTCATCGCCACCGCCATATTCGCGACGACGAGGAGCGTGCTGCGGAAGATCAACCAGAGGACGGCACACAGGACCGCGCCGGCCATCGGCGAGAAGACGGCCATCTGCCGAAACATCTCCGTGCCGAACGTGTCTCGCGCGACCGGATCGCCGGCCAGGTAGAAACGGTCATGGCCCGGCTCGGAGGGGAGCAGCGCCCGAATCTCGTCAGCAATCGCCTTGCCATTGGCGGTTGGTTCGATGGGCACGTAGACCGCGGTGGTCGTCGCGTCGCGAGAGATGATGCGATTCACAAACAGAGGATTCTCGAGGACGGACGTTCGGGCGCGCGCCACGTCGGCGTCAGAGCCCGGGACGGCGTCGAACATCGGGCCAACCAGGAGCTGCCCGCCCCGAACGGCCACGTTGTCGATCGTCGACAAGCTGACGACGTCACGCACGATGACCCCGGGAATCTTCTGAATCTCACGAGTCAGGCGCTCGATCCGAGTGAGCGTCTGGTGATTCACCACGCCCCGCTCATTCACGATGCCGAGGACGATCGTGTCGGCGTGCAGCGCGAAGTCCCGCTCGACTTGATCGTTGTGCTGCCGCACGGGAGACGTCACCGGCAACATGTGCTTCGGATCGGTGTCGATGGTGATCTTGCGAAACTGCGCAGCGAACGCGAGGGTCGCTACGATCGTGAGGCCGATCGTCCACCACGGGTGATCCAGCGACAATGCGGTCAGGCGATTCACGAAGGCGTCAGCCCGCCGCGTCCTTTGAGAATCTGCGAGACCAACCATTGGAGCTGCTCCTGTCGCGACAGTCCCGCTGCGCATCACCGGGCCTTGACACCGGGAGTCTACAAGCGTAGAGTCACATAGTCAAATGTTTATTTGAGTATTGATGGCATGAGGTCGAAGCCCAGCACTCGCTTCAAGACGGCGATCTACGAGCAGATCGCGCATATCGGCAAGGCCACCGCGAGCGCGGGTCGGCTCGAGCTCCTCGATCTGCTGTCCCAGGGACCACGGACCGTCGAGGCGCTGGCCGTCCAGATCGGCCAGAGCCTAGCGAATACCTCGCACCACTTGCAGGTGCTGCGTCGCGCCCGCCTGGTCGACGCGGAGAAAGCGGGTGTGCATGTCACCTACCGGTTGGCGGATCCCCAGGTCGCGACGTTCTTTCTTCATCTGCGGACGCTGGCAGAGTCCCGCCTCGCCGACATCGAACGCGTCACGCGCGAGTATCTGGAGGGCCGTGGCGCACTGGAGGCGGTCGGCAACGATGAACTCCTGCGTCGCGTCCGCGCCAGTGAGGTGATCGTCATCGACGTTCGTCCGCACGAGGAGTACGTCGCGGGTCACATCCCTGGTGCGATCTCGCTGCCACTCAGCGTTCTGAGGAGCGGCCTCGGCGATCTGCCAAAGGATCGAGATGTCGTCGCGTACTGCCGTGGCCCCTACTGCGTCATGGCACTCGACGCCGTCGACATCCTGCGCCGGAAGGGGTTCCGCGCTCACCGCATGGAGCATGGCATTCTGGAGTGGCGCGCGCGCGGCTGGCGGGTCGAGATCGGCAGCGGTCGACAAGCTGGCGCACGATCATGAGCACGTCAGAACCTCGCCGGCCAGCTAGCGTGGTGCGCCTTGGTCTTCGAGAAAACCTCGGACAATTCGCGCTGCTGGTCGTCGTGAATGCGTTCGTGGGCGCAATGGTAGGGATGGAACGCAGCATCCTGCCGGCCATCGCGGAACAGCAGTTTCACCTCGCGGCGCGCACCGCCGTGCTGTCCTTCATTGTTGCCTTTGGTGTCGCGAAGGCTCTCACGAACTACGGCGCCGGGCGACTATCCGATCGCGTCGGACGGAAGCAGGTGCTCGTTCTTGGTTGGCTGGTTGCCGTGCCTGTCCCGTTCCTGCTCATGTGGGCGCGGAGCTGGAATGGGGTGCTGCTCGCGAATCTGCTCCTCGGCATCAGTCAGGGTCTCACCTGGTCGACGACCGTGATCATGAAGATCGACCTCGTCGGCGCCGAGCGGCGGGGCCTCGCGATGGGTCTCAACGAATTCGCGGGATACCTCGCCGTCGCCGCAAGTGCCCTCGCGACCGGATGGATCGCCGCCGAGTACGGCATGCGCCCGCAGCCCTTCTACCTTGGCGTCGCGTTTGTCATCGTCGGATTCACACTGTCGGCGTTCGTCGTTCGCGACACGACACACCACGTGTCGCACGAGTCAGCACTCGTCGGCGCATTGTCACCCGGTGGCATGCCGTCGCCGCGCGAGGTGTTCTGGCGCACAACGTTCTCCGACCGGAACCTCTCGAGCATCAGCCAGGCCGGCCTTGTGAACAACCTCAACGACGGGATGGCATGGGGGCTGTTCCCGCTGGTGTTCGCGGCAGCGAGCATGAATCTTCGACAAATCGGATGGCTTGCCGCGATCTACCCGGCGACGTGGGGCGTCGGGCAACTCGTCACGGGCGCGCTCTCGGACCGAACCGGCCGAAAGTGGCTCATCGCCGCCGGCATGTGGACGCAGGCCGGGGGCATTGCTCTGATCAGCGTGGCCAATGTGTTTGCGGGGTTCGCGGCCGGTGCCGTCCTCCTTGGCATTGGGACGGCGATGGTGTACCCCACACTGCTGGCAGCGGTGGGAGACGTGGCGCACCCCTCGTGGCGGGCGTCCGCCGTCGGCGTGTACCGGCTCTGGCGCGATCTCGGATACGCCGTTGGTGCGCTGCTCGCCGGCATCACGGCCGACGCATTTGGCCTTGGGGCCGCGATGTGGGTGATCGCGGCGTTGACGTTCGCGTCTGGGCTCGTCTCCGCGGTGCGGATGACGGAGACGCTACCCGGGCGTCTTCGAGCGATCCCCTCCGAGCCTGTCAGTCGCATCCGACACAATCCTCATTTCACTTCGTCAACGCGCCCTCGCGACCCGGAAGGCCCCCTGGGAGCATCGGGTATGGCCAGCACACTCTTCATTCTCAACGACCCGCCATATGGAAACGAACGGAGCTACAACGCCCTGCGGCTCGCCGGCTCGCTCTCCAAACGCGAGGGCGAGCAGGTCAAGGTCTTTCTCGTCGGCGATGCCGCGAGCTGCGCCCAGCGTGGGCAAAAGACCCCGCAGGGCTGCTACAACGTCGAGGTGATGCTTCGGGCAGTCACGAAGCACGGCGGAGACGTCGGCGTGTGTGGATCCTGTATGGACGCCCGCGGCATCACTGAATCGGAGCTCGTGGACGGAGCCAAGCGCAGCTCGATGGATGAACTGGCGGCGTGGACCGCAGAGGCAAACAAGATCGTGACCTTCTGAGCGGCTGACATCCCGTCTGCCGGCAACCCCGCCCAACTTCGAGCGTATTGTGGCTTTGAACCAAGCCGGACAGCTCCCCGACGGCGACGTGACCGATCTCGAAGCGGGCGCCAACCGTTGTGCAGCGTCTTGAAGACGACAAACGGCGATGGCCTAACGGAGATCCTGCTCGCGAAGGATACCGTGATTCAGGTTAGAGGAACCACCGCGCCGTCTCAGAGAGCATGATCGGACGGTGCCCCCGCGTGCGCGAGCCGGTGCGTGCGGGAGCAGAACCACAGGCCGGACCCGCAACCTCGGCGTCAGCTGCGGCTCGCGCGTACCCGCGCCGTTGCTGGGCGGCGGGGTGGGGCACCCCGCCGGCGCCGGCCGCCGCGACGGTGGCAACCCAAGCGATCATTGCGCTGGGTTGGGCAATGCTCGCGCCTGCGGAAGGGCGCGGCCGTCGACCATAGATGCTCCCGTCATAAGATTGGCGGCAGAAAACCATGAGAAATCCGTGCGGAGGCTCACGCGCCTTCTGTCCAGTTGGGCACAGGTATCGGCTTGCCGTCGACTGCCGATCTGCGCCGGCGGCGAAATGAGGTATACTTTATTCTCGCTCGACACCCAAGCCAGCCTGCGTTCATCCAGCGCCGACCGGCCTCCGGGCAGGCGTTGGACTTCCAGCAACCATCCGTCCCCGCCAGAGCACGTTCGCTATCACATGGATTTCAAGGAGATCGCAATGGCACCCATGAACGGCACGATCAAACGCCTCGTCAGTGACAAAGGGTTTGGGTTCATCCTGGCAAGTGACGGGACCGAGTATTTCTTCCACAACTCTGCGTGCGGTGACACGCGCTTCGACGATCTTCGTGAAGGACAGGCCGTCACGTTCGAGCGGGGGCAAGGCCCGAAAGGCCCGCGAGGCGAGAACGTCAGGGTTGCATAGGTGGACGCCGGAAGCGATGACGCGCTGAAGCAGCTGCACGGCACGCTGCAGCGATATGCCGGATGGCTGGACCGAGAGCGCACGTCGGTGATGGTTCGGGCGGACGTCCGGGCCTTGGGGATCGCGATCGACACGTGCGCCGATCCCACGCCGCTGTTGCAGACACTCGATGTCAACATCGCACGCCTGCCGAGCGGGGAGCTGCGGAAGATGCTGCGCGCCGCCGCCGGTCAGATACGTCGCGCGCTCGCGAAGCCACGATGACCACGATTCGCAGTCGCGCGCTCGGGCGTCCGTCGCCGGCTCGGACCGGCGCTCTTTGCGGGGACCACGCGATCGAAACGTGATACACTAGCTTCGTCGGATCTTGCCGCGTACTGTGCTGCCTCTGGGCGTAACGAGCCTCCGCTGACTCGCTCCTCCTGACGTTCTGCTTAGATACGAGACAAAATCCACCCACGGATCCATTCGGGCCGTCGGGAAATGTGCGCCGCTCTCCGCGGCGCCGCTTGTCGCATCTGCGACAGAGGAGTCAGTTCATGAGTCGGAAGTTGTATGTCGGAAACCTCCCGTACCAAACGGGAGAAACAGAGCTCCAAGAGCTATTCGGTCGCGCGGGCACCGTCGAAACGGTGAAAGTGATGCGTGACATGGCCACCGGAAGAGCGCGTGGCTTCGCGTTCGTTGAAATGAGCACGGACGAGGAGGCGCAAAAGGCCATCACCGAGTTGAACGACTATCAGCTCGGTGGCCGCGGCCTCACGGTCAACGAGGCGCGTCCGAAGCCAGCCTACGCCGGCGGGTTCGGTGGCGGCGATTCGCACCGCCGTCGGTCCGAGCCGCGCTGGTAGGCGATTGCGAGCATGTCGGGAGCAGGGCACAAGCCCTGTTCCTGGCATGAGCGGTGAATATTTCTGCGGCGCAACGCGTAAGCAAGTGGCGAAACGTTCGGGCCAGCCGTCGCGGCCGAATGAACCTCGCGGTATGCCCGCGACCGGTCGAATTGCGAAGATCCTCGTTGGCCAGGGCCACGGTTTTATCCGCCTCCGTGATCATCGCGAGGTCTACTTTCATCGCAACGATTCACGGGACGGCACGGCGTTCAACGATCTCCACATCGGCGACACGGTCACGTTCGAGCTACTCGAGGACTCGGTGAGCGGCGCGCGCGCGCTGCGCGTCAGGCTGCAAAAGAAATGTCGATGAGCGGTCGTCAGCTCCAAGATTGGGTATCCTGTACGCTCTCGCTTTTTTGAGCTCTGCAGCTTGCCAGGCCATAGCCCTCACCAAAGCCTCTCGCTGGGAGGGCTCCATGCCAATCGAGTTACCCCCACAGCCCGCTCCGCCGGTTCTTTCGGTCGAAACCCCAGCGACGCCGATGGCGCGAACCGTCGATCCGGCATGTGAGGAGCGTCGGGATGCCTGGCGACACGGGGTTGCCGTTCGTGAAAAGCTGCGTATCGTCGCCATCGCGGCGATCATCACGCTCGTCTTCTTGGAGCTACGCCTGTTTGGAGGTGCTCTGTGATTCAACGTCCCCCGGGAGTGGGTGCGTTTCAGTTTGTGGTCTTGGCGACACTCCGAGCCGCACAGTTGATGCGGGGCTGTCGACCGAGAGTTGACGGCATGCACAAGGCGACCTTCACGGCTCAGTTCGAGGTGGCGGAGGGAAAGGTGAAAGAGCTTTCTACGGCGCCCGCCGCCGCAAGGAGCGAGGCAGGTCTGGAACAAGCCGTCGCGGTCATCCACGCCGTATGAACGCTGGGAACTCGCCGTCGATCCGTAGGGCGTCTTCTACTTGTGCGACATCAATGGCGATCAGGTCTGGCGCCGCGATCCGGACGGGACGCACCGCACGCTGACGGACACGCACTGCCACGCACAAGCAAGACCAAGCCGTCTGTCTGGAGAGTCGTTGCTGTCGCACGGACCGATCAGTAAGATGCCGTAATGTCTGGGCGGTCCGTTCGAGTGATTGGGGTCCTCCTGTGCCTCCATCCGGTCCTGCGGGGAGAACTCGCCGCCGGGCAGGCGCAGGCCGACGCCGGCAGCCGGACCGTCACGGCGCTTCGGCTGCAGCCCGAGGAACGCATCAACATGGACGGCCGCCTCGACGAGGGCGCGTGGCAGCGGGCGCAGGCGGCAACCGACTTCACACAGGCCGATCCTCGGAACGGCGCGCCCGCCACCGAGCGTACGGAAGTGCGCTTCGTCTTCGACCGGGATCGGCTCTACATGGGGGTCCACTGCTTCGATTCCGAGCCCGATCGATTGCTTGGCAACCAGATGGTCCGCGACGGCTATCTAAGCGGCGACGATCGTTTCATGTGGACGCTCGACCCGTATTTCAACCAGCGCACCGGCTATTTCTTCGAAATCAATCCATCGGGGGCGATGGGTGACGGCCTACTGGTGCCAGCGCAGGGCGGCGGAGGCGGCGGCCTGGGGTTCGGCGCATCGCAGAACCGCGGATGGGACGGCATCTGGCTGGCACGCGTGCGCCGGCATGAGCAGGGCTGGAGCGCGGAGATCGAGATCCCGTTCAGAACGCTGAACTTCGATCCGCGCGCCCCGGCCTGGGGTGCGAACTTTCAGCGCACCGTACGGCGCAAGAACGAGGAAAGCCTCTGGAGCGGCTACGGCCGGAACCAGGGCCTATTCAACCTGGCAAGCGCCGGACACCTCGTGGGCATCACCGATGCGAGCCAGGGCCTGGGTCTCGACGTCAAGCCGTACGTCATCGGGAACTACATCGACGAGCCGGGGACCGGCCGCGCCCCGATTCTCAAGGGCACCGGCGGTGTCGACTTCTTCTACAACCTGTCGCCGCAGCTCAAGGCGAACCTGACCATCAACACCGACTTCGCGCAGACCGAGGTGGACGACCGCCAGGTGAATCTCACGCGCTTTCCGCTGTTCTTCCCGGAAAAGCGCGACTTCTTTCTCGAGGGGTCGAGCAGCTTCGACTTCTCACGAGAGCCGACGGGCAACTTCACCGCCTTCTTCAGCCGCCGCATCGGCCTGGACGAACGAGGCCGGCCGCAGCGAATCGATCACGGCGTGAAGATGACCGGCCAGGCCGGCCCGTTCGACCTGGGCATCCTGCAGGTCCGGACGGCGCCTCAGCGGGACAGTGTCGGCGAGGACTTCACGGTGCTCCGTCTGAAGCGCCGGTTCCTCCTGCAGTCGTATGTGGGCGCCATCTACACGCGTCGCGCCGAGCGTGGATCGGGTGTCCCGGCCCGGCAGACCATCGGCGCCGACTTCGAGCTGGGAACGACCCGCTTTCGCGGCTCGCAGAACCTTCTGTTCAGCGGGTTCTACGTCAGGACGCCCGACGGGACCGAGAGGGGCAACGATGCGGCGTACGGCCTGCGGCTCAATTATCCGAATGACCTCTGGAACGCGCGCATGTCGTACCGGGTTGTCCAGGAGAACTACGACGCCGCGGCCGGCTTCGTCGAGCGGACCAACTATCGGCGCTGGAACCCGGTGGTGCGCTTCGGGCCACGGCCGAAGAATCATCCGTGGATTCGGCAGGTTTCCACTGAAGCGTGGATTGAATACCTCACCGACACCAGCTTCAGGCTGATTGGCCGGGCGTTTCGCTT
>JACPPN010000284.1 GCA_016190995.1 Acidobacteriota bacterium | reverse complement strand
TGGGCGGCCGCCACGGCAACGTTGTTGAACAGGCAGAATCCCATCGCGCGAGTGCGCTCCGCGTGGTGGCCGGGCGGGCGCACCAGCGCCAGGGCCGATTCCCCGGCCAGGGCCGCGTCCACGGCCTGGATGGCCGCGCCGGCCGCGAACAGCGCGACGTCATACGAGTCGGGAGAGGTGAAGGTGTCGGGATCCAGGGCCACGGCCGTGCCCGCCGTGGCTGCAATCATGTCGATGTGCCGCTCGCTGTGCGCCCGAAGCAGCTCTTCGCGACTTGCCGCGCGCGGGCCCGTCGTTCGCCCGCCACGCGCGTGCCATCGGGCCGCGACGACGTCCATCACCTCGGCGCGTTCCGGCCGTTCGGGATGGCCCGGCGGCGGCACGTGATCCCCGAAGCGTTCCGATGTGATGACCAATAGGGACATGGCGTACTGAGCACGGTGCTCGGTGCGGAGTCCTGGGTGCTGCGTGCCTTCAGAATCCCATGAGGGCACGGAGCTCTATGGTGCCGTCGCGCGCGTGTCGAGCATGGTCAGGGCCCGGGCCCGCAGCGAGGCCAGTGATCGCTCGACCTGCTGCCGGTTCGTTTCAATCACACGGTCATCGGCGTCGCGTGCGATTTCGATCGGCAGCCCGATGGCGAGCGCCGTCACGCTGAACGGCTTCGGGATCTGAGCGCCGTCCCAGCTTCCGAGCGTCCAGTGCCGGGCGGCCTCGACGTGAAACGGCAGCACCGGGTTTCCCGTGACCTTGGCCAGCCAGACAGCGCCGGGCTGCGCGCGATACGCGGGACCGCGCGGGCCATCGAGTGTAAAGGCGGCCGCGCGGCCCTCCGCCATCTCGCGCGCAAGCCGATGGAGCGCATGACGGGCGCCGCGCGAGGTCGACCCGCGCGCCGTCCGGTACCCGAAGCGCTCGATGATGCGCGCAATCCACTCCCCGTCGAAATTCTCGCTGGTCATGACGACGATGCCGCGATGGCGGAAGAAATACGCGCCCGCGAGAATGCGGCCGTGCCAGAACGCGAAGATCGGCTGGCGTCCCGACGCCATGATCTCATCGAGATAGTGACGACCCTCGACGCGCCAGCGGAGCGTGCACCCCAACGCAGCGATGAGCGGATACCCGAGTGCGGCGATGAGCGCGACCTGAAGGCGCTTCAATGGAGAGAGTCGCCAGTCCGCTCGCCCTGGCGTGTCGACTCGGTGGCTGGGCTCGGGCGCGCTCGTCAATCTTCAGTCTTTTCGGCCGTCAATCCGAAACCTACATCCCGTCGTACTGCGGACCTCCGCCGCCTTCCGGCGGAACCCAGTCGATCACCTGATAGGGATCCATGATGTCGCACGTCTTGCAGTGCACGCAGTTCGACGCATTGATCTGCAGTCGCTTCCCCCCGTGTCCATCATCGACCATCTCGTAGACGAACGCGGGACAGAAACGCGTGCATGGGTTCCCGTACTCGGCGGTGCAGCGCGTACGGCAGATGTCCGTGTCGTGAACGATCAAGTGCGACGGCTGGTCTTCGGCGTGCTTCGTGGCAGAGTAGTGAACGTTCGTCAGCCTGTCGAACGTGAGCGTTCGATCGATCTTCACGGCCTCGGCGGCGGCGTCGATGGGCGGACGTAGGGCGCCGTAATACTGCTCGATGGTCTGGAGGCGCTCGTGGCCCGCGTGCGCCGGCATCGGCTCGCGCAACCACCACCCGCCCGTCACCAGCGACAGGCCTGAGAAGGCCAGCCCCGAGAGCAACCCGTTGCCGAAGCTCTGATGCACGTTACGGACGGGATACAGCTCGGCACGGATCGGGCCGTCGTTCAGGCGCTGCTCGTACGCCGACAGTCGGGCACTTGAGGTGTCGTCCGCGCGCACCGCCTCGAATGCCGTCTCGGCCGCAAGCATGCCGCTCTTGATCGCCAGGTGGATACCCTTCAGCCGGAGCGAATTGAGAAAACCTCCCGCGTCGCCGACGAGCAGCGCCCCGTCGGCATAGGGCCGCGGCCTGGCATACCACCCGCCTTCGGGCAGCGCTTTCGCGCCATAGCGCACCATCTGGCCATCCTTGAGCAGCGCGGCAACGAGCGGATGCAGCTTGAATCGCTGAAACACCAGGTGGGGATCGAACAGAGGATCCTTGTAGTCCAGACCCGCGACGAACCCGACCGACAAATGCCCGCCGGGCATCGCATAGATGAACCCGCCCCCGAACTCTTCGAGCTTCAGCGGATATCCCATCGTGTGGACAACGGTGCCCCCTGGCACGCGATCCGCTGGCACCTCCCACAGCTCCTTGATGCCGATCGAATAGATCTGCGGGAGGCGTCCTTCATCGAGGCGAAGCCGCCCGACGACAGACTTGGTGCAATTGCCTCGGACGCCATCGGCGAAAATCGTCACGTTCGCCCGGATATCGACGCCGGGCTCGAAGGTCGCTTTGCGCTCGCCGTGACGCCCGACTCCTCGATCGCCGGTCCGCACCCCGACCACCCTCTGGCCGTCGTACAGAACCTCCGATGCAGGGAATCCGGTGAAGACGTCGATGCCCTCGGCCTCGACCAGTCCCGCCAGCCACTTCACGAGACGATTGAGCGAGATGACGCAGTTGCCGTGATTGCGTAGCGGCGGCGGCGTGAAGGGAAGCTTGACCGCCCCGGTCGTCGTCAGGAAGTACACGCGATCGTCATGCACCTCAGCGGCGAGCGGCGCGCCACGATCGCGGAAATCAGGGATGAGCTCACCCAGGCTGACGGGATCGAGCACGGCGCCGGACAACATGTGCGCGCCGGCCTCTCGGGCTTTCTCGAGAACCGCAACCGACAGCGGCGCGCCGCCGCGCTCGTTCCTCAACTGCGACAATCGCGTTGCCGCCGCGAGCCCCGCAGGGCCTCCGCCGACGATGAGGACGTCGACTTCGAGGGTCTCGCGCTCCACGTTACTTTTCGAGCTCGGTCACGATGGCGGGAACGATCTCGAACAAGTCCCCGACGATGCCGTAGTCGGCGACTTCGAAGATGGGCGCTTCGGGATCCTTGTTGATCGCCACGATCGATCGCGACCCTTTCATCCCCACGACGTGCTGGATGGCGCCGGAAATGCCGATGGCGAGGTAGAGTTTTGGCGCGACGGTTTGGCCGGAACTGCCGATTTGCCGCTCCATCGGCAGCCAGCCGTTGTCGCAGATGGGACGCGAC
>JACPPN010000297.1 GCA_016190995.1 Acidobacteriota bacterium | reverse complement strand
GGCGATCGTATCGGACCTGCTGAAAGCCGACCGCCTGAAAGGCGGTGGGATTAAACCTGGCACGTCGGACTAAAGCCTGGCTAAAGCCGGACGCCAGCTCTTTCGTAGCGTCCGGCTTCAGCCGGACCTCGCACATCACCGCGACAGGAACCGCGCGTCGAAGGGAAGGGGGAGGAGCTCCTTCAACCGGAAACGGGCCTTCACCTCGGAGGGCGTCGCCAGCATGATCTCGAGATCGCCACCGTATTCCCACAGCAACTGACGACACGACCCGCACGGGGGCACCGGTGCCACCGCATCGGTCACGACAACCACGCGGCTGAAGGCGCGGTGCCCTTCGGACAGCGCCTTGAACAGGGCCACCCGTTCCGCACACATTGTCAGCCCGTAGGTGGCATTCTCGACGTTGCAGCCGGTGACGATGATTCCCTCTCGTGTCTCGAGGGCGGCTCCGACCTTGAAATCCGAGAATGCCGCCTGAGCGAACAGACGGGCCTTGCTCGCTGCGGCAAGCAACTCTTCCACGGTGCGGGCTCCGGTGTCCACCGGCAGCGTCTCGTGCGATCGGCGATCCCAGCCGGCACGCCGGTCCAGGCCGGAGCGCCGCTCCCGATTCCGTCGCTCCATGCCGGGCGGCGTCAGATCGAGCACCCGGCGATCCAAATCGGAACGCCGTTCGCCGGTCACCCGCCGGTCCACCGCCGCCCGCCGATCGCCCGGCGCACGGAACAGCGGCACGACCGGCGAGGTCTGCCCTTCGATGAACCGCGCGTTTCCCACGAGCGGCTGCATCCGCATCGTCTTGTCGAGCCGCCTCCACAGCGACTGGACGTCCGCGTCGGCGTCACAGCGCTCGACCGCCTCCGCGCTGGCCCACGTGCGGACGTCGTAATAGAGCGTGGGGTTCATCGCGTCTTGCAGCAGACAGTCCGACCCGTAGCCGCGCTGCCGAATGAGTCGATGCAGCTCGCCCGTGAGCGACAGAAACTCGCTCTCTCTGCCCGGCAGCACCTCCGATACCGCGACCGAGACCCGTACTCCGTCAGAGGCGTCCAAGGATTCCCTCCAGCAACGCGCGGAACTGAGGGCGCACCCGCCGCGTCGTTTCCATGACCTCGTCGTGGCTGAGCGGCTGCGGCAGCACGCCGGCTGCCATGTTGCTGATACAGGAAATGGCGAGCACATCCAGCCCCATGTGGCGGGCGACAATGGCCTCGGGCACCGTTGACATTCCGACCGCGTCCGCCCCGATCGTTCGAAGATATCGGATCTCCGCGGGTGTTTCGTAACTGGGCCCGTGAAGAGCGACGTAAACTCCGTGCGAAATCGGGAACCCCATGGCCGCGGCCGCTTCGTCGGCCAGCTCGCGCAGGCGCCGCGCGTACACCTCGCTCATGTCCGGAAACCGGGGGCCGAACCGCTCGTCGTGCGGTCCCATCAGGGGACTGGCGCCGAGGAGGTTGATGTGGTCGTCGACGACCATGAGGGCGCCGCGTGAAAACCCGGTATTGATGCCGCCGGCGGCGTTGGTCAGCACGACCGTCCTGACCCCCAGGAACGCCATCACACGGATGCCGAAGGTCACGGTGCGGAGGTCGTGCCCTTCATAGAAGTGAACCCGTCCTGACAGGGCGCCAACGAGCCTGCTTTGCGTCCGTCCGATGACAAGACGCCCTTCGTGTCCGACGACCGCGGAAGCGGGCCAATGCGGGATCTCGCCGTACGGAATCGACGTGGCGTCGCTCAGGCCGGACGCGAAGTCTCCCAGACCGGATCCGAGGACGACGGCGACCTCGGGGGTCTCAGGCCGGCGATCCCGGATGGCGCGGGCGGCGGCTTGAATCCGGGCGTAGTGGATATCGAGATCGACCGCCACTAGCATCTCAAATGAGCATCGCGGCTATCGAGGCGTTGATGAGGGTGGCGAGAAACCCCGCGAGCAGGGCCCGCGTTCCGAGTCTGGCGAGATCGCCACGCCGCGTCGGCGCCATGCCGCCGATCCCGCCCAGCTGAATCCCGATCGATCCCAGATTCGCGAATCCCGTCAGCGCATAGGTCGCCAACGTGTACGAGCGGGGCGAAATCACATCGCGATACTGCGACGTCAGCTTGACGTAGGCCACGAATTCGTTCGCCACGAGCTTGGTGCCGAGCAGATCCGCGACGCCGGGAACGTCGGCCGCTGGCACACCCATCAGGATCGCCACGGGCGCGAAGACCCAGGCGAACACCTGCGCGAGCGACAGCCCGGGCCTGACCGTGCCCAGCAGAAAATCGAACAGCGCGATGAAGGCGAGAAACGCGATGAGCATCGCGGCGACATTGATGGCCAGGATGGTGCCGTCGGACGCGCCCGCCGCCGCTGCGTCGATCACGTTCACGTGCTGCTTCTCGACGGCGACGCGCACCTCGCCGCGGGTCACGGGCTCTTCCAGCTCCGGCAGCAGGATTTTCGACAGGTACAACCCGCACGGCGCGGCCATCACGCTCGTCGTGAGAATCGCGATCGGATCCGCCCCGAGGCTGATGTACACCGCCATGACCCCGCCGGAAATCGTCGCCATGCCGCCGACCATCATGGCGAGCAGCTCGGATTTCGTCATGCCGGGCACGTAGGGCTTGACGATGATCGGCGCCTCGGTCTGCCCCATGAACACGTTCGCCGCGGCCGACAAGGTCTCGGCTCCGCTGGTCTGCATCAGATACATCATCGTCTTGGCCATGAGCCTGACGATGAACTGGAGGATGCCGAAGTAGTAGAGCACGGTGAAGAAGGACGAGACGAAGATGATGGTCGGGAGCGCCGTGAAGGCAAAGACGAACCCGTTGGGAAACACCTTGGCCATCGCCTGGCCGTCGGCGAGGGGGCCGAAGACGAACCCGGATCCCGCGTTCGTGAACTCCAGGAACTTCTTGACGCCGTTCCCGACCGCGCTGAAGAACGCGTAGCCCGGACGCACGCCGCCGACCTCGAACTTCAGGATGAGGAGGGCGAGCGCCCACTGCAGCGCGAATCCCCACGCGACGGTCCGCCAGTTGACCGCGCGCAAGTTGGACGAGCAGGCCATCACGATCGCGATGAAGCAGATGATGCCCGCTGCTCCCTGCGCGCGCGGGCCGATCGCGGCGCCCAGCAGATAGCCGCCAGCGGCCGCGAGAATCGCGACGGTCACGGCGGCGAGCCTCAAGTTCATGCCCGTCGGCGGCGGGAGCGGAGTGGTGTTCGGCGGCGTGCTCATGGTGTCAGTCGGAAACACCGTTCGGCAGGCGTGACGGCCAACAGGCCGCGTCAGGCAATGGCGCCCAGAATGAGCGGCTGCGCCGGCGGTGCCTCGTCGTCGATTCGCACGGCGCTCACCGCGAGCGTGATCGCCTCGTTCAACCGGGACTCGTCGCGATAATGCAACGCCATCAGCGGCTCGCCCTGATCGATCACATCGCCAGGCTTGGCGCGCAACACGAGTCCCACGGCGGGATCGATGGCGTCCCCGGCACGCTCCCGCCCGGCGCCACGCGCCATCGAGGCGCGTCCGATCTGCTCCGCATCGAGCGAGAGGACATAGCCCGATCGCTCGGCGACGACCACGCGCTCGCCGGTCGCCACCGGCAGGCGATCGTAGTCGTCGATCACGCGCGGGTCGCCGCCCTGCCGCTCGATGATCTGACCGAGCTTTTCGACCCCGGCCCCCGACTCGACGGCCCGGCGCACGCGGCGCTCCGCGTCTTCGGTGGTCGTGCTGATGCCGCCAACGACCAGCATGCGCGCCGCGAGCCGCACCGAGAGCTCGGTCACATCCGCGGGACCGCGCCCCTTGAGTGTCTCGAGGCTCTCCACGACTTCGAGGGCATTGCCGACGGCGCGCCCCAGCGGCGCGTCCATCGCGGTGATGAGCGCCTCGGTGCGCACGCCCGCGCCATTGCCGATGCGGACGAGCGCCTCGGCCAGCTCGCGCGCGTCGGCTTCCGTTTTCATGAACGCGCCGCGTCCCGCCTTGACGTCGAGCACCAGCGCGTCAATCCCTTCGGCGATCTTCTTGCTCATGATCGAGCCGCAGATGAGCGGAATGCTCTCGACGGTCGCCGTGACATCGCGGAGCGCGTACAGCTTGCGATCCGCCGGCGCGATGTCCACCGTCTGGCTGATGAGCGCACAGCCGACCTCCTGAAGCGATCGACGCATTTCCTCGAGTGTGAGACCGGTCCGAAACCCGGGAATCGACTCGAGCTTGTCGACGGTCCCGCCGGTGTGTCCGAGCGCGCGGCCGGACATCATCGGCACGATCACCCCGCAGGCGGCGGCCAGCGGCGCCAGGATGAGCGATGTCTTGTCGCCCACGCCGCCGGTGCTGTGCTTGTCGACCTTCACGCCCGGAATGTCGGACAGATCGACCCGGACGCCGGAACCGGCCATCGCCTCGGTCAGGTGAAAGGCCTCGTCCGGCGTCATGCCACACAGCAAGACAGCCATGAGGAAGGCTGACGCCTGATAGTCGGGAATCTGACCGGCCGTGACGCCCGCAATGAAAAAGCCGATCTCATCCGGCGTCAGCGCCTCGCCGTCGCGCTTCTTTCGGATGATGTCAACCGCGTGCATAAAGGTGCAGAAGTATACCAGCACGGAAACGGGATCGACGGCCTACGACGTGCTGGCTGCTGCGAGGGTTCACGAGAGAGTGCAAGATTGTCTAGGTTACTCTGTGCCCTCTGCATCCTGTGTGGTGCTGGCTTTGGGCGAACCCGCCGGGGCTCAGCGGCTGAGTACCGGGTGCTGTTGAACGACTACCGGCTGAAAGGCGGTAGACTCCGGCGCACGACTGAAAGTCGTCCCGCGCCCCCTCACGGTAGTCGTTCATAGGGCGCACATTCGTGCGCCACCTAGTCCGACGTGCGGGGCTGACCGAAGCAGGCGATCGTATGGGACCTGCTGAAAGCCGACCGCCTGAAAGGCGCTGGGATTAAACCTGGCACGTCGGACTAAAAAAGTTACAAGAACCTCCTTATCCGCGGAACACTTCTCTCAGATAGCGCAGCCAATTCGCTCCGAGCAGCTTCTCGATGT
>JACPPN010000281.1 GCA_016190995.1 Acidobacteriota bacterium | reverse complement strand
CCCTGGAGTCGCGACTCGATCCGGAGTCACGGAGCGGGGCCTCCGACGTCAGGACGCTTACGCATCGGTTTGAGGCGGAGCTTCGTTACAATTGACGTGATGACCGCCAGGACGCTGCTCGTCGCGCTTGCTCTTCTGTTGCAGCCGGAGGCGCAGGCGTGCCGTCCGTCCCCGACGCCACCCGCGGATCCCGCCCCCACGCCGCAACCGACGCCAATCCCGACCGAGATCTTCACCGCGCCTGACGGCACCCGCTTCGGGGTGCAAGTCATCGTCCGGGGCGTTGAGGTGCCGTGGTCGCTGGCGTTCGCGCCCGACGGCCGCCTCTTCGTCACCGAGCGCGCGGGCCGCGTTCGGCTGGTCATCAACGGCTCGCTCGTCGGCGAGCCGGCGCTTCGCCTCGGCGACGTGTCGGCTGTCGGAGAAGCCGGGCTTCTGGGGATCACGCTGCATCCCGACTTCGCCGAGAACCATCTGGTCTACCTCGTCTACACGGCAACACGCCCTGGGGGGAGCCCGGTAAACCGTCTCGTCCGCTTTCGAGAAGTGAACAACGTGCTCGCCGAACCGGTCGTTCTTCTCGATGGCATGGCCGCCGCGAGCATTCATGACGGCGCGCGCGTCCGCTTCGGCCCCGACAGGAGGCTGTATCTGACCATGGGTGATGCCGCGTCGCCATCGGTGTCGCAGGATCTGGGATCGCTGAACGGAAAGATCCTTCGGCTCAACGATGACGGCAGCACCCCCGCCGACAATCCCTTCGCGTCGCCGATCTACTCGTACGGACATCGGAACCCGCAAGGCATCGACTGGAATCCGATGTCGGGCGATTTATGGGAGACCGAGCACGGGGCAACCGGCAACGATGAAGTGAATCTGATCCAGGCTGGACACAACTACGGATGGCCCACGATTCAAGGCACGGAGCAGCGCCCGGGAATGGACGGCCCTGTTCTGTTGTTCAATCCATCGATCGCGCCGTCGGGGGCGTCGTTCTACGCCGGGTCGGCCCTTCCCGCATTTCGAAACAATCTGTTTTTCACGACGCTACGTGGCGTTCACCTCCATCGGGTCAGGTTCGATCCAGCCGATCCACAACGAGTGCTCGCCCAGGAACGCCTGCTCGAAGGCCGCTACGGCCGCCTGCGGGACGTGGTCACCGGGCCGGACGGCTTTCTTTATTTCTGTACGAGCAACCGCGACGGACGAGGTTCGCCCATCGGTGAAGACGATCGCATTCTTCGAATAGTCCCCCCGTCCTGATTTCCGGACTGGTGCTACGATTTCCCGCCATGCGGCATGCGTTGGTGGCCGGCGCCCTGACGATGGCGCTCGCCCTTCGCATCGTCATCGAGGCGCAGAGCCATCCGCAGCCAGCCCCTGCGAACTCCCGAGCGCCGGTACCGCGGCGGGTGATCCTGCTGTCGGTGGACGCGGCTGCCGACTGGATCATCGATCGGCTGATCAAGGAAGGAAAGGCGCCGACGTTCGCTCGTCTGGCGCGCGAGGGCGCGAGCGCCGAATCGATGATCGGCGCGATGCCGTCGCTCACGGCGGTCGCGCACGCCACCCTGTGGACCGGAACCTGGAGCCGCTTTCACGGCATTGTCGGGAACAACCTCTCGATCCTGCCACGCGCTGAACACACGGTGCTCGAGCAGCAACGCGGCTTCGACAGCCAACTGCTCACCGCGGAGCCTGTCTGGATAACGGCAGCGCGTGCGGGCAAGCGCGTGCTCGTGCTCCAGGCAACCGGCGCGTATCCATTCCAGGGAACGTTCGGCGGACGCCTGCTGCAGTTTGACGTCTACTCCAACCGCCTGACGCTTCCCGGCCACATCGAGGCCGCGCTGAATGACGGCACCCACCGATTCGTGCTCGGCGACACGGAACTGACGATCCGCGGTGGAGGCGGTCGAACCCTGACGCTCACGAGTCGCGGCACGTCGGCGACGCTGGTCGCGGGCCGCGGCGGCGCCTTCGGCGACCCGCTGCCGATCGTCGTCAACGGACGCGAGGTCGGCGTCAGGTTCCGCCTCGTCGACTACGATCCCGCGACCGGAGCCTTCCATCTGCTCCACGGGGCGGGATTCCTGATCACGACCAACCAGGAATCCGCGCTGGCCCGCTTCCGGTCCGTGGCCGGCGGCATGATCGGCGAGCAGTTCGTCGACGTCTACCAGCAGGGACGCTTCGGCCGGACGCTGGCGGAAGACGGATCGGGAGAAGCCGAAGAGTGGCTCGCGGAGGTTCTCTCGACCAATCAGGAGTACTTCGAGCGCGCCCTCGGTTTCGCGGCGGAACGCGAGTGGGATCTGCTCGTCGACTACGTGCCGAACTTCGACGCGGCGGCGCACGCGCTCGTCGGCATGATCGATCCCGCCAGCTCCGCGTACACCTCGCCACGCGCGGAGCGCGCGTGGCGCAGGCTCGCGGAGGTGTTCGGCCGCACGGTGGATTCGTTCGTGGCCGAGCTGCGGCAACGATTCCCGGAGGCGACGCTGATCGTCACCGGCGATCACGGAATGGAAGGCACCGCGCGCAATGTGCTGCCCAACGTCGCGCTGCGCAAGGCGGGGCTCCTTGCGCTCACTCCCGATCACGAGATCGATCTCGCCGGCTCCAAAGCGGTCTTCGTCGGCGAGAAGGGAAACATGGTGTTCGTGAACTCCACCGACTGGAAGGGCGGGACCGTCGCCCCCTCCAACGTCGAGGACGTCAAGCGGGCTGCTGCGGCCGCGTTACTGGCCATTCGAGATCCGCGGACGGGGGCGCCGGCGGTTCGGGCGGTCTACGACGTGGGCATCGATATGGGGCTTGGAATCGGCGGGGCGGCGGCAGGCGATCTGTACTTCGATCCCGCGCCGAACTACGATGCGCGCGGCACCTTGACGGGCGACCTCGACGTGACGGACATGCCGCCGACCGGCAGCGGCGAGCATGGGCAGGTGCCCTGGCGCCGCAAGCTTCAGACGATCTTCTATGCGTCGGGACGGGGTGTCGCTCGCGGGAAGAATCTCGGGACCATGCAAGCCATCGACGTCGCACCGACGGTCGCCAAGTTGCTGCGCATTCCGCCGCCGAAGGATGCGATCGGCAGGGCCATCGACTTGCGATAGCAGTCAGTGTCCGGCTTTCGAGGCACCGTCCCGGACCCCGACCCGAATCCCGCCCGCGAAGGGTCGGGACCCGGGAACTGGCAACCTGGAACCAACACGATCTCCAATGCGCGTTCATCGGCGCTGCGATGGGCTTTTCCCCCGATCTTCGCCGCCGCCGAAGATCTTCTTGAAGCCACGGCCAATCTTCTTGAAGAATCGCTTCACTGGCTCGTCGCTCTCCTTCGGGCCAGGCGCCGACTGCCGCGACAGCTTCCGCTTGACCGCTTTGCGCGGTTTCAGCTCGACATCCTTCGTCAACACGGGGCGATCTTCTTCGGGCGCGAGATCCACCCCGCCTGACGTGCCAATGGGCTCCAGGGGTGTCGTCTGCGGCAAGTCCTGAACCTGCGCCGGCGATGATGGGAATAACGTGCTGGTCGAGCCGCCCATTGCCGAAGCCGTGTTCCTCGCCGCTCTCGAGAGTGCTCGGTCCTCGTCCGGCCCGTTCTCGTGTTGCTCGTTGACGAACAGCAGGATCGCCAGCAGCGGCAGGGCCACCATCGCGGCCCAACGGACCTGCTGACGAAGCGGCGCGACCGGCCGGAGCGCGCGCGCCCCTTCGTTGTCGTGCTGCGCCTTGACGATCTCCTCGACGTGCTGCAACGACTCGTCCCCCGGGAGCCGGGGCATCACGTGTGCGAGGATCGCCTCGGGATCGAGCCCCGCGGCCCCCGCGTACGCGCGAACGTAGGCGCGCGCGTAGATACCCGGGGGCAGCCGGTCGAATCGCTCCGCCTCGAGATCCTGCAGGACCGGAACAGGGATCTTGGTCTGCTCGGAAATCTCGTCGAGCGAGATGCCCTTTCGACGTCGCAGGACGCTGTAATGCGCCGGCGCAAGTCGGTCGGCGCGCGTGACCACATCGGTAGAGCTTGCCGGTTCCCGCATCGGATACTCCCACTGAGAGCGCTAGCGAAAATCAGGCCACGGCAGGGTAACGAGGCGTCGCCTCAAACCGACGAGTAGGAACGACGCCTCGGTGGCGTCGAAGCGTCGCTAGCCGGCGGTCGCTCTGCGGCCACCGCCAAGGCAGCTTCCAAGGCGGCATCGACGAAAACTTGCTTCATTTGTAAGGACATTTCCTTTGGAAGGGGTCCAGTACGACCCGAAATCAGGCCAAGAAGGGGAGCGACGCGGGAGCCGGATCCCGCGGCGATATTGCGGTCCTCCGATCAGGCCCGACGGAGGGCGGCGCCAGCTCGTCTCGAACCGGGAACGTTGGAGGGCAGGACGAGCGTGTCGGCTATACGACTCAGCTATTCTAGGTTTTCACGGATCAAGCGCTCGACGATGACGACATCACGCCAGGCGCCATCGAGCCTGGCGTGCTTCTCGTACTCGCCGACTTCGCGAAATCCCACGGATTGCAGCAGCCGGCGGCTGGCGAGGTTGTCGACGAAGACCCGCGAGACGAGCTTCCAGAACCCGGCGTCGCGCGCGGCGTCGATGACCCGCTCCATCGCGAGTCGGCCGGCGCCGCGACCGCGCGCCCCGCGCTCGACGTACACGGAGAACTCGGCGATGCCGGCATAGCACTCACGCGGCCGATACTCCGACGTCGAACCGAATGCGATGACGGCATCGTCCTCGACGACGACCACAATCGGATGCCTGCCATCGAACCATTCTCGGACTTCGTCGGCCGACCGCAGGCGTGTCTCGAACGTCCCGACGCGATCCTCGATGCCTTGGTTGTAGATGCGTGCGATCCGCCCGGCATCGTCCGGCGTCGCGGCGCGTGTTCTCATGTTTGCGGCCCTTTAGGCCCCGGACGGGGCCTTACTACGCGATTGCGGTGCACCGGTCACTTGCGATCGTCGGTGAGGCCGCGCCCCGGTGCGACGCCATCCACGATCGCGACGAGACGCGTCATGTCGAGCCTTCCGTTTGTCGGGGCAGCGTCCACACGGCGCCGCACTCGGTGCAGCGGAGGTAGCGCACGAAATCCGTGGTGAGCACGATCTTGACCTGTGTCGAGCCGCACGCGGCGCACGAGGGCAGCGGATCCGGCAGCGCGAATTTCGGCGTCTGGTCGGACATGCGCGTCGGGCGGCGGAGGAGACTTGATGAGTACCCACCACAGGGGGCACGCGGTTCACGGAGGATGGACAACTCCTCTGTGTCCTCTGGGCGCTCTGTGGCTGAATAAGAGGAAGAACGGCTGAGACGGAGCATTAAATCGCCGAATTCACCGGAAGTCAACGGCGCGCCAACCAGCCGAATCGCGCGGGCATCAGCTTGTCGTCTTTCGGAGCCTCGCGATCGCGAGCAGCAGCACGGCCGCGTCCCAGATGACCAGCGCAACCGCATCCTGCCAGAACGTCTCGAGCCCCACGCCTTTGAGAAAGATTCCTCGAACGATCACGAGGTAGTAGCGCAGTGGAATCAGGTACGTCACCGGCTGGATGACCGCCGGCATGTTCTCGATCGGGAACACGAACCCGGAGAGGTAGACCATCGGCACCAGAAAGAAGAACGTCGCGGTCATCATGGCCTGCTGCTGCGTGGCCGAAATCGTCGACACGAACAACCCGAGACCGAGCGTGCCCACGAGGTACACGAGCGTGACGCCGAGCAGCAGCAGGAAGCTGCCGCGCAGCGGAATCTGGAACCAGAGTATGGCCACGGCGATGACGAACAAGGCATCGACGAGTCCCACGACCGCATAGGGCAGCAGCTTCCCGGCAATGAGCTCCCATCGACGAATCGGCGTGACGTTCAGCTGCTCGAGCGTCCCGACCTCTTTTTCTCGGACGATCGCCATCGACGAGAGGATGGCCGTCACGAGCATCAGCAGGAGTGCCAGGACGCCGGGAATCATGAACTGTTTGCTCTCGAGCTGCGGGTTGAACCACACGCGCAGGCGTGGCTCGATGCCACCGGCCCTGGCGATCGGACTGCGCGCCGTGACGAGATCCTGCGCGTACCCGGCGACAAGGTTGGCCGTGTATCCGAGGGCCACCGTGGTGGAATTCGCGTCGCTGCCGTCGGCGATGACCTGGACGGTCGCCGGAGTGCCCGCCCCGATCGACGTGCCGTAATCGGGAGGGATCACGAGCGCCATCGAGGCGACGCCGCGCTCGAGAAACGGCTCGACCTCGCCGACGGTCGTGACGGCGCCAACGACGGTGAAATATGGCGAGCCCTCGAAACGCGAAATCAACTCCCTGCTCGCGGGCGATCGGTCCGGATCAGCGACGACGACCGGCACGTTCTTCACGTCGGTGGTTGCCGCGTAGCCCAGGAAAAAGAGCTGGATGATCGGCGCGACGAAGATGATCGGCAGCAGACGCACGTTCTGCCTGAACTCGATGAATTCCTTCCAGATCAGGATGAGGGTGCGATGCACGAGGCATCACCTCCTCTCTCTCGCCAGCCTGACCGACGCAAGCGCCATGACACTGGTGGCGTAGACGGCCAGCGCCACCAGGTCCGGCCAGAATGCGGCCGGCCCGGCCCCTTTCAGCACGATGCTGCGCAACGCCACCAGAAAGTAGCGCGCCGGCACGACGTAGGTCAGAAGCTGCACGAAGCCCGGCATGCTCGAGATCGGAAAGATGAAGCCTGACAGAATCAAGGTGGGCAGAAAGGCGACCACGATCGCCATCTGAAACGCCATCTGCTGCGAATCGGCCACGGTCGAGACGAACAAACCGGTCCCGAGGGCGCCAACGAGATACAGTGACAGGGCCAGCAGCAACTGCATCCACGATCCCCGCATCGGCAGATCGAACAGCGCCATCGAGGCGAGCACGACACCGACCGCGGATGCGAGCGAAATGCCGAAATACGGAATCGTCTTGCCGATGATGAAAGCGGCGGTGCCGACCGGCGCCATCCGCACCTGCTCCATGGTGCCTCGCTCCTTCTCGCGCACCACCGAGAGCGCGGTCGAGACGACGGCGGTAATCATCGCGATGTAGGCAATGAGACCGGGAACGAGAAACAGCGTGCTGCGCAGCTCCGGATTGAACCAGACGCGCGGCTCGATCGTCAGGGGCGGCGCCCTTTCAACGATCCGCTGCTCCGGCTGCAGCTGGCCCGAGATGCTGGTGACGATGCGCAGCGCATAGCCCATCACGGTCGTCGCGGTGTTGGCGTTGTCGCCGTTGATGAGGACTTGGACCGTGGCACGCTCGCCGGCGCGGACGCGCCGGCCGAGGTCTTCCGGAATGACGAGGGCCGCGCGAATCTCATTCGTGTTCATCAGGCGCTCGATGTCAGCCTCCGAGCGCGCCACCGCGGCCAGATCGAAGTAGCCGGAATTGACGAACCCCGAGATGAGCTCGCGGCTCTTTGGCGTACCGTCGCGATCCTGGACCGCGAGGGCGATGTGCCTGATATCGAAGTTGAGGGCGTAGCCGTACAACAGGAGGAAGAACGCCGGAATGAAGAGGAGAATCAGCAAGGTACGCGGGTCGCGCCAGACCTGCCGGAGCTCCTTGCCGCCGACCGCGAGCATCGTGTACATGGCTTCGGCCTACCCCTGGGCTCCGGCCCTCTCGACCACGTCGAGGAAGACGTCCTCGAGCGACGGGTGAACGCGCTCGATCGACGTCACCTCGAGACCGAGGAGGCGAAGGCGGTCCGCGAGCCCGGCCGGATCGACGTCCGGAGCGCTCAGGACCGCATGCACCGACATGCCAAAGAGACTCGTCTTCTCCACGTCCTCGAAGGTCTCGAGCGCGCGCATGACTTCTACCGGCTGCGAGGCCTGAACCTCGAGAACAGGACGCCCGCTGAACACCTCCCTCAACTCGGCCGACGTACCGATGGCAGCAAGACGTCCCGCATGAATCAGGGCGAGCCGATGGCAATGTTCCGCTTCGTCGAGATAGTGAGTCGTGACGAGAATCGTGGTGCCCGCCGCGGAGAGGTCGTCGATGAGGCGCCAGAACTGGCGCCGAGACAACGGATCCACGCCGCCGGTCGGCTCGTCGAGAAAGATAATCGAGGGCTCATGCAGAATGGCGCAGCCGAGCGCCAGCCGCTGACGCCAGCCGCCCGCGAGATCGCGGGCGCGCACGTTCTCGAGGCCGCCGAGGCGGCCGAGATCGAGAACATAGCGGCGCCGTTCGTCCAGCGCCGCCCCGCCAAGGCCATAGATGACGCCGTAGAACGTGATGTTCTGGTTAACGGTCAGCTGCTCGTACAGGGAGAAGCGCTGCGACATGTAGCCAATCCGCCGCTTCACCCCTTCCGGATCGCGCCTGATATCGACGCCGCCGACCGTCGCCGAACCGGAGGTCGGCGCCAGCAGGCCGCACAGCATCCGGATGGTCGTCGACTTGCCAGCACCGTTGCTGCCGAGAAAGCCGAAGATTTCGCCCTGCTTCACGTCGAAGCTGATGCGATCGACGGCGATGAAGTCGCCAAACTTGCGCGTGAGGTCACGGACGGCAATCGCATCCATAGATCCTGAATCCGGCGTTCAAGAGCGTTCACCGCAGAGAACACGGTGCACGCGGAGACGGGAAAAGCTGATTCGTTCCTCCGCGCTCTCAGGGCCCTCCGCGGTCAAGGCTTTCGATCGATGAGACTCATTGGCTCATTGGTGAGATCTCTAACCGAACCCCGAGCCCCGGGTCACCTGCCCACTGCCCGCTCCAAGCGCGCGGCCGCGAGATGCACGGTCGCGTACGCACGCGTGCGGTCCAGTTCCGCCTGCAGGAGCGCCACCTGCGCGTCGAGCACCTCGAGGCTCGTGGCGACTCCGGCCCTGAAGCGTTCCGCCACGACCCGGCGCGCCTCGGCGGCGCTTCGAACCGCTTCGCCGGCCGCTGCGACGGCGGCAAGGGCCGCCTCGAGATCGAGGCGCCGTTGTCGGACCTCGAGTTCGAGCAGGCTGTCGAACTCTTCGAGCCGCTGCTCGGCGGCGCGCCGCGTGGCGTCCGCCTCGGCCACCTGGGCGCGCGTCCGTCCCCCGTCCCACAGCGACCACGTCGCATTAACGGAGAGATCCCAGGACGGATCCCATTCGTTGCGACGCGGCAGGATCCGTGGGTTCGGACGTGCATAATCAACGCCGCCCGCGATCGCCACCGTCGGGCGATCCGTTGCTCGAGCCGCGTCCACACGCGCGCGTGCCGCATCCACGCGGCGCGACAGCGCCTGCCGCTCGGATCGCGCCGGCCGCGCGCCGGCCATCAGGACGTCAAACGCCGGCGGCGCCGCCGGCAAGGGCTCGAGCGCATCCGCTGGAACCACGTCCGCAGTGTCGGGCGCGTCTATCAGACGCCGAAGATCCGCCATCGCCACCGCGCGCGCGTTTCTCGCCTCGACAAGCGCCACCTCCTGCCGCGCGCGCTGCGCCTCGACCGACAGCACCTCGTTCGGCGGAATCAATCCGGCATCGAGACGGCTCCGGGCCTCATCGAGGTGCGCATCCATGCGGCGCGTGCCTGCCTCGACCACCCGCACCGCCTCCGTGAGCGTGACGATGGACCAATAAGCGCGGGTGATCTCGAGGCGCAGATCCTGCCGAGCGGCGGCAAGATCGCTGCCCAACGCTTCCACCTCGCGACGCGAGGCATTCGTCAACGCAGCGGTGCGGCCTGCGGTGAAGATCGGCCACTGCACGTCGAGACGTGTGCGGTAGTTGTCCGGGATGTCGGGGAAGATGATGCGTCGCTGCCCGGTGGGCAGAATCAGGCCGAATTCCTCGATATGGTTCGTGCGCGTATAGGTGCCGATTGCCGTCACGTGCGGCCGATCGGCGGCCTCGCGGCCTGCGACTGCTGCCTCGGCGGCAGCGCGGCGCGCCTCGAATTCCTGCAGGCGATGGCTCTCGGCCGCCCCGCGGGCGAGCGCTTCTGCGAGCGTGAGCCTCACGATCGCCGGCAGCGTCCGGGTCGGCTCCTGCGCGCGCGGCCGCCCGGCGCTCACCAGCGTCACGAGGGTTGTCAGGATGACGAACGAACGGCGGTGCAGCCTCATGACTGAGTCTCGCTCGTTGGGGCGGCGCGTCCGCCGCCGGCATCTTCGGCCGTCGAGATGCGCTCGATGAAGACGTCTTCCAGCGTCGGCGGGATGGGGCGCGCGGCGTGGACCCGCAGACCTGCGCGCTCGAGCTCCCGCCGGATCCACTCGATGGCGTCGCGCCCCGATTCGTCGACACGAACATGCGCGCGTTCGCCGAACATCTGGACGTGAACGCCGGCGGCGTGCTCGAGCGCGCCGGGGACCCGGCGGTGCGGCTCCGCCACGACCTCGATGACGTTGCCGCGGTAGAGGGAGCGGAGCCGTGCGGGCCTGTCGATCGCGAGGAGGCTTCCTTCGTGCAGCAGGGCCACCCGCGAACAGCGTTCCGCCTCGTCGAGATACGGCGTCGTCATCACGATGGTCATGCCCTGGGCGCGGAACTCCGACAGCAGCTTCCAGAACTCGCGTCGCGAAACCGGATCGACGCCCGTCGTGGGCTCGTCCAGAAGAATGACGTCCGGTTCGTGCACGAGCGTGCAGGCCAGCGCCAGCTTCTGCTTCATGCCACCCGACAGCCGGTCCGCCAGGCGCGAGCGGAACGGCGCGAGCTGCGTCATCTCCAGCAATCGATTGCGCCGGTCGGCGAAGTCCCGCACGCCGTGGATTTCCGCGAAGAACGCGATGTTCTCCTCGATGCTCAGGTCGCCGTACAGACTGAAGCGCTGCGAGAAATACCCGACCGCCCGTGTGATGGCACGGTGATCGCGGACCGGATCGCGCCCCAGCACCCGGACCGCGCCCTGGTCGGCCTTCAGCAGGCCGCACATCACCCGAATGGTTGTCGTCTTGCCGGCGCCGTCCGGCCCGATCACGCCGAACATCTCGCCGCGCTCGATCTGGAACGACACGGCGCGCATCGCGACCGTTTGGCCGTAGCGCTTCGTCACCCGATCGAGCGAGATTGCGATGTCGTGCTGCATGCCCAACTGGTCAATGTGTTGTTCCTGGATCCGGCGTCAAAAGCTTCCGCTTTAGAGAACACGGAGCCATCTCACTTCATTCGCCCTTGCTCCATTCGTCACTGCCGAGCGGCAGTTCGACCTCCACGGGCATGCCCTGCTTCAGGACGCCGCGACGATTGTCGACCGACACCTTGATGCGGTAGACGAGCTTCGACCGCTCCTCGGCGGTCTGGACGTTCCGAGGCGTGAACTCCGCTCTCTGCGAGATGAACGTCACGGTGCCCGTCACGCGACTGCCCGCATCGGTGGTGACGGTCCCCGACTGGCCGAGCTGCAGGCGCGGCACGAACGGTTCATCGATGAAGACGTTGATCCATGCGTTGTCCAGATCGGTCACGACGATGATCGGCGTGCGCGGCGCGACGATCTCACCCGCGTTGGCGAGCTTCTCGCTGACGATGCCGGCGACCGGGGAGCGGACGGTCGCATCGTCCAGGCTCTTCTGAATGCTGGCGATCTGGGCGTCGACGGCGGCGACCCGGGCGCGTGCCGCGGCGATCTCCTGCGCACGTGGGCCGGCGCGCAGCCGGGCCAGCGCTGCGCGGGCCGCCCGCACCCGCTCGTCGGTGGCGCGAAGCCGTTCCCGCGCCATGTCCCGCCGCGCAGCCGCATCATCTCGCTGCTTGCGGGAACCAGCATTGGCCTCGAGCAGCAATTCGAATCGCTGAAGGTCGGCCTCCGCCCAGTCGACTTCGGCCTTGGCGGCACCCTGCTCGGCCTGCGCGGCCTCGACCTGTGCCTGCGCCTGCCGGATGTCCTCCACGCGCGAGCCGGCCTGCAGCAGGCGGAGGAGCGCGGCGACCTGATCGTGCTCGGCGCGCGCGCGGCGGAGCGCGAGCTCGATTTCAGTGGCGTCGAGGCGGCCAACGATGTGGCCGGCGCCGACTCGATCGCCTTCCTTGACGTCGAGCTCGAGGATCCGGCCGCCCACCTCAGGGGCAATCCGAACCTCCGTCGCTTCGACGTAACCGGACGCACGAACCTGATTCGTGTCTGTCCCGCCATTGCACGCCGAGGCCGCCAGGGCCACGGCGATCGCCGTGCCGTACCTAGGGACGAGGCCGTTGTGCATGACGTCTCCTCGATGATCGTGCTCTTCTGAGCGGCCGGGCGGCGCCCGATCCTTCGGCCATGAGGCGCATCGCGGTCCGCTGCATATACGCGACGAAGTCGGCCAGGGGCGGCCCGTCCACCTGCGCAAGGCCGAGACGGGTGATGCGGGTGCGCACCGGGGCGCTCGCGAAGAAGAACATGACCGGCCCGAGCAGCGAGCAGTACGTCAGGAACGGATCGGGAACGCCGGCCTCACGGCCGCCCGTGGGCGCGCGGAGAATCGATCGCAAGGTCGCCGGCATCACGTGCATCAGGCGAAGCGTCTCGGGATCGAGGTGGCGGCCCTGCTCGGCGAGCTCGCGGAGCATGATCGGCGGAAAGTGGGGCCGGCGCTCCGCTTCGGCCGCCAGGGCGGCCACGAACTCGCGGACCTTCGCGGCGCGCGGTATCTCCCGGGATGCAATTGCGCGCACGCGCTCCCCCGCGGCGCAAAACATGTCGCGCAGAACCTCCCGGTACAGCGCAGCTTTGCTCGCGAAGTGGTAGTAGATCATCGCCTTGTTCACCACGGCTTGGCGGGCGATGCGGTCGACGCCGGCGCCGTCGAAGCCGCGGGCGGCGAACTCCGCGCTGGCGGCCGCGAGGATACGTGCACGCGAGCTGGAGGGTACGCGAGGGGACCGGGCACGCGGCGCCATGGACTAACTAACCGGTTAGTTAGCACAGACGGCCGTCATCTGTCAACGGATGGGCGCGCGGCCCCCGTCGGACGACCGAAATGCCCGGAACCCAGATGCCCGCGACGGGCCCGCGCCAGCAGCCGCTGACGCGCCGACGGCTGGGCTGGCCGCTGCTGCGCCGCGTGGAACGGCTGTAGTACGCTGAAGGCATCATGAACATCGTCGTGACCGGCGGAAGCGGGTTTCTGGGCAGCGCCCTGACCAGGTGGCTCGCGTCGCAAGGTCACGACATCGTGATCCTCACCCGCTCGCTGCCGGATGGGCAGACCGAGACGGCGGGCAGCACCCGCATCAGGCGGTCGGGCTGGACGCTGGAAGGCGATGGCCGATGGATGGCGCACGTCCAGGACGCCAACGCCGTGGTGAACCTGGCCGGCGAATCGATTGGCGAAGGGCGGTGGACCGCAACCAAGAAGCGGCGGATTCACGACAGTCGCGTGGCGGCCACACGTCAGGTCATTGCGGCGATCGAGCGCGCGACCCGGCCGCCGCAGGTCCTCATCAGCGGATCCGCGGTCGGCTACTATGGCGACCGCGCCGCCGAGCGTCTCACTGAATCATCGTCAGCTGGACATGATGTCCTGGCGCGCGTGTGCATCGACTGGGAGCGTGAAGCCGCGCGGGCCGAACCGCACGGCGTCCGAACCGTTCTGGTGCGCACCGGCCTCGTCCTCGACAGGGCGGGCGGCGCCCTGCAAAGGATGCTGCTCCCGTTTCGCCTGTTCGGCGGCGGCCCGCTGGGTTCCGGGCGGCAGTACTGGTCGTGGATCCACAGGGAGGACTGGGTCGCGCTCGTCAACTGGGCGCTCGAGCGCGAAGACCTGACCGGACCGGTGAACGCCACCGCGCCGCATCCGGTGACGAACGCCGAGTTCTCGACGGCACTCGGTCGCGTGCTTCGCCGACCGAGCTGGCTGCCCGCCCCGGCGTTCGCGCTCCGACTCGCGCTCGGCGAGATGGCAGAGGCGCTGCTACTCGGCAGCCAACGCGTCATCCCCGAGCGCGCGCTCGATCGAGGATTCGAGTTCCGCTACCGCGAAGTTGATGCAGCCCTGAAGGAAATCTTCGAGCGCCTGTGACTGGCGGGTGCAGCCCGGAGAAGGGCCACCCATAGCCACGAGCGGCACGGATCCAAAGCCTTAACCGCGGAGAGCGCGGAGGAATTGGCTGGTGTCCCCGCGTCCTTGTGGTGAGAGAGGTTCACCACAGAGCGCACAGCGCGGCTGCCCCGCAACCAAACCACTGGGCACCCGCGCTAGCGGCTTCGCCGGCGGAATTTCGAGTGTTTTTGCGCGGCGCGCGTCGCGCGTCGCGCCTACTAGACATCTCCTAAGGCCGGAACAGTGACAGATGAAGCAAGGTTTCGTCTATGAGCCTTAGGAGCTGTCACGGTTACTCAGACGGGCTCCTAGTAGAACAAACGCTT
>JACPPN010000286.1 GCA_016190995.1 Acidobacteriota bacterium | reverse complement strand
TTTTTGAGACTGCTGGTGTGTCATGCGACGCTCATCGGGCTGGCCGAGCGACCCGTCGTTCCGCGGGAGCTGGCGCGGGCCGAGGACGTGTTCGACGCGCGCGCGCCCCACTCGTACGGTCTCGACCTCGCCGACCTCAGTGACCAGAGCTGGTCACTGTTACCCGGCATGGGCGATTTTCTCGTGGACGTTCACACCCGGCGGTTCTCCACCCTCACCTATACCCGGTCGGCAGGTGACGCCGAGGACATCTCGTTGTTCGATCGCCGTCGCAAGAAGAACATCGCGCTCTATGCCTCGGTGGCCAAGCTCGAGGCTCGCGGCCGATTCTACAGCGAGGACGACCTCGTCGACTACGACGTTCTCGACTACAACGTCGACGCATCGTTCGATCCCGAACGCGAATGGGTGGAGGGCCGCGCGCGACTGAAGGTACGGGTGCGCGCGCACGTGATGCAGACGATGAGCCTGCGGCTCGCCGCGTCGCTCGCGCTCCGCGGCGTGGCCGCCGATTCCTTCGGGCGGCTGCTGGGCCTGCGCGTGCGGGATCAGGATCTCATCATCGTCAATTTTCCGGAACCGGTCCCGCGCGATACGGAATTCACACTTGCCGTCTCGTACGCCGGCCGCTTGGAGCCGCAGCAACTGGATCGGGAGGCCATCGCCCTCCAACGCGCCGCGGGGCAGGATCTCCCTCAGGAGGGACCGGTCGTCCTGCCGGAGCCGCGTTTCATCTACAGCAACAGAACGTACTGGTATCCACAGTCGACCGTGTCGGACTACGCCACCGCAACGCTGAAGATCGCCGTGGCCGAAGGGTTCAACGCGGTGGCGACCGGCGAGCTGACGGACGGGCCGACGGTGCTGTTCCAGGGCACTGCGGGGACGCCGCGGCAGCTCTACGTTTTCACCGCCGGCGATCCGGTGAGGTACCTCGGGTGCATCATCAGCCGGTTCACGCGCGCGGCGTCGCTGGCGCAGTCGATTGAGACCGTGGCGTCAGCCAACAAGCGCACGCACGGACTCCCGCGTGCTCCGACGCGCGCGAGTCGCGAGAGCGTTCAGCTCTCGGTCGAAGCGAATCCACGACAGGTCGGGCGAGGCCGCGCGCTCTCCGAGCGTCTCGCGCGCATCGCCAGCTTTTACGGCTCGCTTGTCGGCGACATCCCCTATCCGAGCTTCACGGTCGCGCTCGTCGAGAGCAATCTGCCGGGAGGCCACAGCCCGCCCTACTTCGCCATCCTGAACCAGCCGCTGCCGACGACGCCATTCGCCTGGCGCAACGATCCGGCCTACTTCGACCGCTTTCCCGACTTTTTCGTGGCGCACGAGCTGGCACATCAGTGGTGGGGGCATGCGGTCGGCTGGAAGAACTACCACGAGCAGTGGCTCAGCGAAGGGCTCGCGCAGTACTTCGCCGCGCTGTACGCCGAACACGACAGCGGCCCGGAGGTTTTCGGCGACATCGTGCGTCACCTGCGGAGGTTCGCGGTTCAGTTCTCAGCCGAAGGGCCGGTGTACCTCGGCTATCGCCTCGGCCACATCCAGAACCAGGGCCGCGTGTTTCGATCGATCGTCTACAACAAGGGCGCTGCGGTGATGCACATGCTGCGGCGTCTCGTGGGCGATGAAGCGTTCTTTCGGGGTCTGAAGCGGTTCTACTCGGAATGGCGCTTCACGAAGGCGGGCACCGATGACCTGCGTCGGGCCTTCGAGGCCGAGTCGAACCGCTCGCTCGCGCGGTTCTTCGAGGGATGGATCTACGGATCCGATCTGCCCGCGCTCGAGTTCACGTACCGGGTCGAGCAGGACAATGAGGCGCGAAACGTCGTGTTGCGGTTCGAGCAGCGCGGGGAGCTTTTCGACCTCCCCGTGACGGTGACGCTCAATTACGCGTCAGGACGGCAGGCCGAGAAGGTGGTTCCCGTCGGGGACCGCGTCACCGAGCTTCGCGTACCGCTTGCGGGGCAGCTGAGGAGCGTCGATGTGAATCGCGACCAGGCGGCACTCGCCCGGATCAAAAGGCGAGAGGAGCTTCGTCCTCAGCGCAGATAGATCGCCCCGACGCGTAACTCACCGCCGTGCTCGAGCGGCTCGAACACCAGGATGAATCTGGTGTTGGCGTACTCGTAGAACCGGGTGAGCCGCTCGCCGAGCATCCCGCGATCGACGAAGAGCTCTCCGGTTTCCGACTCGCGGCCAAGCAGCCGCGCGACACCAACCATCGTGTCGCCCACTCGGACCTGCCGGTTGTCTGTGAGCACGAGAACGGGCACGGACACGGCTCCTGGCGGAACCGTCGCGGGCATGGCCGAGACCGGGATCGACTCCTCGACCGGGGCGGGCCTGCTACTGACGGCTCGCAACTCCCGGGCGATGAGCGATGCGACGACGAAGGTGGCGAACAGGAAGAAGGCGGCCAGCAGCCATTCGAAAGCGGAGCCGAAGCGCGCTCGAATCGCGTCCATGAAACGCCTCCTCAGGAAGAGGGTCACCGGCTGGTGGGGAACTTCACTCTAGGGCTCGGCGGCGCGGGTGTCAAGAACGAAGCCACGGTGCCCGGCAGCACGTCAGGTCGGCCGGATCCGTTGGTATATGATCGATCCATCATGGAAGGCGTGACGCTCACGATCGACGGTCGACAAATAACGGTCGAAAAGGGCCGCACTGTCCTGCAGGCCTGCCTCGAGCACGGACGGCGGGTGCCGTACTACTGCTACCACCCCGCCCTCGGGGTCGATGGTTCCTGCCGCGTCTGCATCGTCAAGATCGAAAAGATGCCGAAGCTGCAGACGGCGTGCTCGACCATGTGCACTGACGGGATGGTCATCCACACGGACACGCCCGACGTCATCGCGGCGCGGGCCTCGGTGTTCGAGTTCCTGCTGATCAATCACCCGCTCGATTGTCCCGTCTGCGACAAGGGCGGCGAGTGTCCGTTGCAGGACTTTTCCTATACGTTCGGGCCCAACACCAGCCGGATGGATTTTCCGCGCCGCGTCTTCGACGGCGAGGGGGTGCGGGCCGACGTCGATTTCGGCCCCACCCTCCTCCTGAATCGCAATCGGTGCATCCTGTGTACGCGCTGCGTGCGCTTCATGCGCGAAGTCGATGGTGACGCGCAGATCAACATCATCGATCGCGGGTACGGCAGCGAGATCGCGACATTTCAGGAGAAAGGGGTCCACTCGATCCTGTCCGGAAACCTGATGGACGTTTGTCCGGTCGGCGCGATCACGACGCGCGACTATCGGTTCAAGTCGCGCCCGTGGGACAACCCGCAGGTCGTCGACACCATCTGCACCTTCTGCTCAAGGGGTTGCAACACCTCCGCCTGGTTGCGCGCGAAGCCCGAGTGGGCACGTGGCGCCCGTCTCGTGCGCATCACGCCCCGCTTCAATCCTGACGTCAACGGCTACTGGATGTGCGACATCGGCCGGTTCGGGTACCACTGGGTGGAGGGCGACGACCGGCTCAAACAGCCGTTCCTGCGGACGCCGTCGGGGGTGCAGCAACCGGCGGACTGGACGGAAGCCATCGAGCGCGCGCGCGACGGGTTGACCGCTGCCGGATCGTCGCACCCCGACGCCGTGAAGTTCCTGGTCTCGGCGCACGCCTCACTCGAAGAGCTGTTCACGCTCCGCCAGCTCGCTCGGGGTCTCATGGGGGAAGAGGCGGACGAGGCGGTCACCTTGAGCTGGCGCGCGAGCGACAAGCCGCAGCCCGCGCGGACGAAGTTCGCCGTTCCCGTGGTCGACGCGCCGAACGTCGGTGGCGCCCACGACCTGAAATTCAACGTGGGCGACGGGATCACGCCCAACGTGGGAGCGTTGCGCGCCGCGATCGAACGGGGTGATGTGGCCGCGCTGTACGCGATCAACCCGGGTCCCGCCGAAGCGTTCGGCGATATCGAGTGGCTCATCGCCGCACGTGCGGACGGACGTGTCCCGCTTCTCATCGTGCAGGGGGTCGTGAAGACCCCTTTGACTGAGATCGCGGACGTTGTCCTTCCGGGTGCATCGTCTTTCGAGAAAGAGGCGTCCTACGTAAGTGAGCGGGGACGCGTGCAGGCCGCGGCCCGATCCCTCCCACTCGCCGGTCACGCGCGGGAGGATTGGAGGATCCTGGCCGATCTGGGTGCCGCGCTTGGTGTGTCGCTGCCCTACCGCAGCTCGGCCGACATCCGCGGCGCGGTCGCGGCCGCGATGTCCGGCAATCCGGCCTATCTGGATATGGAACGGCTGCTCTTCGCGCGGCCGGTCGGAGCCCGCACGTGGCTTCACGCGTCGAACCCGTCCGAGCGATGGAAGTGGGACTTCATGTTCCAGGATCTGCCGCCCGTCAAAGGGGCAGTGGCGCCGGTCAGCGGGACGCCGCGATGGATTCGCCTGCAGGAAGTCGAGGAGCCGTGAAGAGGCCCGGCGCGCCGACGTAACCGTCCACGATTCACGTTATGGAGAATGTCTCGCTGGTCGCGGCATTCGTCGCGGGATTGCTTTCGTTCGTCTCTCCCTGTGTCCTCCCTCTCGTGCCGGGCTACCTGTCGTTCATCTCGGGCGTCACGCTCGAGGAGATGCGGGCGGGCGCCAGTCGGGACAGTCTGGCGTCCAGGCGCCGTCAGGTGTTCGGGGCCTCGCTCGCGTTCGTGCTCGGATTCTCGCTGGTGTTCATCGCGCTGGGCGCGTCGGCCAGCGCCATCGGTCAGTTTCTGATGGAACGTCTGTCGTTGCTCGGAAAGATCGCGGGGATCGTCCTCATTCTCTTCGGGCTCCACTCGATGGGCGTGGTTCGCATCGGGTGGCTCTATGCCGAAAAGCGCGTCCACACGCAGAAGAGGCCCACTGGACCGATTGGGGCGCTGCTCGTGGGCGTTGCGTTCGCGTTCGGTTGGACCCCGTGCATCGGGCCGATTCTCGCGGCGATTCTCGCCGTGGCCGCGGCGCAGGAATCCATCGGGCAAGGCGTTCGGCTCCTGGCGGTCTATTCCCTTGGGCTCGGCGTTCCGTTTCTTCTCACTTCGATTGCGGTCAATCAGTTCTTCGCAGCGTTTGCGCGCGTTCGCCGGTACTACCATGCCATCGAGGTCGCCTCGGGCGCGCTGCTCGTGGCGATTGGAGTGCTGATCTTCACCAACCGCTTCACCGTCATCGCGCAGTTGTTGACCCCCTATCTCCCGACCTATTGAGGCGTACCATGGGTCCGGCTCTAAAGCCGGTCTACGACGGAGGCGGAGGTGGCACCCGCAGGCGCAAGGCGCCAGGATGGACCCGCAGTTCCGCACGAGTGCCGGGCTGCACGATCTCGCCGTCGACATGCGCCAGCATCGGTTCGCGCGACGTAATCACCGCGCGCGTGATCCGCCGCATCGCCACGCCGGGAACCCGCTCGACGGTGCCGTCAAAGAGGCGCCGGATTCTCACCAGACTCAGGAGTGCGGGTGCGGGCCGCACGATCACCAAGTCGATCGCGCCATCGTCCAGCCTGGCCCGTGGGGCGATGCGCGCGCCGCTGCCGTACTGCGTCGCATTGGCGAGCGCAATGAACAAGGCCCCGCCGTCGAACACCCTTTCACCGTCGGCTTCGACCGTGTACGCGGCGGGGCGGTAGCTGAAGAGGCTCGCGAGCGTGATCATCGCGTACGGCAGGACGCCGCGGCGCCCGAGCTCGCGCGCGTTGAATTGGCGGGCGACATGCGCATCAAATCCCACCCCCGCCACGTTGAAGAACAGGCGGCCATCGAGCTCGGCCGCGTCGATGCGACGGTCCGTTCCGGCGAGCGCGGACGTGATGGCGACTTCGGGACGACAATCGATCCGTAGCTCGCGGGCAAGACCGTTGCCCGAGCCGGCCGGAATGATCCCGAGCGTGACATCCCGGCTCGCGAGCACGCCCCCAATCTCGTTGACCGTCCCGTCGCCACCCCAGGCGAATACCAGCTCGGCGCCCGCATCCACGCAAGCGGCGGCGATATCCCGTGCGTGTCCACGATGGGTGGTGACGAAGACCTGGTGCGCGATGCTGCGCTCGGAGAGCGTCTTGTGCGCCAGTGCCAGCCGCTCGGCGCCGACTCCGGGTCTCCGGCCGGAACCGGAGACGGGGTTGATGATGACCGCGACTTTCATATCAGAACGCGCGGGTCAACCGCGCGAGCATGCGCCGGCAGTGGCCTGAACGAGCGTCAACCAACCATTCCGGCCGTGCTATAGTAAATGCGCAAACGGCAGCCAATCGTGTGATCCGCAGGCCTCTTCCCTCACACGTTCCCGGGACGCAAGCATGACCCGACGCGCTGTGCGCGTTGCGCTGTTCATTCTGGTACTCGGCGGGACTGGCATCGCCGGTTACCAGGTCGCCCTCCTACAAGGGGCGGTCGAAGCGGAGCGCGCGGCCTTCGGCACCTTCGACTCCCTCACCCAGAAGGTTCTGCTCGACACCGAACGGCTCGCCGCGGCCGAGCAGGGGTACGTGGCCCCCGGCCAGGGCGAGGACTTCTGGATGGGCAAGGTCGATGAATTGCTCGCCTCGATTTCCAGAGCTCTCGACACGCTGCGACGCCATGCACTTGCAGAAAGCGCGGGAGACGCGCTCGACAAGGCCAGCGCCTCCATCGAGAGCTTCCAGCAAGTGGATCGTCGGGCGCGCGACTACGCGCGCACCGGCCAGAAGCTGATTGCGGCGGACCTGATTTTCACCGACGGTCTCGAGATTACACGCGCTTTTTCAGGACAGATCGAGTCGGGCCGGCGTCGAGTCATGGACGAGGCGAGCGCCGCGGAGGCGCGGCATACCGGCGCCCAAGGCTATTGGCTGGTCGGACTCGCCGCGAGCACGGCATTGGTGTTGGCCCTGCTCGTGCCGGTTCCCAGGAGGCAGGAGCTCGAGCTCGGCGAAGCCACTCGCATAGAAGAAGAGGAATTGCCCGCCGCGGAAGTCGATCTCGGCCGGCCGCTCAGACCTCTGCCGGACAGACTGCAGGAGCCGGCTCCGACGGGGAGCGCCGCAAGTCAGGACGCGGCGAGCGCCCAGGTGTTGAGGTCGGTCGCCGAGCTCTGCACGGATCTGAGCCGCGTCGTCAACGCCGCAGAGCTTCCCCGCCTGCTCGAGCGCGGCGCGCATTTTCTCGACGCAACGGGGATCATCGTCTGGATCGCCGACCATCCCGGAGGAGATCTGCGCCCCGTGCTCGCGCACGGTTACCCCGCTCAGGCGCTCGCGCGCATCCAACCGATTCCGCGCGATGCCGACAACGTGACCGCCGCGGCGTACCGCGAAGGGCGGGTAGAAATCGTGAGGACGAACGGGATGGCAAATGGCGCAATCGCGGCGCCGCTGGTCAACGCCGCCGGATGCGTGGGGGTCATGGCGGCCGAGGTGCGCAACGGAGCCGAATGCAAGAGCTCGCTTCAGGCGCTTGCCACCATCTTCGCCGCGCAACTGGCGGCGCTCGTCACGCCCGCGACCACGTCCGACACTGCCGCCGTCGCGCAGTCGGTCACACACACTTCTTAGGCCTTCCTTCAGTCGCCCGCCGGCTTCCAACGACTTAGGTGTCGAGTCGAGGCCGCATGCCTCATGCGGTGCGTCGAATCTGGCGACGCGGGCGCATCGACCCTTCGAGCGTCACCTTCAGCGTGAGCTCTTTCTTGTCGCGTAGGATGACGACCGTGGTTTCCTTGCCGCTCTCGAGGTCGGAGAGCTCGCGCCGCAGGTCGGCGTAGTTCTCGATGCGGCGGCCGTCAATCGACGTCATGACGTCACCCGCCTTGAGACCACCCTTCTCGGCCGGCGAATCGGGATCGATGCTGGTCACGAGGACGCCGCCCCGCGCGCCGAAATATTGCGCGAGCTGCGGTGTCAGCTCCGTCACGCTCACACCCAACCGGCCGGGTCGCGCCCGCAGATCGAAGTCGAACCTCGGAA
>JACPPN010000280.1 GCA_016190995.1 Acidobacteriota bacterium | reverse complement strand
TCGATCATGATGAGGTCCTTCTGCTATCGCACGAGCTCGCGGGCTACGAGCGGCTCGAGCCGCGCGAGCGCCTGGCGGAACCGGGCGTTCTGTTCCTCGTAACTCAGCTCGTAGTCGAGAATCGTGATGAAATTCGTGAGCACCGAGAGGAAATCAACACTGCCGACTTGGTAAGAGGCGAGCGACGACTCGAGCGCGAGACGCGCCTGCGGCAGCACGCTGTCGCCGTACAAGGTGACCAGGCGCTGGCTCGTCGTGGCTTCCAGATAGCCTTCGGTCACCTGCGCCGTCGCCATCGCGAGCGTGTTGTCGCGCATCTGCTTGCCGCTTTCGAGCGCGGCCGCGGCCTCGGCGATCATCGGCCGCTGCTTTCGCTGCCAGAAGAGCGGCACCTTCACCATCACATCGACGCCGTACATCCACGGCATGTCCCCGACGAACTTCTGCGACGTGACGCTGACCGCGAAGTCAGGGCGCACCTCCCGCCGCGCGAGCGCCAGCGCCTGCTGCCCGCGGTCGATGACGCGCTCGTCGCGCTTGAGCGCCGGGTAGCTCTCCCGAACGAGCGCGCGCAGGTCGTCCAGCCCCAACGTGAAGGGTGGACGCTCGGCGAGAAGGGCGGGCCCGAGCGGGGTATCTGGCGCGCGAAACAACAGGCCGTTGATTCGGGCGTGCAGCGCCGCGCGTTGCTGCTCGAGCAGGGCTTGGCGCTCCAGCAACAGCGAGATCTCGACCTGCGTCTTGATCACGTCCTGCTGGATGGCCTTGCCCACGCTGAACCGCGCCTCGGCGATCTGGCGGAACTGATCCAGTCGCTCCTTGTTGCGCTGCACAATGCTGAGGCTGCGGTCCACGTAGACATACTCGAAATACGCGTCCTTCAGCTCGGCGATCAAGCCGCGCCTCGTGGTCTCGTAATTCCAGCGTTCCGCGTCGGCTTCCGTCGCTGCGACCCGCGTCCGCAGCCGCAGCTTGCCGGGGTAAGGGAGCTCCTGGGAGGCGCCGAACTGCCGGAAGCTCCCCGGCGCGCTGACCGACGGGAAAAACGGAGGCCTCGCCAAGCCGCTCATGTAGCCGACGCTCAATGTCGGATCAGGCAGGGCGCCGGCGGGAGCGATGCGGGCCACCCGCATGTCGACGTCGCGCCGCGCCGCCTTGAGCTCGGGATTGTTCTGTTCGAGCTCGGCCACGAGCGCGGCGAGTGCGGTGGGAACTGCCGGTTCCGCGGAGGCCTGCGCGACCGCATTGGGGGCGGCCGTGGCAGCCGCCTGCAGACGCACAGGCGGTTGCGCGCTCGCGGCTGATGCAGCAGTCATACTCAGCAGACCAAAAAGAGCCCTCATGAACGGTTTCATCCTCAGACCCATGTGTTGTGCGATAAATTATGAGGTGCGGTTCGGAGTCGGCACGTGCGCTATTCCCGTTTCCCTGTTGTGATCTCGCCCGTCGCGAGCCCGTGTTTGTGCATCCGATAAATCAGCGCGCTTCTCGACAGGCCGAGAAACCGGGCGGCCCGCGTGCGATTGCCACCGCTCGACGCAAGAGCGAACACAATCAACGCGCGCTCGACGGCCTCCAGGTCGATGCCAGAGGCTGGCACGGCCATCGTCGCGCCCGACGTGTGGTCCTGATCAGCAAACGCCACGGCAACCGCCGTGGCGTCGTGTTCGCGCCCTCTCGCCAGCTTCACGCGATCCAAACAGGGCAACCTCGATGCCACGCGTCGGAGATGCTCATAGGCTCATTGCTTCGTGTTTTGGGGAAAGTCTGCGCACAAGGCCGGTGGCGCGAGCAGTGGCCGCGTCTGTTTTCGTGCAGTCCGATGTCCGACTGTCTGAAAACAAACAGTGGCCCGGGCAGGATGCATGCACGTGACGAAGCCTTGCCTGGAGGCCGACGCGGGACCGGAAGCGGTCGTGGCTTCGTGAGCGGGCGCGCGGCCACGAATGCGGCAGCGGCTGAGAGGGCTTATATGGTTGAGTTGCACAGCGCACACACTTTCGAACCATGCAAGCGCGGGTAGTGAAGCCGCTCGCCCTGGCGGTCTCGATCGTCGCCATCTCGGTGCTGCACTACGCCACGAGCCCATCGCAGCTCGTGTGGCACGAGATCTACCAACACCTGTACTACGTCCCCGTGATCGTCGGTGCGTACTGGTACGGCGTGGCAGGGGGCCTGGCCTGCGCAATCGCCACGTCGCTGGCCTACCTGCCTCACATCCAGTGGACCTGGGGCCACGACCTCGCCTATGCGGCAGATCAGTACGCAGAGATCGGAATTTTTTACGTCATTGGCGTCACGGTTGGCCTGCTCTCGTCGGCGCAGCGGCGGATCACCGCGAAGTATCGCGAGACCGCGGTGTCGTTGGAGCGGAGCCACAAGGATCTCCTTGCCTCGCAAGAACACCTGCGCCGCGCCGAGCGGCTGTCGGTGCTCGGCCAGGTAGCCGCTGGCCTCGCGCACGAGATTCGCAACCCGCTGGCGGGCCTGAAAGGCGCCTTGGAGATCATCGCGTCCCGCGTGCCACCGAACAGCCCGGAGGCGGAATTCGCCGGCATCGCCGCCCGGGACGCGGCTCGCCTCGACGGTCTCGTGACCGATTTCCTGACCTACGCGCGGCCGCGCGATCCCGAGCTGCAGGACGTGGATTTGCACACCGTGATCGAGCACGTGGTGACGGTGATCAGGCCCGAGGCTGAGCGCGCGAGCGTGCGCGTGGCCGTTGAGCCTTCCGGCTCTCCGATCTCCGTACGCGTGGATCGCGAGCAGATGGCGCAGGTCTTCCTGAACGTCGTGCTGAACGCTGTCCAGGCGAGCCGCTTTGGCGGGACAGTGCGAATCCAGGAACGCGCGGACTCGGGCTGGGCCATCGCTGAGGTGAGCGACGAAGGCCCGGGCATCCCGCCCGAATACCTCGCGCGAATCTTCGATCCGTTTTTCACGACCAGGCAGCGCGGAACCGGTCTGGGCCTCGCGATTTCTCAACGCATCGTCCAGGCGCACGGCGGGACTATCGAGGTGCGGAGCTCGTCGACTGCGGGCAGTACCTTCCGCGTCCAGCTGCCATTGGTGAATCGACCGGTCGCGAGCACGTCTCATTCATTGGCGGGCGGAGTCGTATGACGGATCCGAAGACCGTCCTCGTTGTCGACGACGATGAGAGCCTGCGCCGCGTCGTCGACTACAACCTGGGAGAAGAGGGCTACCGGGTGCTCACAGCGCCGGATGGCGCCGCTGGCCTGCACGCCTTTCAGCAGGCGTCCATTGATCTCGTGCTGACCGACGTGCGGATGCCGGACATGGATGGCCTGGAACTGATGATGCGTCTCAAGTCGATGCAGCCGGAGCTGCCCGTCATCGTCCTGACGGCGCATGGCACGATCAATTCGGCGGTCGAGGCGATGAAGCTCGGGGCATTCGATTACCTTACGAAACCCTTCAACCGCGACCAGCTCAAGGCCGCCGTCCGCAGGGCGCTCGAGGTCGCCGCGCTGACCAGCGAGAACCGCCAGCTTCGGCAGGTTGTGGCCGAGCGGTTCTCGTTCGCCAGCATGATCGCCGGCTCGCGGGCCATGCGTGCGGTTACCGACACGGCGTCACGCGTCGCGCAGGGCGACACGACCGTGCTGCTGGAGGGTGAAAGCGGGACCGGCAAGGAGCTCCTTGCCAAGGCCATTCACTTCCACAGCCCGCGGGCACGCGGGCCGTTCGTCACGATCAACTGCGGCGCGATCCCCGAGCACCTTCTCGAGTCGGAGCTGTTCGGTCACCGCCGAGGCTCGTTCACCGGAGCGGTGGGCGACAAGAAGGGCAAGTTCGAGGTGGCCGACCGCGGCACGATCTTTCTCGATGAGGTCGGCGAGCTGCCAGCACACCTGCAGGTAAAGATCTTGCGGGTGCTCCAAGAGCGGGAAATCGACAAGGTGGGCGACCCGCGGCCGAGCAAGGTCAACGTCCGGGTAATTGCGGCGACGAATCGAGATCTTGAGAAGATGATCGCGGACGGCGCATTTCGCGATGACCTGTACTACCGCCTCGCGGTTGTCTCCATCCGCGTCCCTCCGTTGCGCGAGAGAACGGACGATATTCCGTTTCTCGTCGACCACTTCCTGACCAAATACGCCGAACGCCTCAGCCGCCCACGGCCAGCGGTGGACAAGCCGGTCTACTCCGCCTTCAACTTGTATGGCTGGCCCGGCAACATCCGCGAGCTCGAAAACGTGATCGAGCGGGCCCTTGTGTTGGACAAGGACGGCCTCCTCGGCCTCGAGGATCTCCCAGACCGGCTGCGGACGCGCGAGCAGCGGGTCGGCAACTTGCGCATGGAGCTTCCCGACGAAGGGATTTCGCTCGAGGACGTCGAGCGGGAGCTGTTGCTTGCGGCGCTCGACAAGCACAACTGGAACCAGACGCGCGCGGCGGCGTTTCTCAACATCACGCGCAGCACGCTGCTGTACCGGATGCAAAAGTTCGGCCTCGAGCGCGACAGGAAGCCGGCCGAGTCACCGGCGCCAGATTAGCCGTCGGGAGGCCCTCCCCGACCCCGCCGCGTCGACGGCCCTCACTCCAGCGTTCGCGCAACGGCTTCCATCGCCTTCAGGCCCGACCCGAACCGCGCCATCGCATCGCGGTGGCGCTCCAGCTCACTGTAGGGCAGGAAACACACCGGGGCTGAAGTGCTTGACACGCGTTGTCACCTTTGCTACGGTGGGGCACCTTATTCAGCTGCACGATAGTGTGATTGAAACCATCGATGTTTCATCGGTCTGCGCGGCGGGTCTTTCCATCCGAAAACGCCCGGCGGGGCACGCACGTCAGGGAGGTGAGCGCATGGACTGTCCGAAGTTTCGTTCTCGCGCGTGGGGTCTCCTCTGGGTCGTCGCCCTTCTGTTGCTTCTTCCCGGGATCGCCGCGGCGCAGAGCGCGATTGCCGGCGTCGTCAAGGACACGACCGGCGCCGTGCTGCCAGGCGTCACGGTGGAGGCCAGCAGCCCGGCGTTGATTGAACAAGCGCGCAGCGCGCTGACCGATGCCCGAGGTCAGTACAAGATCATCGACCTGCGGCCTGGCATCTACACCGTGACGTTCACGTTGCCCGGGTTCACCGTAGTCAAACGGGAGGGTATTCAACTCGAATCTGCCTTTACGGCGTCGGTGAACGCTGACCTGAAAGTCGGTGCGGTCGAAGAAACCCTCACCGTGTCCGGTGCCGCCCCTGTGGTTGATGTGCAGGGCACTACGCGACGAGACACCCTGACTCGGGAGCTGCTGGATGCCCTGCCCACCGGCCGGCACTATCAGAACGCGGCCGTGACGCTGCCCTCCGTGACGCTGCCCGGCAGGTTCGACGTCGGGGGGTCGAGTTCGATGCAGCAGACGGATCTGGTCGTGTACGGCGGGCTCGGTGGGGACATGAGAATCGAGATCGATGGCATGGAAGTCACGGTTCCGCAGACGACAGGGTCTCCGCTCGGCCTCTACCTCAATGAAGGGGCGTTTCAGGAATACGTCTTCCAGGTCAACGCGGGGAATGCTGAGTCCGCAACGGGTGGCGTGCGCCTGAACCAGATTCCCCGAGAGGGCGGCAACCAGTTCCATGGCTTCTTTGTTGCGTTTTTCGCGAATACGAGCCTCCAAAGCAACAACCTTACCGATGAGGTCCGGGCACGAGGTATCAGGGGGCCGAACCGGATCGATCGGCTGTGGGACCTCAACCCCAGCTTGGGCGGGCCACTCGTGCGTAACAAGCTGTGGTTCTTTGGTTCGGCGCGCTCCTGGGCCTACAACAACACGTACGGCAACGTCCGTAATCCGGATGGCTCCCCGGCCCACGACGACAACCGTCTCTCCGCGTATACCGCCCGTTTGACGTATCAGATCAACGAAAAGAACAAGGTCACGATGGCGCACGAGCGAAACGTCAGGTGGCGCGGGCACCGGAATCTCGAGCTGGGAAATGTGAGCCCGGAGGCGGCGATCCTCCAGAAGTGTCCGACTTGCTACTATGCACAGGCGAAGTGGACCTCGACGGTCTCGAGCAAGCTGCTCATCGACGCCGGGTACTCCCTCACCCACCACTACCCTCCCTTCACGCCGCAGCCGGAGGTCGAGGGGCCGAGCGCGACCAAGCCTTACGGAGACGTTGCCCATTTCGACCTCATTACAACCTTGCGGTCGAAAGCCGCTTCCGGAGGAATCGGCGCCGCGTACCAGGACCACCGGTTTCTAAAAAACAGCTTCGTGGCGTCGGTGTCGTACGTGACCGGAGCGCACGCGTTCAAGACCGGCGTCCAGTGGATCACTGGCTACAAGGACAACTACCAATGGGCCTTCGGGGATATCGTCCAGCAGTATCGGAACGGGGCGCCCGATTCGGTCCTCGCGCTCAACACGCCGGTCTTCACCCATGTCGACATGAGAGATCTCGGGGTGTACGTGCAGGACTCATGGACGATCAAGCGACTGACCCTGAACCCTGGCCTGCGCTGGCAACAGTTCCTCGGCTCGATTCCGGCCCAGGATTCGCCGGCTGGGCGCTTCGTGCCGGCAAGGCACTTCGACAAGATTGACAACATACCCAACTGGAAGAACTGGACTCCGCGGTTCGGTGCCGCGTACGACTTGTTCGGCAACGGCAAGACGGCCATCAAGGGCAGCATCGGGAAGTACATGCAGCAAGACAACACCCTTTTTCAGGAAACGTACAACCCGATGATCGTGTCGGCTGATAACCGCACCTGGCGGGATCTGAACGGCGACGACGTCGCCCAGGAGAATGAGCTCGGCCCATCGACAAACAGGGCGTTCGGGATCCGGCGCAACCGCAATCCGGATGCTGAGATCGAGCGCCCGTATCAGATCCTCTACAACCTGGCGCTTCAGCACGAGCTGTGGCAAGGTCTGGGCCTGACCGTCAGCTACAACCGGCGGGCGTACCGTAACCTCATTTACACGACCAACCTGGCCGTCCCGCTCAGCGCCTATGCGTTGGTTCAAATTCCGGATCCAAGGGGCAACGGCCAGACGCTGCCCGTTTACAACCTGGATCGGGCGTTTTTCGGCGGGGTCAACGAGCTGGACGCGAATTCAACCAACAACACCAACGTCTATAACGGTCTCGAGCTCCTCGCGACCGGGCGCTTGCGAAATGGGGCTGTGTTTACCGGGGGCACGTCAACCGGACGTGCGATCTTGCAGACTTGCGACGTGGCCGATCCCAACAGCCTTCGTTTCTGCGACCAGGCACAGTCTGACGTGCCGCTCCGCACCACGTTCAAATTCTCGGGCACCTACCCCGTGCTCTACGGTTTGCGCCTGAGCTGGGTTTTGCAAAGCGTGGCCGGGACTGAGCGAGCGATCAACTACCTGGTCAACCGCACGATCCTACCGAGCCTCGTTCAGACGCAGGTGCCGGTGCGCCTGAACCAGCCGGGCAGCGAGTTCAACGAGCGCGTCAACCAGCTGGACTTTAGCATCAGCAAGAGCTTCCGGATGGGCAAGGTGCAGCTGAAACCGCAAGTGGATGTGTTCAACGCGACCAACAGGATCCCTGTCCTGACGATGGTCAACACCTACGGGAGCTCGCTCGGCCGGGCCGTGACGGTCCTGGATCCTCGCCTCGTTCGCGTCGGGGTCCAGATCGAGTTCTAGGCGGCAGGCGATTTTATCGACCAGGGTGCATACCCGCCGCACAAAAGGAGACCAGCATGAAGCGTCTGTTGATCGTCGTGTCCTTCGCCTTGCTAAATGCAGCGCTCTTCGCCCAACAGGGAGCTGGACGCCCGCCTGGGCCCACGGCAACCCTCCCAGAGATTCCGTATGACGCCCAGGTGGATGTGCTCAAGCTGCCGGACGGCATGTACATGGGCGAACCCGCGGGCGTTGCGCTGAACTCCAAGGGGCACATCTTCGTGTTCCACCGGCCCGGTCGCAGCAACGGGCCAATGAAGCTGAACAACCAAGCGCAGCTGTGGGAATTCGGGCCCGATGGGAAGTTCATCCGCGAGATCGGCCGCGAGTTATACGGCTTCGGAATGGCGCACCAGGTGCGGGTCGACAAGGACGACAACATCTGGACGGTCGACGAAGGCGCCGACACGGTCGTCAAGTTCAGCCCGGAAGGTCGCGTGCTGATGAATTGGGGGCGAAGGTCCGAAACCATCCACGATTGGATCGAACTCGTGAAAGGGGAGTCCCAGGTTGCTGCGGGCCCTGGTGCGGGCGGGTTCGCAAACCCGACGACCACGACCTTCCCGGCGCCGCGCGACGAGTGGTTCGGGAACAAGGAACCGACCTTCGGGAGAGTGACGGATGTGGCGTGGGACGCCGCTGGGAACGCGTTTATTTCCGACGGCTACAACAACTCACGCGTTGTAAAGATTGACAAGAATGGACGCTACGTCAAATCGTTCGGGAGCTTCGGCGTGGAACCCGGTCAGATGAGGATGGTGCATTCCGTCGCTGTGGACGGCGCGGGTAGCGTGTATGTGGCGGACCGCAACAACGCTCGGGTGTCAGTATTCGACAATGACGGCAAGTTCCTGCGCGCCATCACGGGCGTCGGCAATCCGCTCACCGTGTGCATCCCGCCAGGCTCGACGCAGGTGTTGTTCTCTGCTGACGCAGACTCGACGTTCTACAAGGTAGAGCTCCCGAGCGGCAAGGTTGTCGGCAAGTTCGTGAAATGGGGGCAGCTACCAGGTGAAGTTCGGGTGCCGCACGGCCTTGCGTGTCCGTCGGGCACGGAACTCTGGGTCGGCGACCTGTTCAACTGGCGGGTGCAGAAGCTCACTCTGCGCGCACCAGCTCGACCAAGTGTGTCTCGGTAGTCCCAAGGGGGTACTCGAGTCGGCCGGCTACACTCACATGACGAGCAGGCCATTGCGCGCCGCAGCAATCACGCTGTCCGGGCACCGGCCTGGCTTTCGCACCAACGAGTCGATAACCCGAAACCGGAAAGAGACACTGTAGGACCGCCCGACGGAGCGGGCATAGCCGTCTCGCCCGCGCGCGCCGGGTAGATGTGGGTTTGTACCGGGTCCGAACCGCCGAGCGGCGGCGTCCCCGATCGAGTTGCCGCCCTCAGCCGCGGGACAACCGCGACGGCCACCCCTCCCACCCGACCGCCCGGTTCCGCATGGAGGTGTTCAGTGAGCCACGCGCAAGCAGTGGACCTTCATCCCTCGGACCTCAATGAATTGAGTCCCGACGAGCAACAGATGCTGAAGGAAACGGACCGGTTTGCGCGGGGCGAGCTCTACCCGCTTGCCGCGCGAATGGACCATGACGAGTGGTGGCCTGAGCATCTTTTCCCGCAATTAGGTGCCGCCGGATATCTGGGAATCACCGTACCCGAAGCGCTCGGCGGTGTCGGGGCTGACTTGTTCACCTCGGGGCTCGTCGTGGAAGCTCTCTCCCGCTGGAATCACGCCGCCGCGCTTGCGTGGGTGGCGCATGAGAATCTCTGCCTCAACAACATTTATCGGAACGGGACAGAGGATCAAGTTCGACGCTTTGTTCCCCGCATGTGTAAGGGACTCTCGGTCGGCGCGCTCGCGCTGACGGAGCCTGGTGCTGGGTCGGACGCCATCGGCTCGATGCGGACGACAGCGCGCCGTCAAGGCCATCATTACCTGTTGAGCGGTACGAAGCTGTTCATCACCAACGGTCCGATCGCGGACGTCTTCCTCGTGTACGCCAGGGTGGAGCAGACCGATGGCCGGCGGACCGTAGCCGCTTTCATCGTCGAAAAGGGATCTCCCGGGTTTCACGTCGCTCAGAAGCTCTCGAAAATGGGCTTCAGAGGGAGTCAAACCTCGGAGCTCGTCTTCGTGGATTGTGTAGTGCCTGCCGAGAACCTTCTCGGGGGCGAGGATGGTGGTCTCGCGGTGCTGATGGGTGGCCTGGATCTCGAACGGGCGATCATCGCGCCCATATGCCTGGGAATTGCGGAGCGCGCGCTGGCGCTCAGTCTCGAGCATGCGAAGAACCGCGAGCAGTTCGGCCAACCCATCGCGAGCTTTCAGATGATTCGTGCGAAGCTCGCCGACATGTACGTGTGGGTCGAGACGATGAGGAGTTTCACGTATCGTGTGTTGCGCCAGGCCAACGCCATGGAGACCGGCGGTGGGGGTCGAGGAGAGATCCACAGGCTCAGCGCAGCGTCGCTGATGTATGCCTCAGAGACCCTGAACAAAGTGCTGACCGAGGCCGTTCAGATCCACGGCGGCGGCGGTTACATCTGGGAATCGGAAATCAATCGTCTCTACCGCGCGAACAAGCTGCTTGAAATCGGCGCAGGGACTACGGAGATCAGAAAGCTGATCATCAGCGAGGAGCTCTTGCGCGACTGAGAGATCGGCAACAACCGCGCCCGGCTCACCACTCGACCTCATCGCGCGTTCCTCTCGACACCCCATCGGGTCTCATCCACTTCGTAGATTCGGCGAAGCTCCGGCGTGAGCCGCGCATGGAATTGCCTGAAGTGTTCCGCCGCTCGCCCGGCATCGCCGCGCTCGCGATAGACAGAGGCGGCGTAGTAGTGGAACCCTGCGCGCACCAACCCGCGAGCCGTGCCATCGAGATGTGTCAGGTAGGGGTCGCGTTCTGGCGGGATGGCCTCGAGGAGGCGCGAGGAGAACGTGAGCAACTCCCGCGCATTGAGCCACTGTGCCGTTCCCCCTTGCTGTTCACGCTGGGTGATC
>JACPPN010000287.1 GCA_016190995.1 Acidobacteriota bacterium | reverse complement strand
TCAGGACGTCGCGCGGCCGCGCACCGAGCGCCATGCGCACCCCGATCTCACGCGTGCGCTGGCCGACCGAATACGCGATTACGCCGTAGATGCCGATCGCCGCCAGCGTGAGAGCGAGGAGACCGAAGATGGAGAGCAGCGTCGCGCCCATGCGCGGCGCCCACAACGACTGGTCGAGTACCTCTTCGATCGTCCACACGAAGAACAGCGGAAGCTGCGGGTCGAGCTGCTGCACCTCGCGCCTGACAGTCGGGAGAACCGCGGCGGGACTGATCGCGGCACGCACGATGACCGTCACGGCAGGCTCGTACACCTGGCGAAGCGGCTGGTACACGAACGGGATCGGCGGCTGGCCGAGGAAGTTGTACTTCCCGTCGCGCGCGATGCCCACGACCTCGCGGGCGTCGCTCTGCCCGAAGAACTTGAAGCGTTTGCCGAGCGCGTCCTGACCGGGCCAGAACCGCTTCGCCATCGTCTCGTTGACGATGACGACGCGCGGCGCGTCGGGCCCGTCGCGATCGGTGAAATCGCGGCCCCGGAGAATGGGGATGGCCGTCGTCTCGAAGTACCGGGCGCCAATCGTGTTGACCTGTGCGAAGACGCCGTTGCGCGGATCGCGGGCGTCGGCACCCTCGGGGAACACTGTCCGGCCCATGCCTCCGCCGAAGAGTGGCACGTGGGTCGCGAGCGTCACGGACCTCAGGCTGCCCACCGTCTGGAGACGCTCGAGCAAGAGGCGATGAAACTGGCGCCCGCGCGATTCGTCGTAGCCCTGCGCGCCGAGATTGAACGAGAGCACCGCAAGGTTCTGGGTGTCGAAGCCGGGGTCGATCTGCTGCGCGCTGGCGAGGCTTCGCAGGAACAAGCCCGCGCCGACCAGCGCGACGAGCGAGAGCGCCACCTGCGTGGCGACCAGGATGTTGCGCGCGCTGAACCGTCGTCGTCGGGAAGGCACGTTCTCAGGCGTTTGGTCTACAGGGCCGGTTCGGATGCGGTCGCTGCGAAAGTCGCCCGGCAGTGTAAGCCCGGCTCCCGCGTTTCCGGCAGCCATACTCGGCAGCATCCTTTCCGTACTCGTGCCGGCACGCGGTCGAGGTTGTTCGGCGCGCTGTTGGGCACTAACCGCTTGCCTGCGGGGGGCTGCGCGGCGGGGACGACTGGTCCGGGCCTTGCATTTCCCACAGTACCACGGCCTGGCTTGGTCGGATTTCCACGACAGGATAAGGAGCGAGGCGCAGTATGGAACTGCTGAGCGATACGCTGGACCGACTCGCTTCATTCGAGCCCGGCCCGTTCCCGGTTGTCAGCCTCTACCTCAACGCGCAGCCCGACCAGCATGGACGCAACGGCTTCGAGCCGTTTCTTCGGAAGGCGTTCAAGGCTCGTGCGAAGACTTTCGCACCCGCCTCACCCGAGTTCGAGAGCTTCGAGCGGGACGTCGAACGGATCCGGCAGTACCTGCAGAGGGACCTTCGGCCTTCGTCGAACGGGGTCGCGATCTTTGCATGCGCCGGCGCGGGCGATTTCTTCGAAGCGGTGCAGACGGAAGCGCCGATTGACGCGGACGGTCTCTACGTCGACCACCAGCCGCACCTCTACCCGCTTGTCCGGTTGACCGATCGCTACCGGCCTTACGGCGTGCTCCTCGCGAATACGAACGCGGCGAGGATTCTCGTGTTCGGCCTCGGCCGGCGCCTGTTTTCGCAGGAGTTGATCAACCCAAAAGTAAAGCGGATGCAGGCTGGAGGCTGGTCACAGGCGCGCTATCAACGGCATGTCGAGAACTATCACCTGCAGCACGCCAAGGAAATCGTGGACGCGCTCGATCGCATGGTCACGGAGGACGAGGTCGAGCACATCTTCATCGCGGGCGACGAGGTGATCGTACCGGTCATTCGCGAGCAGTTGCCACCACGTCTCGCCGATCGCATCGCCGACGTGCTTCGCCTCGACATGTCGACCAGCGAGCAGGAGGTGCTGCGGGCGACGCTCGAAGCGATGCAAGAGCAGGATGCTAGCGACGATGCCCAGAAGGTCGACCAGATGCTGGAGCAGTATCGCGCGGGAGGCCTGGCGGTGGTCGGCCGGAAAGCCACGATGGCCGCGCTCGTCAGCGGACAGGTCGATGAACTACTGCTCGGCGCGATCCTCGAGCCCGACGTCAGGCAGCCCACCGCCGAGACAGGCGCGGCCAACGAAATGGCGAGCGCGCCGTCCGATGCGGCAGCGATCACGGCGGACGCACTCGTGGCGCGCGCGCGTCAGACCGGGGCGGGCGTGACGATCATCGAGAACCCGGCCCTGCTGGCGCCGGTCGAGGGCGTGGGCGCGACGCTGCGATTTCGGGTGTGATCAACTCGGGACCCGGGACCCGGGACCCGGGACTCGGGACCACTTGAGGAGCCAACGATGAGCAGCAAGAACAACGTCAACCCGGATCATTATCGCGTGAAGGGCCGCGAGCGGCAGGGAGAAAACCTGCTGCACGAAGAGCACAGACATCGACTGGCCGACACGCGGGCGCGGACACGCTGGGATGCGCAGCAGACGTCGCGAAAAGCGGGCGTCGCGTCGACGAGCGAAAAGGGGTCGAGCACGCGTCACCCGTTCGAGCCTGCCCCGGCGACGAAGCCCGTCCCTGGCGCGTTCGGCAAAGAGGGAGAACCCGCGGCGGATCGCCGAACACGCGAAGAAGAGCTGGAAGATCGCGAGGACCAGTGAGCGAGTTGGCGGATTTCAGACTGCAGATTGCAAATGGCAGCCGCGTGCAATCTGCAATCATCTCGTGCCCACCGCTCCCCCGTCGTGCGCTCGACGGTCGCTTCCGCCCTGAAGAAGGTGGCGCTTCTCGTCGACGAGGATCACCTGCGCCACGCCCTGCGACGAAAGCGGCGCAAGCGTGTGGCCGCGCGCCTCGAGAAGCGCGAGCGTGTCTGGTGAGAGGCCGCGTCTCTCGTACTGAATCCGATCCGGCAGCCACTGGTGGTGAAACCGTGGCGCGTCGACGACCTCCTGCGCGTTCATCCCGAAATCAATGGCGTTCACGATCGTTTCGAGCACGGTGTTGATGATCGTGCGGCCCCCCGGCGTGCCGGTGACCATGAACAGCTTCCCGTCCCTGCTGACGATCGTCGGCGTCATGTTCGAGAGCATGCGTTTGTGCGGCGCGGCGAGGTTGGGCGGCGTCCCGATGAGCCCTTCGCTGGTCGTCAGACCCGGCCCCGCATTGAAGTCCCCCATTTCGTTGTTCAGCAGGAATCCCGCGCCCGCGACGACGATCTTCACCCCGTAACCCTGCTCCAGCGTGTAGGTCAGCGCCACCGCATTGCGGTCCCGATCCACGATGGAGATGTGCGTCGTCTCCTCGCTTTCATAAGGCCACTCGAAGCTTTCTGGCGTCGACTTCGAGGCGCGATTGGGATGGATCGACTTGCGCAGCTGGGCCGCGTATGGCTTCGACGTGAGGCGAGCGACGGGAATGTCATTGAAGTCGGGATCGCCTAGGTGTCTCGCGCGGTCGGCATACGCGCGTCGCATCGATTCGGCCATGAGGTGAACGCTCGCGGCCGATCCGAACCCGTTGGCCGCCACATCGAATCCCTCGAGGATGTTGAGCATCTCGATGAGCGCCGTTCCACCACTGCTCGCCGGCGGCATCGAAAGGATTTCATGGCCACGATAGGTCCCGCGAAGAGGCGCGCGCGTTT
>JACPPN010000289.1 GCA_016190995.1 Acidobacteriota bacterium | reverse complement strand
GAGCGGGAGCTGACCCAGTACCGCCGCACGCACGTGGGCTTCGTGTTCCAGTTCTACAACCTGATCCCCAGCCTCACGGCCCGAGAGAACGTCGCGCTCGTGACCGAGATCGTCGAACACGCGATGTCTCCAGAGGAGGCACTTGCGCTGGTCGACCTCGGCGGCCGTATGGACCATTTCCCGTCGCAGCTCTCGGGCGGCGAGCAGCAGCGTGTAGCCATCGCCCGAGCCATCGCCAAGCGGCCCGACGTACTGCTCTGCGACGAGCCGACCGGCGCGCTCGACATCGCCACCGGCATCATCGTCCTCGAGGCGATCGAGCGCGTGAACAGGGAGCTGGGCACGACCACGGCGGTGATTACGCACAACGCGGCGGTGGCGGGCATGGCCGATCGCGTCGTGTCGCTTGCCGACGGTCGGATCGCGGCCGAACGTCGGAACGCGAGCAAGCTCGCGCCGAAGGATCTGAGCTGGTAGCCGGCATGCGCGCCCTCGATCGGAAGCTCGTCCGGGACTTGCGCCACATCGCGGGGCAGGCGGTCGCCATCGCCCTCGTGATCGGTGCCGGCGTGGCGATGTTCATCATGTACCTCGGCACGTTCGACTCGCTGCGCCTGACCCAAACGGCGTACTACGATCGATATCGGTTCGCCGACGTCTTCCTGACCCTCAAGCGGGCGCCGCTTGGCCTGCGCGACCGCGCGGCGGCAATCCCCGGCGTCGCGCGCGCCGACGCGCGCGTCGTCATCGACGTCACTCTCGACGTCCCCGGGCTCACCGAGCCGGCCACCGGTCGTCTGATCGGCATCCCGCTCCCGCACCAGGCCATGCTCAACGACGTTTTCCTCCGGCGTGGCCGGTTCCCGTTGCCCGAGCGTCCCGACGAGGTACTGGTCAGCGAAGGCTTCGCCGTCGCCCGGAAGCTGCGACCAGGGGACGCGCTGGGCGCCATCATCAACGGCCGCCGTCGCGAGCTTGTCATTTCCGGCATTGCCCTCTCGCCCGAGTACGTGTACAGCATCCGTCCGGGCGAGCTGATGCCGGACGACTCGCGGTTCGGCATCTTCTGGATGAACGGGCGGGCGCTGGCAAGCGCGTTCAACATGGAGGGGGGCTTCAACAATCTGGCGATCCTCCTCCAGCCCGGCGTCTCCGATGCGGAAGTCATCGCGCGGCTCGACCGGCTGGCCGCGCCCTATGGAGGTCTGGGAGCGATTCCGCGGGCGCTGCAAACGTCGCACTGGTATCTCGACAGCGAGTTGACTCAGCTCCAGAACGTCGGCCTCATCCTACCCATCGTGTTCCTGGCCGTGGCAGCGTTCCTCCTCAACGTCGTGCTCACGCGCATCGTCTCGGTCCAGAGAGAGCAGATCGCGGCGCTCAAGGCGCTCGGCTATTCGAACCTCGAGCTGGGGGTGCACTACACAAAATGGGCTCTGGCCATCGCGGCCCTCGGCGCTGTGCTCGGGACGGCTGGCGGCGCCTGGCTCGGGTCGAAGATGGTCGCGATGTACAACGACTTCTTCCGCTTCCCGATCCTGCAGTATCGTCTGCCGGCGTGGGTGATCATCGAAGCGATCGCCGTCAGCTTCGGGGCGGGCGTGCTCGGCGCCATCGAGGCGGTGCGCCGCGCGGTCACATTGCCGCCGGCCGAGGCCATGCGCCCGGAGCCGCCCGCTCGGTACCGCCGGAGCTGGCTGGAGCGCGCGGGGCTCCGGCGCTTCCTGGCACCGGCCACCCGAATGGTGCTGCGCAACGTCGGGCGCCATCCCGTGCGCGCCGCGACATCGATCGTGGGTATCGGGCTGGCGGTCGCTATGCTCATCGTGGGCACGTTCTTCATCGATGCGATTGACGTCCTCATGGACGTTCAGTTCCAGGCGGCCCAGCGCCAGGACATGACCGTCGCCTTCGTCGAGCCGGTGTCCGGGAGTGCGATCTATGAGGTCTCGCGCCTGCCCGGCGTTGTCCACGCCGAGCCGCTCCGTGCGGCGCCCGCGCGCCTGCGTGTGGGCCCGCGCTCGCGGCAGGTCGCCATCACGGGCTTGGTGGCCACGCCGCGCCTGAGTCGCGTGCTCGACGTCACCGGCGGGCCGATCAGGCTGCCGCCCGAGGGTCTGGTCCTCTCGAAGAAGCTGGCGGAGATCCTCGGAGTCTGGCCCGGTGACACCGTGACGATCGAGATCCTGGAAGGCCGCCGTCCAGTGCGCCGCGCCAAGGTCGGCGCGCTCGTCGAGGAGTACATGGGCACGTCGGCCTACATGGAGATCGGCGCGCTGCGACGACTCCTGCGCGAGGGGGAGACGCTCTCGGGCGCGTTCCTGCAGGTTGACGATGCCGCACTCGGGCCGCTCTATCGGCGTCTCAAGACGACGCCGCGTGTGGCCGCGGTGAGCCTCAAGGACGCGGCCGTCGAAAGCTTCGAGAAAACGCTCGCCGAGACCATGTACATCATGATCTTCTTCAATCTGATCTTCGCGAGCGTCATCGCGTTTGGTGTCGTGTACAACGCGGCGCGCATTGCGCTCTCGGAGCGCAGGCGCGACCTCGCGAGCCTGCGCGTGCTGGGTTTCACGCGCGCCGAGATTTCTTCAATCCTGCTCGGCGAGCTGGCGGTCGTGACGGCCGTTGCGATCCCGATCGGGCTCGTTCTCGGCTACCTGTTTGCCGCCTGGCTCGTCGCGGTCTTCGACACGGAGCTTTACAGGTTCCCGCTTGCCATCAGCGCGCGCACCTACGCCTATGCCGCGGCGGCCGTCGTGGTCGCGGCCACGCTGTCGGGCCTGGCCGTCCGGCGGACACTGGACCGTTTGGATCTCGTCGCCGTCCTCAAGACCCGTGAGTAAGCACGTGCTGAAGTGGAGGAGGATTCGCCTGATTCTGTTGGTCGCGGTCGTGGCGGCCATTCTGGTCTGGGCGTTCCGGCCCGCGAGCGTGCCCGCCGATTTCGCCATCGTCGAACGCGGGCCGCTGACGGTGACCGTCGACGAAGAGGGTGAGACCCGTGTGCGCGATCGCTACGTCGTATCCGCGCCGCTGCCAGGGCGGATGCGCCGCATCGAGCTGGAGCCCGGCGACCGGCTGCAGGCGGGCAAGAGCGTGCTGGCGATATTCGAGCCCGCCGATCCGATCCTGCTCGACACGCGGACACGGGCCGAGATAGAGGCGCGGGTGCGCGCGGCGGAGGCCAGTGTGGGCGGCGCGCGCGCCGAGCGGCAACGTGTCGTGGCCGACCTGGACTTTGCCCGGCGCGAGCTCGAGCGGTACCGCACGCTGGCGGGCGAAGGCATCGCGTCGCGCGACCGCCTCGAGGCGGCCGAGCGTCAGGTCAGGACGCTTGAGGGAACGATTCGCTCGGCCGAGTTCGGCGTGCGGACCGCGGAGCACCAGCTCGAGGTCGCGCGGGCGAGTCTCGTTCAGGGACGTGTGCGCCCCGGCACGCTCATTCGCCTCACCTCCCCGGTCGACGGCGTCGTTCTGCGGCGCCTCCAGGAAAGCGAGGCCGTGGTTGGGATCGGGCAGCCGCTCATCGAGATTGGCAATCTCGCCCAACTCGAAATCGTGGCGGATTTCTTGTCGAGCGCGGCGGTGAGGGTACAGGCGGGACAGCCCGTACGCGTGGAGCAGTGGGGTGGTGACCGTCCGCTGGCAGGCCGCGTGCGGCGCATCGAGCCATCCGGATTCACGAAGATCTCCGCCCTCGGGGTCGAGGAGCAGCGGGTCAACGTCATCGTGGATCTGGAGGAGCCACGCGAGGTGTGGCAGAAGCTCGGCGACGGCTATCGCGTCGAGGTCCGGGTCATCGTCTGGCAGCGAGACAACGTGGTGAAGGTGCCGACCAGCAGTCTGTTCCGGGACGCGGATCGGTGGGCCGTCTACCGGGTCGTGGACGGTAAGGCGCAACGACAGATCGTCGACGTGGGCCGGCAGAACGGCCTCGAGGCCGAAGTGCGGTCGGGCCTCGAACCCGGCCAGACGATCATCGTGTTCCCGAGCGACGAGATCCAGGACGGTGTCGCGGTCGTGCGGCGTTGATGGCCCAGATCAGCGGCGGATGACGGCGACGACTTCGTCGCGCCTCGCTCGCATCAACTCCGGGTCCACGGCTTCCAGGTTGAGACGCAGTAGCGGCTCGGTGTTTGACGGCCTCACGTTGAAATGCCAGTCCGGATACTCCACCGAGACACCATCGAGCCGATACAGATGTCCGTCGCTGTAGCGCGCCGCGACTGCGTCGAGCTTCTCGGCGACGGCCTGCATGCTCTCGACCTTCGTGTTGATCTCACCTGAGATGAAGTACTTCTCGCGGAGCGGCGCGAGGAGCTCGGCGAGGGTCTGATCCTTCTTCGACATCAGCTCCAGGATCAGGAGCGCCGGAATGAAACCGTTGTCGGCGAAGAAGTTGTCCCGGAAGTAATAGTGTCCCGTGACCTCGCCGCCGAAGATGGCGTTGTCCTCGCGCATGCGCTGCTTGATGAAGGCATGGCCGACACGATTCATCAGGGCTTTGCCGCCGTAGCGCGCAACCGTGTCCTTCACCGCGTAGCTCGCGCGAACGTCGTAGACGATGGTGGCGCCCGGATGCCGGAGCAGGAAGGCCTCGGCCAGCAGGGCCGTGACGAAGTCGCCGGCGATGAACTCGCCGCTGCCGTCGATGAAGAAGCATCGATCCGCGTCGCCGTCCCAGGCGATTCCGATGTCGGCGCCTTCCGTCACGACACGCTCGACGATGTCGCGCCGGTTCTCTTCGATGAGAGGGTTGGCTTCGTGGTTCGGGAACGTTCCATCCAGGTCGAAGCACATTCGGGTCGTCCGGCAGGACAGGCGGTCGAACAGACGCGGCGCAACCACTCCGGCCATGCCGCTGCCGGCGTCGAGCACCACGTTGAACGGCTTGACGAGCGACGGAATGATGAACGACAGCACGTGTGTGACGTAGTCGCCGAGGATGTCCGTATGCGAAACGCTGCCGCACCGGACCGCGGGAGCGGGCAGCGTCTTCCTCACGAGCATGTCCCGGATCTCCCCGATTCCCGCGTCGCCGCTGAGCGGAAACGCCTCCCGGCGAACCAGCTTCATGCCGTTGTACTGCTTCGGGTTGTGCGACGCGGTGATCTGGGCACCACCCTCGAGCTGCCGGCTCGCGACCGCGTAATAGAGCATGTCGGTACTGATCAACCCGAAATCCACGACGTCCGCCCCCTGTGCGGTAGCGCCATCGATGAAGGCGGCCGCGAGCGATGGCGACGACAGCCGCATGTCGCGCCCAACAGCGATGCGCTTGGCGTCAAGGTAGGTGACGAAGCCGCGCGCGATATCCCGTCCGGTGCTTTCGTCGAGCTCTTCGGGGTAGAGACCACGGACGTCGTAGGCCTTGAAGATGGAGGGGTTCATATCAATGGGACCGATCAAGTCCGGCTGTAGTCGGTGATCACCGACTTGTCACCGAGCACCGCACCGGGCGCCAACGTCGCGCTGCGGCCTACGAGACAGTTCCGGCCCACGATGGCGCCGTTGATGGACGCGTCGCGACCGATCCGGCTGTTGGCCCAAATGATGGACGATCCGACCGACGCGTCATCTTCGACGTAACAGTGGCGGCCCAATACCGTGTATGGACCGATGCGGGCGCCAGCCTTTACGACGACCCCCTGATCCACGAAGCACGGGGCTTCGAGCACCGCGCCCGCTTCGATGCGGGCATCCGGCGCGACCCAGGTGAGATGGGCGACTCCCGCAAAGGGTGGCGCCGCGAAGCGCCCATCCATGATGTCGCGGTGAACCTGCAAGTACTTCGCCGGTGTGCCGATGTCGATCCAATAGCCCGGATAGATGTAGGCGACGAACGTTTCCTTTCGCTGTACGAGCGAAGGAAAATAGCTCCGCTCGATCGACCACGTCGTCTCCTTGGGGATCCGATCGAAGGTGTCCGACTCGAGCACATAGATTCCCGCGTTGATCGTGTTGCAGGCGATCTCGTCCGGCCGCGGCTTTTCGCGGAAATTGACGACGTTGAGGTCGGCATCGGTCTCGACCAGACCGTACGCGCTCGGGTTCTCCACGGGCGTCAGGACGATGGTGGCGCGCGCCCGGCGTGCCCGGTGAAGCTCCAGCACAGCGGCCAGATTCACCTGAGTCAGGACGTCGCCATTGAAGACGACGACCGAATCCTCGAGATCCTTTCCGGCGTACTTCACCGCGCCGGCCGTTCCAAGCGGCGCCGGCTCTACAACGTAGCGCAGCTTGATGCCGAGCTCTTCACCCGCGCCGAAGATCTCCTCGATTCGCCGCGGCTGGTAATTGAGGCTGAGGATCACCTCGTCGATTTCTGGGATCTGACGCAGCAGATCGATCTGGTAGTACAGGAAAGCACGGTCGAAGATCGGGACGATCGGCTTGGGCGTGTGGACGGTGAGAGGCCGCAGGCGCGTGCCCTTGCCCCCGGCGAGCAAGATCGCCTTCATGACAATCCCCGATCTTATCAGAAGGGCAAGCTCAGCCCGGCCGCCCATGTCCTTTCGTGCGGGTAAGGTCGCGCGCTAGAATGAGCCGACGTCAGCAACGCCTCGAGGCGCGATCGACCCTATGAATCTTCCGAACGCGCTCACGCTCGGCCGCATCTTCCTCGTCCCTCTGCTGGTCGTCGTTCTCCTCACGAACTTCGAAGGCCGGTTGATCTTTGGAGTCCGCAAGGAGCTGATCGGCGCGGCCATTTTCGGTCTCGCCTCGCTGACCGATTGGCTCGACGGTTTTCTCGCGCGCCGGCGTCAGCAGATTACGACCCTGGGACAGATGCTGGACCCCATCGCGGACAAGCTCCTGACGACGGCAGCGTTCGTCTCGCTCGTCCAAATGGATCTGGCACCCGCCTGGATGGTCGCGGTCATTCTGGGGCGCGAGTTCGCGGTGACGGGGCTGCGCAGCGTCGCGTATGCACGGCAGATTGCGATACCGGCTTCATCGCTGGGCAAGTTCAAGATGGTGTCCCAGGTCGTCGCGATTCTGTTGCTGATTCTGGGTCGCGAGCACCTGCAAGGCTTCTTCATCCTCGGCCGAATCGCATTGTGGGTCGTCGTGGTGGCCGCGCTGGCCTCGGCCTTCGACTACTACCGCCGCTACAGTCACGTCCTCAGTCCCAAGGTGGCGGACTTCGCGACAGCCCAACGGCTTTCCGCTCAGAAGAAAGTCAGCAGCCGCTGACGCGTGCGGGCTGGCTCGGCCAGGCAGGCGCAGGGAATGGTTCTCACCGCGCGCCCGAACCGTAGCGGCGGCTACATCATCAACCTCAGGATTCAGAATGCATAGCCGATCCCGACGTGCACTCGATTGATGTCGATTCCGGGATCGGTGAAGACCCGGCCGTATCGGTAGGCGAGATCCGCAGACAATCCGCCTAGGATCCGCACCGCGAGGCCTCCGCCCAGCGTACCGAGCAGCTCGTTCTGATCGACAGGCAACTGTCCGCGCCGGACGCCGTCGTTGGTGATGTCCTGCCCGTCGATGCTGAACCGGATGTTCGGACGCAGACGCGCGAAGCCGGCGCCTACGGCGACGTAAGGCCTGATGCGGCCCGGGGTCGCGCGCAGGAACTTGGCGCCCGCCACGCCGTACCTCACCGGCAGCCGCGCATCCGGCCTGACCTGGAAACGTCGGCCGGTGAGCTGCAGGAGAAACACTTCGGTCGCGTCCGCAATCTGCTGCGCATCATCCCGCATGAAATCGGGCACGACGTTTTTCAGCTCTCCGAATTCGAGGGTGAGCAGGACGTTCTCCGCGAGATAATACCCAACGCCGCCACCGTACACCTCGGCTGTCTCGACGCCGAACGACGCGCCACCAATGCCCTCGACCGCGAACCACGGGAAGTCGCGCTTGCGGGGCCGCGGGGTCTGTGTCGAAGGACGCGACGGCTGCGGTGCCGGCTGGATGGCCGCACTGGCCGCGCCCGCATCGACCGGCTGCACATAACGATCGCGGAGCCAGCCGGCCTTGCGCGTACCGTTCGCGTCGGCCGGGAGCACGACCCAGACCCAGTCGCCGTCCCGCTGTAGAAGCTCGACCTGGGCGCCGTCCTGCACGACGGCGATCGCGTCCCCGGCATCGCGCCACTGATAGACTTCCGCCGGTCCTCCTTGGATTCTCAAGGTCTGCGCGCCCGCGTGTGCGGCGCCCAGGGTCACGATCAAGACGGCGAGGCCGGTAATCGCCGCCCAACGTGCTGACGGCATGCGCGTCACGAGGCAGGCTTCACTCAAACGAATCCAGCGCGGCCAGAACATCGGCATCGGCTGCTCCTTGAGAGGGCGTGGGGCTGTTGTCACCTTTGAGCTCCGCGATGCGCTTGCGCGCCTCGGGCAGATAGTCACTGACCTCGAACTCCTTGACGATGAGCTCGTAGTAAGGCAGGGCCTCCGCCTTGCGATGGCTCTTGACCAGCGCCTCGGCCAGGTAAAAGTACACCGCGTCGCGGTTCGTATACTGCGGATCGTTTTTCAACGTGATCTTGAACCGATCGATGGCGCCGGGATACCACTTCGCTCGATAGTAGAAGAGTCCAACCCTGTAATCGGCTTGACTGAGCCGATCCTTCACCTCGCGCCACTTGACCCGGACCTCGTCCTTCAGGCCGCTGTTGGGGTACCGCTCAAAGAACGTGTCGAATTCCTTCAGCGCCTCTTTCGTCTGCGTCTGATCGCGTTCCGGCCCGCGCATCTGGTAGTAGTGGGCCATTGCGAGCCGGAACTGCGCGTAATCGGCGCGCGGATGCGTCGGAAAAAACGTCAGGAACTCGCGGAACTCGCTGATGGCGAGCACCTGCGCCTCGTTGGTTCCTTCGCCAAGATAGCTGTCGCCCAAGCCCAGCTTCGCGTCGGCGCGATACGGGCTCTGCGGATAGTTGTCGACGATCTGTCGGAAATCTTCACGCGCGAGAAGCCACTTGCGGTCCTCGAGTTCCGCGGTCCCGCGCTGAAACAGGAACTTGTCGGGATCCGGGACGCCCGGAGGAATGCGGTCCCGGCTTTCCGCGCATGCGACGAGCGTGACGAGCGGTGCGGCGGCGAACAGGGTCATGGCGACGCGCCCGGAACGCCTGAAAGGGAGCGTGGCGAGCAGACGTGCAATCATGATGCGATGGCGGTCGTCCTGGAGAGCCACTGATATTCGGCGGCCAGGCCGTCTGGCAACGCAACCGCCGGGATGAAGTTCAGGTCGCTGCGGGCGCGTGACGTGTCGGCAAACGTGTCGCGCATGTCCCCTTTTTGCGGTGGCTCCCGGCGCACGTCGAGGCGGCGACCGGAAATCGCGCGCACCAGGTCGAGGACAGCGTTGATCGAGACGCGGGCCCCTCCTCCAATATTGTACACGCGCCCCGGAAGACCCCGCTCCGCCGCCGCGAGGGTCGCGGCCACCGCATCGGCCACGAAGGTGAAATCCCGCGTCTGCTCGCCATCGCCGTAGAGCACGATTGGCTGATGGCTCAGTGCAGCTCTGAAGAATCGATGAAACGCCATGTCGGGCCGCTGGCGAGGTCCGTAGACCGTGAAGTAGCGGAGCGAAACGACGGGCACGCCGTGATTGACGTGATACAGATAGGCGAGCTGTTCGGCGGCCAGCTTCGTCACGCCGTACGGCGACACCGGTTGCGGCAGCGCATCCTCGCGCATTGGAATCGCGACGTTGTCGCCATACACCGAGGAGCTCGAGGCGTAGACGATGCGCTCGACGGGGGAGCCGACGCATGCTTCGAGCAGGACCTGAGTCGCCTCGACGTTGTGGCTGGTGTAGGCGCGGAAGTCTCGACCCCAGCTCTTCCTGACCCCGGCCTGGGCGGCGAGATGAAAGACGTGTGTGACGCCCTCGAGGAGCCGCGCCAGATCCGCGTCCTGGATTGACGCCTCGAGGAAGCGGAAGGCGGATCGTTTCCCGAGGCCTTCGAGATTCGCCTCCTTGACGGCCCGCGGGTAGTAATCGGTGAAGCAATCGATGCCCGTGACCGTCGCGCCGCGGGCGACGAGCTCGTCCGCAAGGTGCGATCCGATGAAGCCTGCGACGCCAGTGACGAGCGCGTTCACTGGAAAACCGCTCGGACACGTCCCGAAAGCCGGCACGGCCGTCCCTTCGAATTGAGCGTCGCATGCACCGTCCGGCCCACGGCAACCGCCGTGTGATCGCTGACGCGCGTGATCTCATAGTCGAACGCGATCCTCACGGGTGAGATCATTCGGCCGCGCGTCCGTACCTCGAGCTCGTCGTCATAGCGGGCGCCCTGCAGGTACTGACAGTGTGCTTCGATCACGGGCAGCGAGTGTCCTTCTGCTTCCATCTCGCGATACGTCCAGCCCACCGTTCTCAGGAAGTCGGCCCGGCCGACCTCGAACCACACGAAATAGTTCGCGTAGTACACCACGCCCATCTTGTCCGTTTCCGCGTATCGGACGCGGAGGCGCGACACCGACGTGTTGCTCAACTTTTCAGTTCTTCCAGCCGCAAGGCGGCCAGGGCTGCGGCCTTCAGACGGCGCGTCGCGTCCTCTGGATCGGGCGTGCCGAAAATGGCGTTCCCCGCCACGACGATCTCGACACCGGCGGCGACGAGGCGGCCGACGTTGTGGAGATCGACGCCGCCGTCGACCTCCACGGGGGCGGCGCTGCCGGTACGGTCCAGCAGCTCGCGCACGGCTCTCACTTTGGACTCGCTGCGTGGGATAAAAGCCTGTCCGCCAAATCCTGGGTTGACGGACATCACGAGGACGAAGTCGACCTCGGGAGCGATCTCTTCAAGGCTGACGACGGACGTGGATGGGTTCAGGACGACACCGGCCTCGATCCCGAGACTCTTGATGAACGTGACGGTGCGGTGCAGGTGCGGCAGGGCTTCAACATGCACGGAAATCATCGATGCGCCCGCGTCGGCAAACGATTCGATGTAGCGATCAGGATCGCTAATCATGAGGTGGACATCGAGCGGCACATGGGCGACGCGCTTGATCGCGCGGACGACCGGCGGTCCGACGGTGATGTTCGGCACGAAGTGGCCGTCCATGACGTCGACGTGAAGGAGGTCGGCGCCGCCGCGCTCGGCGGCCGCGATCGCCTCGCCGAGCGCGGCGAAATCTGCGGAAAGAATCGAGGGTGCAATCCGGAGCGTCACCGGCTGACCTCGAGCGAAATCGGCTCGCCGGGCGAGATCTGAAAGCCGCCCTGCGGATGCTGCCGGATGACGACACCAGCAGGAACGCCGGGATACGGATGATCGCCCACGACCGTGACGCGGAAGCCGCGCGCGCGCAGGATATCCGCCGCGCGGCCGCCATTGACGCCGATGAGATCCGGCATGACATAGGTGGCGCCGCGCTGGCCGCGATTGACGAGCAGCGCCACACGCGTGCCTTCGCTGTTGGGCGGCGGCGCTTGGGACACCACGGTGCCGCTCGGGTAATCGTCCGATCGGATCTCGGCGAGTCCGGCCAGATCGATGGTGTCACGCTGGAGCCGCATGGCTGCCGTCTGCTCGGATTCGCCGACGAGCGGCGGCACGTGCGTCAGGCGCGGACCGGAGCTGATCCACACCTTGATGCTGCGCTGGCGCCGCGCCGTGACGCCCGCGGGCGGCTCCTGAAGCATGACGCGTCCGGCCGGGATCTTGATGTCCATGCGCCGGTTCTCCTCGACCTTCAAGGTCAGGCCGCTCTCGGCGAGCGCGGCCGTCGCTTCGTTGACGGTGCGCCCGCCCAGATTCGGGACGATGACCTCGCGCGTCCGGAGCGCAACTCGCATGGCCGCGGCGGCGAAAAGGAGGTAGGTGGCGACGAGCGCGCCGAAGAGGAGGAGCAGCTTTCCCGCGCTCCAGACGCGCGTTGTAAAGGCCATGAAACAGCGACCAATGTACTACAGGTCAACACCCGCCACAACGTGCGCCGCTTTCGGCGAGCGCGGCCATCAGCCGTGTGTGCGGGACATGACGGCGCCGAAAAACGCCTCCAACCGATGAACGTGCGGCAACGTCCGAAGCCGGCCCCGAGTGTCCAGCACGGCTGCCACCGGGTCCGGCAAGTCCGGGTAGAGCGCGCGCGGATCCCCGAGACGAAATGCGGAAGCGGTGGCGAGGAACTGGATCACGACCTCTTCGTCTTCCTCGGGCTCGCTCGAGCAGGTGGCGTACACGAGTCGTCCGCCCACACGCACGCCTTCCGCTGCGCGGTGGAGCATGCGCAGCTGCTCGCCGGCAAATCGAGGGAGGTCCGCTTCCTGGCGCCGCCATCGAACCTCGGGATCACGCCGAATGGTGCCGAGGCCGGAGCATGGCGCGTCGAGGAGCACGCAATCGAAGATCGGGCCAAAGGGCAGAGCAGCCCGAAGGTTGTTCTGCGCCACCTGCACGATCGTCGTGCCCGAAGCCGCGACCGCCGCGCGGAGCAGACTGAGTCGCCGGCGGCGCACATCCATCGCGACAATCAGGCCATGGTCCCCCATCCTGGCTGCCATCCCGACCGTTTTTCCTCCCGGTGCGGCGCAGGCGTCGAGCACGCGCTCGTTCGGGGCGACGCCCGTGAGAATCGTCACGAGCTGCGAGGCTTCGTCCTGCACCGTGAAAAGGCCTTGAGTCGCGAGCGGCGTCAGCAGCGGATTTCCGCCCGTCACGAGGAGCGCGTGCGGCGCGTACCGTCCACGAGCGACCGAAACGCCGACCTCCGCCAGACGCACGACGAGATCCTCGGTCGTGGTTTTCAACGTATTGACGCACAGTGCGAGAGGCGCAGGCGTATTGTTGAAGCGCGCCCAGTCGGCCGTCTCGCGGAAACCGTACCTGGTTCGCCAGCGTCTCACCAGCCATCGCGGGTGAGACAGCGTCACGCTGAGAAAGTCGAGCTCCTGCTCCTCGTCGTCGGCCGCGCCATCAGGATGTTCCGCCGGCTCCGGAGGGAGCGGCAGGGATTCGCGATGCCGGTCGATCGATCGCAGGACTGCGTTGACCAGTCCCATGGCGCTTCGCTTTCCGGCGTGGCGCGCGAGCTCGACGCCCTCGTTGATGGCGGCCGCAGGGGGGATGCGGCTGAGGTTGAGCAGTTGGTACGCGCTCAGCCGCAGGATGTCGAGGACTTCAGGATCGAGTCGATCGAGGTGGCGTCGCGCGAAATGCGCGATCAGATGATCGAGCGCGCCCTGCCATCGCAGCGTTCCCGTCGCAATTTCGGACGCAAGGGCGCGGTCGCGCTCGTCCGGCAGGCCATCGCGCGCCGCCGTCATCGCGAAGGGAAGATCGGCACGCCCGCTGTTGACGGCGCGGAGAATATCGTACGCCGCGCGTCTGGCAGGCGCGATCATGGGCCCAAGGAGGTCCTGAAGCGGTCGCCGATCTGCAGTCGATGGCCGGCGAGAAACTCCCGCACATCCATGGCACGCCGGCCTTCGGGCTGGATCTCGAGCAGTCCCAGGGCGGTCCCGCCCCCACACCGGACGACGAGGCGATCGCTTCGCGCGTCGAGCACGCAACCGGGCATGTCCAGGCTCGAGGGCCGGGCGGGCTCGGGTCGGCTACGCAAAATGACGTAACGGCGTCCGTCGTGGAAGGTGTAGGCGTGTGGCCAGGGATGGAGCGCGCGAATCCGGTTATGGATCTCCCGGGCCGGTCGCGTCCAGTCGATCAGCCCTTCCTCTTTCGTGAGCTTGCTCGCATACGTGGCCCGCGCGTGATCCTGCGCCACCTCTCTCGCATCGCCACTGGCGAGCTGGTCCAACGTTGCGACCAGCAGATCCGCCCCCGTCCGGGCCAGGTCGCGATCCACGTCCTCGCTTGTCTCGTCAGGGTCGATCGATCGGCGCACGGCGTTCAGCACCGGCCCGGCGTCCAGCTCCCGGACAACGCGCATGATGGAAACACCTGTCTGGTGCTCGCCAGCCATCACGGCACGCGGAACGGGCGCGGCGCCGCGATAGGCCGGCAGGATGGACGCGTGCAGATTCATCATGCCGAGTCGCGGTCCTGCCAGCACTTCGTCCGGGAGGATTCTTCCGTACGCGACCACGACGCCGACATCGGCATGGAGATCCGCCAGCGCCCGCAAGAAGTGCTCGTCCCGGAGACGAGTGGGCTGCAGCAGGGGAATGCCGCTTTGAGCGGCCACCTGCTTCACGGGGCTGGCGGTGAGGTGCTGACCACGGCCGCGCGGTCGATCCGGTTGGGTCACGACCGCGACGATCCGATGACGCGACGCGAGCAGGCGGTTCAGGGCGGGCACGGCAAATGACGGTGTGCCGAAGAAGACGATTCGGAGCGTCTCGCCCGCAGTCACGCTGCTACCACTTGCCGCTGCGGCGCAGCTTCTGGATGCGGCGGACGATCATGTCGCGCTTGACGCCGCGGAGCCTGTCGACGAACAGCGTACCTTCCAGATGATCCATCTCGTGCTGGAGCGCGCGGGCGAGCAGGCCGTTGCCTTCAACGGTCTGTTCCACACCCTCGCGGCTCAGGCCCGTGGTGATCACGCGGGCCGGGCGGGCCACCGTGGCGTTGAAGCCCGGGACGCTCAAGCATCCCTCCTCTTGGAGCTGCATGCCCTCGCGGTCGGAGAAGGTCGGATTGACCATCACAATGAGATCATCCGACTGCTTCCCGACAGAGAGATCGACCACGAAGATGCGTAGCGGCACGCCCACCTGCGGCGCCGCGAGCCCGATGCCCGGGGCGGCGTACATCGTCTCGACCATGTCGTCGATGAGACGCCGGATGTCCGGGGTGATCTCCTCGACGTCCTCGGCGCGACGGTGGAGCGCCGAATCTCCGTACTTGACGAGGCGGCGGATCATGGCTGCGGGCGACCCGCTGGCGTCAGGCGAAGCCAGTCAGCCCGTGCGGAAGCGTTCAGCGATGCGTCTGGCCGTGCTCGCGTAGTTGTGCTCGATTTCCTGAATCGAGTCGCCCCCGAATTTCTCCAGAAACGCGTCGGCAAGCACGAGACAGACCATCGCCTCGGCAACGACGGCCGCGGCCGGCACGGCGCAGACGTCACTTCGCTCGACTGTCGCCAGCGCTTCCGTCATCGACTCGAGATCGACGGATCGGAGCGGCTTCATCAGCGTCGAGATTGGCTTCATGTACCCGCTGACCCGAACATCCTCGCCGTTGGTCACCCCGCCTTCGAGCCCGCCGGCATTGTTCGTC
>JACPPN010000288.1 GCA_016190995.1 Acidobacteriota bacterium | reverse complement strand
CCGAAGCGCGCCAGATCGGAGGTCAGCGAGAAGTCGCACGCCATCCCGATCTCCTGCCCGCCGGCAATCCGCAGGCCGTTCACCCGATTGATCACCGGCTTGTCGCAGGTGAGAATTCCGGTGATCAAATCGTTGAAAAGACGCATGTACTGGCGGTACTCCAGCGGCCTGCCGGCGTAGTACTCGGCGTACTCGCGCGTGTTCCCCCCCGAGCAGAACGCCCGCTCCCCGACCGCCGTCAACACCACGGCGACGACCGCGCGATCGGCCGACGCATCGCGAAACGCGAGAATCAGCTCGCCGAGCGTGTCAGTCGTGTAGCTGTTCAGCTCCGAGGGATTGTTCAACCAGATCCAGGCGTTGTACAGATCGGCAAGCGGCGCGCCGTCCAGGTCAATAGCCGCGAGTTTCTCGTACTTGATGATCGAGAACGAGCGGTCGCCACCCAATCGATGATCTTTGAGCTCCAAGGGCAACCTCATGGATGAGAGGGCACGAGCACGAAGCGGGCATGGTGGCCGTCGTGTCCCTCGGTCAAGGCCGCAAACAACTCCGGGGCGTCGGTGAGCGGCCGCAGTTCGACAAACGGCTTGACGTTCACCTTGCCCGTCAGCACGAGATCCAAGGCCGCCGGGTAGTGGCGCGGGCTGCAACCCCAGCTGCCGAACGCGCTGGCGTCGAGCGCCATGAGGTTCGACAGGCGAATGTTCGGCTTGTCCATCGTGAAGCCGATGACCCCGAGCGTCGAGGCCGGGCCGAGGAGCGACCACGCGCATTCCTGGCCGGCGGCGGTGCCGCTCATCTCCAGAATTCGCCACCGGGCCGTCGTCACGCCGGACTCGGCAACGAGCGTCTTCTTGATCGCGCCGGCATCCTGTTCGCGGGCGTTGAATCGCCACCGAACGGCAAACGGCTCGAGCCGATCGAGCTTGACGCGCGCAACGTCGATGGCAGCGACGCTGGCGCCCAGCGCGGCCGCAATCTGGACCGCATAGAGCCCGATGCCGCCGACACCAATGACGATGACGAGGTCGCCCCGCTCGACGCCGGCCCGCTTCAGCGCCTGATACGGCGTCGTCACCGCGTCGGCGACCACAGCCAGCTCGGCCAGCCAGTACTCGTGGTGGTCCGGCACGACGACGAGATGACGCGCTGGAACAACGACGTGCGAGGCGAACCCGCCGTGGACGTGGTTGCCCGGCATGATTTGTGCGGCGCACGCATTGTCGCGTCCCTCGCGACAGAGATCGCAGGCGTCGCACGGAATCACCGCCGGCACGATCACCTCGCGCCCGGTCAGATGAGCGAAAGGCGGAGGCGCATCGAGCACGACCCCGGCGATTTCGTGACCGAGCACGAGGGGCAACGGACGACGCGTCCGGACGGCGCCCGAATAGAAACTGATATCGGTGTGGCACAGGCCACAGCCCGCAACGCCAATCAGCGCCTCGCCGCTCAGCGGATCGGCCAGCTGCAGCTCCGCCACTTCCAGCCGGCCGGGCTCCCGCAGGAGGGCGGCCTCAGCTCGGATCACTCGTCAAACCCCCGTGGCCCACTCAATCCGTCAATTCGACATCGACGCGCTGCGGGCCTGGACCAGCACCGCAGACCAGTCGATGGCGCTGCTCTTGTTTTCCTTGCCCGCTGCGACCGCGGCATTCACCGACCGGAACGCGCGGTAATCGAGCTCGCGCGTCTGGGGATCGACTTCCACGCGGACGTAAAGGGCGCTCTCGGCGCGAACCAGCTTGCCGGTCGAGAAGTCCGTGACGAACAGCCCGCGCACTCCAGCCGGTTTCTGAACCTGCACGAACTGCGCGAGACAGCCGGGCGTGCGGAACTTGAACACGTGACCCCCCGAGTCGATCATTTCGGCCCCGAGCTTCACGTCGGCGATGGGTCGACCGCACCGGAAACACATGTCGGTCGATTGAATCGGGATCGGCGTCAGGGACGAGCACGCGCCCAAGAGCAGCGCAAGCGCCACTGGAACCGCGGTCCTCATGAACCACCCCCTGCCGGTAATCCGGCAAAAACGCCTGACCGCTCTTCCAGTAGGCAACCGGTGTGCCCCTGCGCCACGCATTTCCGCGCACGTCACGGCGTGACGCCACCGAAGAGCCGCAGATGGGCACGACCATTGCGACCGCTGTGCGCGGCGGCACGCCGGCAACGGAACTCCGGCAGACGCAAAGGGAGCCCGCATGAAAACCATGACCCATATTCCATCGACTGCGGTGCTCGATCTCGCAAACTCGTGGCGTCGTCTCGCCGAGGCGCAGCAGACGCTCGACACCGCCGCGCACGGCGCGCAGGAGCCAATCGCGTTCCAACCGTTGCGGCACGAGGAGCCCGATCGAATGCGGGTATCGATCGAGGAGCAAGCGAACGACGTCATCATCCGAATCACCCCGCGCACCCTGCCGCCCGACGCGATTCACGTGTGGGCAACACCGGATCTGCTGTTGCTGCGCGCGCAGGAGCCGGGAGACGGCGTCGTGGAACGGCTCGTCCGCCTGCCGTGGCGCGTCGAGGTCGAATCCGCCGAAATCGACATCACTGACTCGTCCCTCGACCTGCGCATCGAGAAGGCGCCTGAGTCGCCGCTGCTGCTGTGGCCCCGAGGAGGGCCGGAGAGGAGGGGCGAATGACCCGGGAACTGCGTCGCGTGCCGTGGACATGCGTGTGGGGGAGATTCGCGGGCTCGCTCGAGGCGCTCGAGGGTGGCACGCCGATCGCCCTGCTCCCTTGGATTTGCGAAGCGGAATCCACCGGCGAACAGACGCGCGTGGTCAGCGTGGCCGATTGCGAGATGTGCCCTCGCTGGGAAGGCGCCGTCCAGCGCATCGCCGGCTGAAAGAGGCGCGCCCAGACACGAAGGGGCGTGCCCTTGTGGCACGCCCCTTTTCTTGCGGTTGACGGCTCGCGCGAATCGCCCGGGGAGGCGCCGAGCTCGGAGGAATCCGTGGCTCTTCCCGCCTCCAATCGCAAGGCTATTGCTCGACGACCGCAACCTTGCGTCGAAAGATACGGAACTCGGCCCCCGCCTGCGCCTCCTCCGCGAGATAGCAGATGTCCGCGCAGTTCACGGACACGTGATATCCGAGCTCCGTGTCCTGAGACGTGACCTCCTGCCATTCGTCTTCCAGGCCGACAATGGCGTTGGCCGCCGCAGCGATCTGATCGGTGGAGGCGCCGGGAAACCGCTTTTGGAGGATCGTGAGCACCTTCTCGCGATCGATCATGACAGCACCATCCTGGTGAGCGCCCGCCACGCGGACGCAATCTGCTTCCGGGTGAAGTCGTGAGAAACAAATTGCCGGCGGTAGCCGCGCCGGAGGCGACCAGGCGATGCCAAGTACCGGCCAGCCCTGCGGCAATCACGCTGATCGCAATCAAGGTGCCAGGGCCGGCAGTCGGTCCGTTTTCCAGGTCTTTTTACGCGTCTGTGGAGGGAACGACGGGGCTGGAATCGGACGGACCGGTCGGGCTGTCGGAATTTCGGAGGGGCCGAGGCTGCATGCGGCGGCTGAAAAGCCGCCGTGTCACGAGCTTCACCGCGCGGCGCCATCCCTCGTAGACGTGCTGCATGACGTCGCGCATCTCTTCGTAGCGAGGGCTCGCCCATGCCTCCATGCCCGATCCAATTGTCGGGCGGAAGATGCTGACCGTGGGTAGGGCGCCGATCGACGCGATGTAGTCGATGGCTTGGTGCGTCGCTTCAAGCGGCTCGATGCCCGCGATGACTTCGCCGGACACGGCGCCTTTCCTCATCCGGGCCGCGCAGTACTCCATCGCGTCGAAGAAGAACTTCTGCCCGAGCATGCGTTCCTTGCCGGGGCACACGCGAGCGAACCATTCCGCGTCGAAGCACTCGAAGCAAAACGACAGGCGATCGACGCCCATACCGATGAGCCGGTCGTACCGCGAGCAATCGCGCTCCGGCGCAAGCTGCACGCCGACGAGCATGCCGACCTCTTCCTTCACGCCGCGGAGGTATGGTTCCACGATCTCGAGACCGGATCCGAGCCCGGCACATGCGCGCGAAATCTCGCGCGTACCGTCGAGAGACACGTCGTCGAGCACACGCGTCCCCTTGCAGAACAAATCGATTTCGAGCTCGCAAGCATTGAATGGCACGGGGGGCGCCTCCCAACAACCGAGATGCCACAAGCTGTGCCGTGCGAGCGGCTCGTTCGGAGCCCGTGGCGGATGCGCCTTCGATGAGCCATTGCCGCGTCATGAAGGACTTGTGGGGTGGTGTCAAGGGCCTGCAGGGCTAGGTCCGCCGTGGTGACAGCCGACTCAGGGGAGGCGAGTGCCGGGCCGAGAGCGAGGTGCCGGAAATCCGGCAGTGCCGGCCACCTCAGACTGCAGGCAGGCACCGAAGTTGCGCAGCAAACACCAAGAATGAGGGCGAACCGGCGCACCCTCGCTGCGACCCATCGCAGTTGCTCGTCAGTTTGAGGCGGAGGTTCGTTACCTTTTCCAGTTTCCGCGCCCTCGGCGTTCTCCATAGTGAGGGCTTTGGACGCCGAATTCAGGAGGCATCAATGCTTGCACCTTGACTACGCCACGATCTCGTCAAGCCGTCGCACGAACCGCCGGTATTCGGAGCGCCCCAGCAGGCGGTACTCGCGAGGCAGCAGCCGCACCTGCCGGCGCAGATTCCGCCGCGTGGCGCGAAGCTGACGCGAGAATTCACGCACGCCGCGATCCAGCTCACTCATCTCGTGGCGCCAGCGGTCCCGATACCCTCCGAAGACATCCAGCAGCCGCTGCTCTTCGATCTCGAGCAGCCGTTTCAGCTCGGCGAGCCGCGCGCTTCCATGCGGCATGGCCACTGACGCCCGCTCGCACGCGAACAGCTCATCGATCCGCTGGAGAAAAGCGCCGTACACCTGTTCGGCCGCCTGGCGGTAATCCGCCGACAGTCGCCGAACGCCGCGCTTGAACCGGCGGGCGGCTGCGGCGCGCGCGTGCTCGACGGCGCGGCGCGCCTCGTCGGCGGAGGCCGGAACCGCGGCTGGAGCCGCCCGGAGCGCCGCGATCCGCCCGCGCAGGAGCTCCTCCTGCCGTGCGAGCTCGCGCCTGAGCGCTTCGATCGCAAGCGCGCCTCGCGTGATGGCCTCGAAGTGGAACCCCATGATGCCCAGCCGGACCGCCTCGGAAAAGCGTCCCGTGCAGCGGACGCTGGTCCACAGCAGAAATGCGAGATAGCTCCACCCGCAGCGTTTCCAGGGAATCACGAGAAACGACCGGAGCATGGCCGCGATCGTCTGCGGCGTCGCGCGTCTGCTGAAGTGCGGATTCCATCCAAGACGCGTGAGAAGCACCCGGCATCGAAGGAAATAGTGGCGCAGGCGGCTGTCGTACAGCGTCTCGATCAACCCCTTGTACCCCGCCGTCAGAAGCTCCACCGACATGCGCGGGACGAAGGTCGGGGAGAAGGCGTGCGTGTTGTTGCCGTCGCTCTCACCGAGGAGACGGCCCTCACGGTGCAGCCGTCGGTGGAGCTCGGTCCCCGGCAGCGGCCCCAGGATCCCGACCATGGCCAGTGGAATGCCCGCCGCCTCGATGAAGCGGGCCTGTCGCTCGAAGATATCTTCCGTATCGTGATCGAACCCGACGATGAAGCCGCCCGCGACCTCGAGCCCGTGCCGTTGAATCGTCTCGACGTGCTCGAGGAGATCCCCGCGGACGTTTTGCAGCTTTTTGGTCTCGATCAGGCTTTCGCGTGAGGGCGTCTCGATTCCGAGGAAGACCATGTTGAATCCCGAGTCGCGCATGCGTGCGAGGATTTCCCGATCCTGCGCGAGGTTCACCGACGCTTCCGTGTAGAGCGCGAACGGGAAGCCGTGCGCGATTTGCCAGGCCTCCAGCTCCGGGAGGAAGCGTTTCACCTGACGCGGATTCCCGATGAAGTTGTCGTCCACCACGAAGACCGAGCCGCGCCACCCGCGGTCGTACAGCGCCTCGAGCTCCCCCAGCATCTGCGCCGGGTCCTTCACCCGGGGGCGACGGCCGTAGAGCTGCCAGATATCGCAGAACTCGCACTGAAACGGACAGCCCCGGGAATACTGCACGGCCATGCTCCCGTAGGCCGAGAGGTCGAGGAGATCGAAGCGCGGCACCGGGGCGGCGCTGACATCCGGGAAGCCCGAGGCACGATAGACGCGCTCGGCGGCGTTGCGATCGAAGTCGGCGATGAACCGTGGCAGCACCCCCTCCGCCTCGCCGACGATGAGATGCGCGGCACCGTCCAACCGCTCCCCGACCGAGGACGGATGCGGGCCACCGGCCACCACCGGCACGCCCGCGCGATTCGCGCGACGGATCACGTCGAGGAGCGACGGCTCCTGGACGATCATCGTCGAGGTGAAGATGACGTCCGCCCACGCGAGATGCTCGTCGGTGAGCGGCTCGATGTTCATGTCGACGAGGCGCGCGTCATAGTGATCCGGCAGCAGGCTCGCGACCGTGATGAGACCCAGCGGCGGCAGCGCCGCCCGTTTGCCGATGTAACTCATCGTCCCGCTGAAGCTCCAATACGTCGTACGCGGATACTCGGGATAGACGAGCAGGGCATGAGTCACACGCATCTCCCTTGTCGGTCGGGTGCCGCGGCGACACAGGACCCCCCCCGTGGGCTTCGCGGCAGCTGCGAATAGGACAAGAAGATAATCCGACGAGCGCGCAAACGGAACTGCAAAGTACGGGGACCCGCTCGAGGGGACCGGGGTCGCGTCGCCACGAGGCGACGCCGGGCCGGGGTGGCGGTGTCGCTAAGCAGCTGACTGCGTGGCGGTTTGAACCGGACGCCGCTCAGGCTGGGAGCGGAGCATGCCGTGGTACCAAGATGTCGACGACCTCCCGTACGACCTCAGCGTCGCGCAGGCAGCGGCTCGAACCGCGCGGTGAAGTGCCGGAGCATCGCGGGGGCTGACACGATCCGGTGGCCGGGCAGATCGTCGCTGTGCGCCGTCACCGCGATCACGGCTTCCGCGACGTAGTCGATGTGCGATTGTGTGTACACGCGGCGCGGGATGGCCAGCCGCACGAGATCCATTGTCGCAGGCGTTTCGGTTCCGTCCGGGCGACAGCCGAACATGACGGTACCGATCTCGACGGCCCTGATCCCAGCTTCGATGTACATCGCGTTAACGAGCGCGATGCCCGGATACTCGAGCGGCGTGATGTGCGGGAGCAGCGCTCGGGCGTCGATGTAGATGGCATGACCGCCCGGCGGCTGCACGATAGGGATTCCGGCGGCCACGAGCTTCTCCGCGAGGTACTCCGTCGAGCGGATGCGGTACTGCAGGTAAGGCTCTTCGACCACCTCTTCGAGCCCACGCGCGATGGCTTCGAGGTCGTATCCCGCAAGGCCGCCATACGTTGGAAACCCTTCCGTCAGGATGAGCAGGTTCCGCGCTCGATCCGCCCACCCGTCGTCATTCAAGGCGAGAAAGCCGCCGATGTTCGCGAGCCCGTCCTTCTTTGCCGACATCGTGCAGCCATCGGCGAGCGAGAACATTTCTCGCGCGATGTCGACCGGAGTCCGACTGCCTTGGCCAGGCTCCCGGAGCTTGATGAAATAGGCGTTCTCGGCAAACCGGCAGGCATCCAGGATGAAGGGCTTGCGGTAGCGGTCACAGAGCGCGCGAATCCCGCGCAGGTTCTCAAGCGCGACCGGCTGCCCGCCACCCGAGTTGTTCGTGACGGTCGCCATGACGAGCGGCACCCGGCTGCCAGGCTCATCGAGCAGCCGTTCCAGCAGGCCGAGGTCGAGATTGCCCTTGAAGGGGTGAATCGTGGCTGCCTGACGGCCTTCCGGGATCACCAGGTCCCGCGCCTCGGCCCCCTCGACCTCGATGTTCGCCCGCGTCGTGTCGAAGTGGTTGTTGTTCGGAACGATGTCGCCGGGGCTCAGGACGGTGTGGAACAGAATGCGCTCGGCGGCGCGACCTTGATGGGTCGGAATAATGTGCTTGTAGCCGGTGAGATCTCGCACGACGCGATCGAACCGGTAAAACGACCGGCCGCCCGCATACGATTCATCGCCTTGCATGATCGCCGCCCACTGCGCCGACGACATGGCGCCGGTGCCGGAGTCGGTGAGCAGGTCGATCAGCACGTCTTCCGCATGGAGCAGAAAGACGTTGTGGCCCGCGTCGGCGAGGGCGCGGACCCGTTCTTCTCGCGTCGTGAACTTGAGCGCTTCGACGGACTTGATACGGAACGGCTCGATGATGGTGCGGAAGGGCATGCGCGAATCGCGCAGCAACAGGATCGCCAGACGATCCTGCTGCTGCGGGTGGAACAGTCGGTCTACTTGCAGGTCACGCCGGTACACTGTGCCGGGTTGCCATTTCCCTTGGCCTTAT
>JACPPN010000285.1 GCA_016190995.1 Acidobacteriota bacterium | reverse complement strand
TTGCCGGGGGTCTTCTCTTCGCCGCGGCGCCTGCCATCGCGGGGCCCAACGGCACCATCACGGGCGACTACGTCGAGGCGCGGACGGCCGAGGTCTTTGCCGGCGGCTGCGTCATGGGCAGTGAGGCCGAAACCATGGGCCGGCAGGCGGTGGCGGCGTGGCGGATCGAGCGCGGGAGCTTCAACGGCGTGATGCTGGACGGGCTCGCGGTGGTGGCCGCGTTTGCCGGCGATCGCAATCTCGGCATCCGCGAGATTGGCGGGACGGCGCCGGCGCTGGTGAGAGCCGCGATCATGATCGACGACCGCGCAAGCCCCGCCCAACGCGACGCGCTGCTCTCGCTGGCGCGCGAGCTCGCCAACGGCCTCGCCGACAACGTCGTCGACGTCCGCAGCGTGCCGATCGTCTTCGAGCGCAAGGAGGATGTGTACGCGATTGCCGCGGGCGACGCGAAGCTCGTCGTCTCGTCTCGACTCGAGCACGACCCGAGCTGCGGCGCGATGCAATGGTTCCATCCGCTTGCGCGCGGGACGCAGGCAGCGGTTGGCTTGACGAAGACGCAGATCTACTGGGGCGGAGCGCTCGGCAGCAGGTGGCAGCAAGCCGACAAGCGGTCCGCGTTCGTCGGGACCTTCGCCTACTAACGTAGCGCGGTGGGAACCTGCAAACCTTCGACGGTCAGGACCCGCGGCTCCGAAGGCGATCCGGAGTCAGCCCGCCGGGCGTGCAGCATCGCGACCGTTCGGTACACGAGATGGGCGAACTTGGAGTAGGGGAAATACACCAGGAGAAAGAAGATGAAGACGAGGTGAACGAAGTACACCGGATACGCCAGTTCCCTGATTTCCGCCAGTCGCACGAGCTGTGAGAGGAACCCCGTCACCGTCGTCAGAAACAGGATGTTGAGAAAGAGCCAGTCGGAGTAGGTGCTCTTGCCCGCTTTGCGCTTGTCTGCGAGACGCCGGTAGCCGAGAACCGCCAGGGCCGCGATCACCGCCACGCCGCTGACGTTGCCCAGAATCTTCACCGGATGCCAGAACGGCCAGGGCGTCAGATAGCCGAACGCATAGATCCCGATGCCAACCGACGTGGTCGTCACCACGAGACCCAGGAACCCGTAGAACACCAGGAGATGGCTTCGGTGGAGGTGCTCCTTGTGCGTGGGGCGCGTTCCAGCGGGCGCCTCTTGGCATTCCTTGAACCTGTGGTGCTTCAGGATCGTCGTCAGAGTGTCGACGAAGCCCCCGGCCCGGCTGCCGCCCATCTCGTCACCCATCGCTCTCCAGTAGCGCAACCCGCCGGAAAGCCCTCCAAGAGCAGCGAGCGTCAAAGCCACGATGAAGAGAACCTCGATGTACACGATGGGCATGAACTTGGAGAACACGATCGGCCCTTCGGGCAGCGAGGTCAGATTCCCGAGCCAACCTAGAATCGCCGCGAAGATCAGGATCGGGATGGCAAACAGGGCTGGCAGATACTTCGGCTCGCTGAGCGCCCGTCCCATGAACCGAGGGACGGCGTAGTGACCGATGCTGTACTCCCTGAGGGCTGCCATCACGTCTGCGGGCTTCGCATCTCGAGGGCAATACGTGGTGCAGGTGCCGCATTGGTGGCACAGCCAGATTGACGAATTCGACAACGCGAGATCTTTCAGGCCCCACTGCACCCAGACCATTTCCTTTCTGGGAAACGGATTGTGCGGCGTGGAGATGGGGCAGACCACAGAGCACGTCCCGCACTGATAACAACTGGTCAGATCGTGGGCACCGAGAGCGAGAATCTGTCGCTTGAAATCGAGATCTGGCTGAAGCGGCATCGCGGTCGACACGAGGGGGTCTCCTAGAAACCTTTGAGCGGGTTGGGGCCAACCTGCCGGACCGTCTGGACAAACCGCTCCAGCATGGCGGGAATCTCCGCCGAATCGGAGATGGCGACTTCCATCACGTGGACGCGCTCGGCTTCCAGCGCCAACCGGTCGAGCGTCTCTCGGACGTTCTGCATCCGGGTAGCGAGAAGCTCGCTCCCCCGGATGAAATGACACTGGTAGTCTTCGCCGGCCTTGCATCCCATCAGCATCACGCCATCGAAGCCGCGGGACACCGCGTCGGCGATGAGGACGCTATTGACCGATCCGAGACAGCGGACCGGAAGCACCCTCACGAACGCGGAGTACTGGAGCCGGGCGATACCCGCCATGTCCAACGCCGGGTAGGCGTCGTTTTCGCACGCGAGCGCCAGAATCCTCGGTCTGTCCTCGCCATCTTCGGGGATGTCGACGGCCCTGATCATGGACGAGAGCATGTCGACCGAGTAGTCATCGAACGAGATGATTTGGACCGGGCACGCGCCCATGCAGATGCCGCACCGGCGGCACCGATTCGCGTCGAGCACGGGATGGTTCTTGGCGTCGACTTCCAGGGCGCCAAACGGGCATTCCTGCGAGCATCGTCCGCAGGACGTGCATTTCTGCATGAAGAACTTTGGGAACGACAGATCGCCCACGCGTGGATGAACGGCGGCTCCGGCCGAGGAGTTCTCGATGCACTGAATGGCCTTGAGCGCTGCGGCCGTGCCGTCCTGAGCGCAGGCGGCCAGGGTCGTCGCCTGTCGGACAGCACCGGCCGAGTAGATGCCGGTCCGGCGCGTCTCGTAGGGGAAGCAGATGAAGTTCGAGTCGACAAACCCGGCGCTCGTCGTCGGAAGATCCTTACCTTGGAGATAGCGTAGGTTCAGCGACCCGGATGACGCGGGGTCCAGGCTGGCCGGGACCATGTCGGTCGAGACGATGAGCAGGTCGACGCTCACCTGGACGGCTCCACCGAGGGCCGTGTTGTGTACTTCCATCACGACCTTGTGGTCGGCCTCCTCAGATACGCTCCTGACCTCGCCCCGTGAAAAGAAAACGCCCGGGTCGCCCTGGACGCGCTTGTAGAAGTATTCGTACTGCCCCGGCGCCTGCATGTCTCCGTAGAAGAGGTACACGATCGCATCGGGGCAGAGCTCCCGGATGTAAAGGGCCTGCTTCAGCGCGACCAGGCACGAGACATTCCCCTCGTACGGCAGATGACGGGCGTCGCCAGGGCCATCGCAAACAGCGATGGCCACTCGGTTGACGGGTCCCCCGTCAGAGGGGCGGACGATCCGGCCCTTGGCCGCCATTTCCTCGAGCGTGACGCTGGTGACGACGTGCGGGAAGCGGCCAAGGCCGTAGGACTCAAAACTGGCCGTGTCGCCCGGTTTCCAGCCCGTGGCCACGACGATTGCTCCTACCGTCGCGTTCTCGAGGTGTTCCCCGCTCCTGATCGTCACATCGAAGCGGCCCGGCTGGCCGGAGATCTCCGTGACCTCGGCACCTTTGTGCACCCGTATATTGCGCAGGGACTCGAGCCGTCGAATGCTCGCTTCGATGTCGACCGGCTGGGGATCGCGGTAGGGCGGACGGCTCGGAATCCGCCGGTGCAGGCGGCGGGCATAGCCCCCGAGCACCGGCTCTCTTTCCACCACCACCACGGAGAAGCCGGCGAGCGCCGCATCGAGAGCCGCGGTGATCCCGGTGACGCCTCCGCCCACTACCAGAATCGTGCGCTCGTTGGCCTCTGTGTACGGAATGGGAGCGGTAGCCTTCTGGGCGCGCACCACGCCCATCCGCACGTAGTCGTGCGCCAGGCTCTGGGTCTCGTCGTGGCGGGGTGGGTGGCTCCAGGCCACCTGCTCGCGAATATTGACCCGCTCCACAACCGCGGACGGAAAGGAAAAGACCTCCGTGTTGACACGCGGAGAGCATGCAGCGATCACGACCCCATCCACGCCCTGGCGCTCGACGTCCTCTCGGATCATCCGGGCGTCCTCGAGACAGAAGGCAGGTGATGTGCGCACGACCGGAGCTCGACACTCGGAGGCGGCGAGGTCCGTCAGCTTCCGCAGATCCAGACAATCCTCGATACCGCAGCCGCCGCACACATAAACGCCAAGCTTCTTGCTCATCCAGGGGTCCTCTATGAGCTCGCTCTGCTCCGGATTGCCCCCAAGGCCTTGAGGGCTGCCGCCGTCGCATCTTGAGCGGCGGTCGCGACATCCACCGGTCCACGCGCGCAGCCAGCGGCGAAGATGCCCGGGGCGGTTTCCTCGGGCAGGAGAAAGTGGTCCTTGTCAAAGCCGATCGCCGCACCGGGCTTGCCATCATCGAGGCTCGCTGCCATGCCGCTAGCCAGGACGACCAGATCGACCTTGACCCTGATCTTTTCGAGCGAGAGGATGTGCTCCGCCTCCACGGCGAGCTCGCCGGTCGCCGCATCCTCGAGAATCCTGGCCACCTTTCCCTTGACCACCGACACGTGGGGATCGTCCTGCACCTTGTGGGAGAAGAGGGAATATGAGCCCGGGGTTCGTAAATCGATGTAGAAGATGACCGCCCTGGACTCGGGGTCCTGCGCCCGAATGTAGGTCGCCTGCTTCAACGACGCGAGGCAGCAGATGCCCGAGCAGTACCCGAGGTGCGCCTCATCCCTCTGCCCCGCGCATTGCACGAACGCCACGCTCTTCACCGGCTTCCCGTCCGACGGCCGCACGATCTTCCCTTTGGTCGGGCCGTTGGGGGCCGCCAGTCGTTCCATCATCACGTTCGTGATGACGTCGGCATACCGGCCAAATCCGAGGTTGTCGATCTTCGCCGCGTCGTACGGCTTCCAGCCGGTCGCCATGATGATGGCGCCAACCCTGAGGTTGAACGACTTCGGCGCCATCTGCAGCTCGATGGCGTCGTACCGGCAGACCTCGACGCACTTGGCGCACGCCGCGGGCTCGCAGGCCGAGTCGTCAATCACATACTTCATCGGAAAGGCCAGTGCATGGGGGAGGTAGATGGCCTTCGTCCGATCCATTCCAAAATTGAACGCGTTGGGCCGGTCGACCGGGCAGACGGCGACGCAATCGTTGCACGCGGTGCAGCGGTCGTTCACGTACCGGGGGCGCTGCCTGATGGTCACGTCGAAATTCCCCGGCTGGCCCGAGATCGTCTCCACCTCCGCCATCGTGTAGAACCGAATCCGGCGGTTGTTGCGGATTCTTTGAAAGTTGATCTCCAGGCCGCAGTACGGCGGGCAGAGCTTGGGGAAATACTGGTGGAGCTGCGCGACGCGGCCGCCGAGGTACGCCTCTTTTTCGACAACGACCACGTCGCAGCCGGCCTCGGCCGCCTCGACGGCAGCGGTGATCCCGGCAATCCCGCCGCCGACGACCAGGATGCTGCGATGGACGGCCGCGATACTCTCCTGAGGATCCACGCTCACCTCGAATGGTCCCGGTTTCTCATCCGACCGGGGTCAGGGAACGACCTGAATGTAAGGCTTCTTGCTCATGGTCCACTGGCCCGTTGCCGGGTCGTACCGCGAGTTGACGAAGCACTTCCAGTTCTCTTCGTCGATGTGGGGGTAGTCGCCCCGATAGTAGTACCCGGGCCAGCGCGTCTCCTGCCTGTACAGGAGGTGTTGCATGTGGGCCTCGGCGCACCAGACACGGTCCCACACCTCCCAGCATCGCAAGAGGTCGTGGAGATCACGCGCAGCCATGCTCTGCAAGTCAATCTTGAACTGACCCAGCAGCTCCAAGCCCCTCAACAACGTGGGCTCGTTGGTGATGTAGTACGCTCCCTGACCTGCGGCGTACTCGTCCATGATCTTCTGCAGCCTCAGGAGCGCCTGCTTGGGGAGCACGTAGTTCGGATTGACGTCCGGCTTGGTGGAAGCGCCGGCCGACTGTTCGAGCACTTCGAACGGACGCCAGAGTTCCTGCCTGAGCGCCTGCACTCGATCCGGATCGACGTTCGGCGTATCCGGGTTGTCGTGGACGTAAGCCACGGCCGCCTTCGCGGCCAACCTTCCCTCGACGTGGGATCCGGACGAGAACTTGTGCGCCGATCCGCTCACACCGTCCCCGGCGGCAAACAGACCTCGAACCGTGGTCATCCGGTTGTAGCCCCAGAAGTACTCCTTCGGCGCGACATCTTCGGGACCGCTCACCCACGCACCGGTGGCCGACGCGTGAGAGCCCATCAAGTAAGGCTCGGTGAGGACGACTTCGGAGGGCGTCTTGGCGGGGTCGATGTTCTCTGACGCCCACACCAGCGCCTGCGACATCGTCATGTCCAGGAAATCCTCCCAGGCGTCGCTTTCGATCTCCCGCACCTTCTTCGGGTCGTTCTGGACCTCGGCGAATATTTTCTGGAGCGCTTCGTCGGTTCGCAGATAGTGCGGCCCGCGTCCGGCGAGGTAGTCCTGGATCATCTGATGGTTACGGAGCGGCGTCGGGATGGGCTTTCCCAGTCCATAGGGGGCCCAGTCCTTGAGCAGCTCGGCCCACTTCTGCTCGACCAGTTCGCCGTAGGCGTTCTTGAGGACCGACTTGAAGAGCAAGAACCACATCCCGACCGGCCCGTAGCCGTCCTTGAACCGCGCGACGACCAGTCTGTGCTCGAACTGGCTCATTTCAGCGCCGGCCGTGATCATCAACTTGTAGACCGACCCTGTATTCCAGGGTGCGTACCAGATACGGCCCAGCCCCTCGCCGACAGCATGGGGCCGAAACACGCCCGTAGCTCCACCCGCCGCGCAGATCACGGCTTTCGCCTTGAAGACGTAAATCTTCGGCTCGCGCACACTGAAGCCGACGGCGCCAGCGATCCGACCGGGATCCTTCGCGTCGGTCAGGAGGTGGGAGACGAAGATGCGCTCGTAGATGTTGTCCTCGCCGACGGCTTTTTTCGCGGCTTCGGCGACGATTGGCTTGTACGACTCGCCGTGGATCATGATCTGCCAGCGGCCTTCCCGCTTGTAGCGGCCCTCCGGAGTCTTGAAGAATGGGAGCCCCCACTCCTCGAGCAGGTGAACCGTCGAATCCACGTTTCGAGCGATGTCGTAAACCAGGTCCTCGCGGGAGAGCCCCATGAGATCCTGGCGAACGTATCGAACGAAGTCCTCAGGCTGGTTCTCACCGAACTTCATACCCATATAGCAGTTGATAGCCGACAGGCCCATGGCGACCGCGCCGCTTCGCTCGATGGCTCCTTTCTCCACGAGGACTACCCGCAGGCCTTTGTTCTTTGCCCAGTAGCCGGCCTCGTACGCCGCCCCGCAGCCGGCCATTCCGCCGCCGAGGATGAGGACGTCGCAGTCGACGACCTCGGTTTCCGGATTCATCACGGTGCTGCCTCCAGAGATCTAGTGTGTTGTCAGGGTCGGGAGTGCGGCCACCCCGAGATATCGCTCGTCGCCACAGAGTCCGGGCTTCCGGAGCTGCTCCAGCTCGGGATCGGGCAGCCCGTCGTACGGCGCAATCGAGCCCCAGGGGGTCGTCCGAATGGGGTACTTGAATCGCTTGAGCTGACCATTGCGGAACTTGACCGTCCACATGATCGAATCGGTGGCCCTGAGGGGCGTCAGGCTGGCTCCCAGCGGTACCACGTCGCCGTAGCCCCGCATGGCGATGGCGCTCTGCGGGCAGGTCTTGACGCAGGCGTAGCATTCCCAGCACTGATCGGGCTCGATGTTGTACGCCTTTCCAATGGATTTGTCCAAGTGCATGATGTTCGAAGGACAGATGTACATGCAGGCGGGCCTATCCAGGGCCCTGCAGCCATCGCATTTCTCGGGGTTCACATAGGTCGGCATCTCGTCTCCCTTCGCGAGTCCCACTCGCCAGGTCTCGGCACGACGCCTTCAAGGCCGGCTTCGCCGGCACAATTCCCAATGTTTTCGGCACTGCATTCTGGCGCGAAGCGCCCTACCGGGAGCCCGTTCGGGGTTACTCGGACGGGCTCCCGGGTGCCGGTGGTCTTCACGCTCGCCCTGTCCTCCAAGCCCGCTCACACAGAGATGCCAACAGACAGAAGTCCGTCGCCACCGCGACACACCTACGCGGCGCCTCGAGCCCGGCCCGGAGACATCCATCGATTGCCAGACGCGGATCCTATGCTGCCTTCAGGCGTGTGTAAAGTCCTTCCCCACGATCACACGGACACGAACCGACTCAGCGTTGTCCGGCTCAGGCGTACAGCTCGAAGGCAGGAGTGCAGCCGAACCGCCCCGGGCGGCGCGCGTTACGGGGTGTTGACGCGGGACCTCGAGGACTACCTCAGTTGCGCGAGGAATCGAGACGTGCATCTGGCTCTAGGCCGCTCCATTCACGAGCGCTGCGAACAATGGCGACGTACGCTTGCGCGAGGTGATGATCTCGCTCGGACCGTTCCGAGGGCCCATGATGTCAGCGAATTCCTCGAAGATCTGCGTTGGACGGCCCGTCCTCCCGGCGAGCGCCGATGCGAACCAGTCGAGCAGCAGCTCCTCGGTACGCAAGACGACCGCCTCCGGCAATGTCTCATAGCGCAAGGTGGCGAGGAATGCCGACAAGGCCTCCGTAGGAGAGGGCCTGGCATCATGGTTCGCTTTCGCAGGGATCGACATACGCATTCCTCACGAATACGTGAAGGTCTAGCCGTGCTTGCACGGCTGAAATGTGTACGAATCTGTCACATTTCCGTGCAAGCTCGGCTTAGGCGCGCACGGCGCGCCTGCGAGCGGGGTCCCCGACGCGCGTTTTCAGCGCGTTGGGGCGGGAAGGAGCGGCGCGGGGCATCGGGGCCCCCGCAAGCGACCGAGCCGGGGTGTGGGGCGGAGCCCCACGTTAGAAGACTGGCCGCAGCTCCATCATGCACGGGCGGCCGCAACGCACGGCCGAACGGCAACCAGGATTATGGACCGATTCAGCAGCAATCCTCGCGTCGGTCCCGCCATTTGAGCTACAATCGTCGAAACCAGATTTCGAGCAGAAAGGACTGACGCAAGATGAGAGGACTGGCCATCTTCGCCGGGTGTGTTCTTTTGGGGGCTGCGACGCCTGCCATCGCCGGGCCCAACGGCACCATTACCGGCGACTACGTCGAGGCACGCACGGCCGAGGTGTTCGCGGGGGGCTGCATCATGGGCAGTGAGGCCGAGACCATGGGCCGGCAGGCGGTGGCGGCCTGGCGGATCGAGCATGGACGCTTCAACGGCGTGGCCCTGGACGGGCTGGCCGTCGTGGCGGCGTTTGCCGGCGATCGCAATCTCGGGATTCGCGAGATTGGGGGACTGCCGCCCGCTTCGGTGAGAGCTGCCATCATGATCGACGAGCGCGCGGGCGCGGCCGAACGCGACGCGCTGCTGTCGCTGGCGCGCGAGCTTGCCAACGGCCTCGCCGACAACATCGTCGACGTCCGCACCGTGCCGATCGCGTTTGAGCGCAGGGACGATGTGTACGCGATTGCCGCGGGTGACGCCATGCTCGTCGTCTCGTCTCGGCTCGAGCACGATCCGAGCTGCGGCGCGATGCAGTGGTTCCATCCGCTCGCGCGAGGGACGCAGGCAGCGGTCGGCTTGACGAAGACGCAGATCTACCGGGGCGGAGCGCTCGGCAGCAAGTGGCAGCAAGCCGACAAGCGATCCGCGTTCGTCGGCACGTTCGCGTACTAGAGGAAACGTCTGTCCTTCACGCGTGCGCGAATTCCCATCCGTGTCTGGCGCGCGTCAGCCCGGAAGGACACCGCACCCCGACACACAGGCAATCAAAAGCTGGAACCGGGTCCTGTAAAACCCATGAGGTATCGTGCTGTTGGTTTTGGTCCTTTCCACCAGTCCCGACAGATCCCCGACCGGCGTACCCTCGATCGGATCGGCCGAAACGGTCCACGTGTAGTTCGGCTGCCCCGTTTGCGGGTCGTTGGGGCTGCGCGTGACCAGTACCATCTGCCAGCCGTGGGCGTACTGACCTACCGCCAAATCACCGCAGCCGAAGGAGAGGGTTTCGATCCTGTCAGGATAGGTTGACCACGCGCCGGATCCGTCGTGGCACCACGAGAAGGTCCACAGCGTTTCGTACTTTGGATTCCTGCCCCCAATCGGCGTTTGTCCAAAGGCCGCCGTGAAGGCGGCCGTCGTCCATTGCGTCCAGCCAGGCGGCATGTCGGCGATCTTGTGGACGTTGATGAACCACCCGTCGCCGAACCCGCCGTTTCCCATTCCGCCGCAGGCCGATGGGTCCAACGATCCGTCCGGACAGCCGACAAACGTGTAACTGCCGGAGAACTTCCGGGCGCTCCGGATCAGGTTGAGCGTAAGGTCCTCGCTGCCACCGACGTAGAACTGGGCGTCGATGGTGCCACCGCTGCCGTCGGGACCATGGACGTAGCTATGCGAAAGGGAATCCGTAAAGTCGCTGCGGAAGTCGTCGCCCTCGCGATCGGCGAACGTGACGGCTGCGGTGGGGTTCGGCGTCGGCTTCGCGCGTTTCTGGGCATAGGGTCGTCCGGCGGCCCACACGACGATCAGGCCGACGGTTGCAATCAGGATGGCCGCCCAACGCTGTTTGGAGAGGTCGGGGACTCGCATCGCATCCTCCTGTCTCTGAAGAAGTCTGGAGCGAACACAAACGAACGGTGCGCACCCCGAGTGTGGCAGGCCGAGCCGCTCTCCAAGAACGAAGCCGCGGCCCGTTCAGCACCATCCGGGTTCACCCTCCCATAACGAATGCCAGCGCGGGTTTGCACACTCCAATCAGTCGGGGCCGGCCCGACTGGCAGCCATTCCCCCGGACGCGCAACCAGTGGCACCGGGAGCCGCACGCCGGTAGGGTGTGCGGATTGGCCAGCGCCGACGTTAAGAGGAGTGCGGGGTAGTACGAACGTACTAAAGCCATTGAGTAAACCGATTTGGTAGACTGATGTGGGCTAGA
>JACPPN010000278.1 GCA_016190995.1 Acidobacteriota bacterium | reverse complement strand
GTACAGCATCATGTTCAGCAACATTGGGCTCGTGTACCGGCAGCGCGCGCAGCTCATGCCATGGTTGCTGATCTTCGGCGCCGCCGGCTTGGAGCTTCGACGGAAACGCAAGCTGGCGGCGCGACGCCCGCGAGCTGAAATGACGGCGCGGAGCGGCGCACCTGCAGGCGCCGGTCAGCTTGCTCCCGGCGCGCATGCCTGACGGGCAGATCCTCATGACGCGACGCCCGACTCGCGCCCGCTGTCCCCCAAGTCTTTTCGACGTGTGTCTCGCTCCATGACAAACCGTTCGCGGGTTTCCCTAGCGGTTGCGGATCTGCCGTCGGCACTGCCTCTCGGTCAGGCATCGCTTGGCGAAAGCTGGTCGGCGGGTGCCCGCAGCGGCGCGCTCGCGTGGTCCAGTTACGCGGTCGTCGAGTACTTGTTCCTGACGCTGCTCACGTGGACGATCGTGCCGACGTATCGCTACCGGCCGCCCGGATTCGGGATCAGCATCGTCTTTTTCTGCGTCTACCCGCTTGTCGGATGGGTCGCGGCGGGACTGCTGGCGATCCTGGCTCGGCCGGCGGCATTCGCAAGCCGCCAGGTGGCGGCGCTCGACGTGAACGGCGTCGGGCGCGTGGCCGGCCCGGTCACGTTGCTCCTGATTTTCCATCTGAATTTCCTCAACAACATGGGTCCGCTCGGCGGAAGCCGGGCCGTGGTGATTGGCGCGTCGCTGGTGCTTGTCGCCGCGTTGGGTGTAGGGCTCGTCCGCCCGCACGCCAACGGGCTGGTCGCGGCGCTCACCGATCCGTGGACCGTCTCGGTCGTGCTCGTCGGCCTCCCTTGGGTCATCTACGATTTCATCGAGCCGAGTTACGGCCGAACGGTCCGCGCCCTGAGTGCGACCGCCTTCCTGGTGCTTGCCTGTCTCTGTGGTGCGTGGCTTGCGCGCCGCGAGTGGCGCCCGAAGGATCTCGGCTGGCCGTTCAGCCGTCGCTTCGGCCTGCGCGCCGCGGTGTTTGTTGGCGTGTGGCTCGTCAGCACCGGCCTGCGTCAAGCGCCGGTCACCTCGGCCATTGACACTCCTACCGCACGCGCCGATCGATCGCACCCGAACATCGTGTTCATCAGCATGGACACCGTGCGGCCGGACCATCTGTCGGTGTATGGCTACCGTCGCGATACGTCGCCCAGGCTGACGGAGCTTGCGCGTGGCGCGACGCTCTATTCGCGCGCGCTCGCCCCCGGCAGCATGACGCTCGCCAGCCATGGCTCGTTTTTCACCGGGGTGTATCCCAGCTGGCATGGCGCACGCGACGTCACCTATCGCTTCGACAACTCCTACCGCACCATCGCGGAGTTCCTCTCGTCGAAGGGCTATCACACGGTGGGCCTCGCGGCGAACCCGACGTTTCTCCTGCCGACGATCGACATGCTGCGGGGCTTTCGGTACTTCGACGCGCGCACGCCCGAGGCTTCTCTCCTGCCGCTCGCGAAGCAGCCGGTGGTCTCGTCGCGCTATTACCTGCGTCGGTTCGGGATCAGCGCCTTCAACGCGCTCGTCGGCGGCGTGCAGGCGCCCTACAAACCGGGGCGGTTCATCACCGAGGCGGCGCTCCGGCATCTCGAGGGGTTTCGAACTCGCGGCGAACGATTCTTTCTGTTTCTGAACTACATGGACGCGCATGCGCCCTATCTGCCGCCACCGCCCTTCGACACGATGTATCGGGGCAAGATGCCCGAATTCGATTGGTCGGCGTACGGATTTCTGCGCCTCGCCGTCCTCAGGGGCGAGCATCGATTGACCGACGCCGAACGCGCGAACCTGGTGTCGCAGTACGACGGCGGCATCGCGTACGAGGACTCGGAAATCGGGCGCGTGATCGCCCACGTGAAACAGCTGGGGCTCTACGATAATTCGCTCATCGTCATTGCGAGCGATCACGGTGAATCCTTTGGCGAGCGGCGGTTTCTCGAGCACGGCCAAACGGTCTATCAGGACCAGATCCGCATGGCGCTCGTCATCAAATATCCGGGACAGCGCGATGGACGGCTCGTCGATCGGGCGGTCAGCGGTGTCGATCTGATGCCAACCGTCCTGGAAGCGGCGGGCGTGGAACTACCCCGCGACATCCAGGGCCGCAGCCTGCGGGCGGCGGCGCGCGAGGGCGCGGGAGGTCGCGAGCTGTACAGCGAGGCGTCGCCGCCGCGCGACCGCGCGCCGCGACAGCAGCGAGGCATCATCTCCAACGGCTTGAAGCTGGTGCGGTCTACCGACGGCTCGCATGAGGTGTACGACCTCAACGCCGACCCCGAAGAACGGTACAACCTGTTCAACGCCACCGACGCGCACGTTCGGCAGCTGCAGGCGCAGCTCACTGACTGGCTGCGCCTCGCGCCTGCGGCGAAGAACCCCGCGCGCCTGGACCGTGAAACGCTCGACGCGTTGCGGTCGCTCGGATACATCCGCTGACAATGGCCGTGACCGAATCAATCGGTGCGCGGATCACGAATGGCGCCGTGGCCGCCACCGCGGCGGTCGCCCGCACCTGGCGTGCCGCTGCTCGGGAAGGAGCGTCGGCCTGGCTCGCCTTCGCTACGTTCGAGTATGGCTTCTCGATCGTGCTGTTGCGCTTCGTGCAGCCTCATTGCAGCAGCCGCCCGGTGCGCGCCGACTTCGGCCTGCCGGTGTTCGCGCTCTATCCCCTTGTCGGCGCGCTTGCCACGTGCGCTGTCGCCTCCGTCCTGTACGCGGCCGCAGGCCGCGACCGCATGACGCGCCCGGCGGCGGCGCGGGCGATCAAGGACATCGCGCTCCTGACCCTGGTGGTCGCGGTCGCCGCGGGCGCCCTTCGCCGGTTCGGTAGCATGGCTGCGTTCGCGTATCTGGGGGTGGCCGTCGCACTGGCGTCCTCGGCGGCGGCGAGTGTCAGGTGGCGCGCGTGGGCCGACCGCGCCGGCGTTGTCGCGAACCCCTGGACGGTGAGCCTGCTGCTCATCGGAATTCCCTGGTTGCGGAAACAGGTGTTCATCGATCGGACCGACTCGCTCGGACCGACGGCCGTGACGATCTACGTTGCGGCGGTCCTGGCGGGCTCCTGGTGGATCGCCCGGCGGCGCCGCGCCGGCCGGTGGCGCAGCGCAAGGCCACTCGTGCCCGACCTGACGGCCGCAACCGTGGCGATCCTGCTGGCCTTCTGGCTCGACCGTGCGCTCTTCGGCATGCCGCAAACGGCCGCGGCCTCGTCCAACGGCCCGAACGTGATTCTCGTCGTGATGGACACGGTGCGGGCCGACCATCTTTCGCCGTACGGCTACCAGCGCAACACGACGCCGTTCCTGGATTCGCTCGCCTCTGGCGCGACGCTCTATCGCCGCGCACAATCGCCCGCCGACTTCACGCTCGCAAGTCACGCGTCGATGTTCACCGGGGTCTTTCCGACCAGCCACGGCGCCCGATCCTCGGAGGTCGGTGGCCGCGTTTCGCCCAGCGCGGCGCTCCCGGACAAGTTTCGAACGCTCGCCGAGGTCCTGCGGTCACGCGGCTATCGGACGGCGGCGATCGTCGCGAACTTCACGTTCCTGACACCGGGCTTCAACATCGATCAAGGCTTCGATTCGTACGCGCTGCAGGCGCCGCGCTGCACGCCGGCGTCGCCGTTCTGGCTGGTGCAGGGGTTGAGCCGGACCGTGCTGCCGTCTCACGCGCCGCCGCGGGGACGCGCGGTCGAGAACGCCGCGGAAATCAATCAGGAGGCGTTCGCGGTGCTGGATCGGTTCAGCCGCGACAGCCGGCCGTTCTTGCTCTTCGTCAACTACATGGACGCGCACTGGCCCTACGAGCCGCCCGCGCCTTTCGGTGACCGGTTCCCCGGATCCGACGATCATTTCGAGCAGCGCCGCTACTACCGCCTGCGCAATGCGGTTTTGCAGCAGCAGCGTCAGATCACGGATCGGGAGCGGGCGCACCTGCTCTCGCAGTACGATGGCGCAATCGCCTTCATTGACCGACAGATCGAGGCGCTCGTGGCGCGCGTGAAGAGGCTCGGGCTCTACGACAACTCCCTCATCGTCGTGACCTCGGATCACGGAGAAGCGTTCGGCGAGCGGCAACTCATGGAGCACTGGGTCTCGGTGTACCGGGATCAGGTGCACGTGCCGCTCATCATCAAGTACACGAACCAGCGCGGCGCAGACGTGGTCGAGCGGCCGGTGAGCACGGCCGATCTGTACCCGACAATTCTCCAGCTCGCCGGTGTGAAGCTGCCCGCGGCCGTGCAGGCGACGAGCCTGTTCGATCGCGGGGCGCCGGACGCGGGTCCCATCATCAGCGAGTCGTTTCCCCGACCGGAGTACGTCGCGCTCCACCCGCGCTTCCGGCGGATCGACCGCGCCATCTTTGAGGGTCCGTTCAAGTACATCGTGTCGACGGATGGCCGGCGCGAGCTGTACAACCTGGACGAGGATCCCGACGAGCGGCGGAACCTGCTGACAAGAGACGCTGCCACCGCGAAGACGCTGCAGCGGCGG
>JACPPN010000283.1 GCA_016190995.1 Acidobacteriota bacterium | reverse complement strand
TCGCTGCGCGCGCCCACCGCCAGCGCCGAGCAGATGTTGCCAAGCTCGCGGACGTTGCCCGGGAACGGGCAGAGCATGAGCGCCTCGGCCACGTCGCGGTGGACCAGGAACCCGCTGCGACCCATCTCTTGCGCTCTCTGATCCAGGAAGTGCACGAGCAGCTCGGGGATATCCTCGGCGCGCTCGCGCAGCGGCGGGATGCGCACCGGGAACACGTTGACGCGGTAGTAGAGGTCCTCGCGGAAGCGGCCGTCGCGAACGAACTGTTCGAGCGGGCGATTGGTGGCGGAAATCAGCCGGAAGTTGACCTCGATCGACTGGTTGCCGCCCAGCCGCTCGAAGCGCCGCTCCTCGAGCACCCGCAGCAGCTTGGCCTGTGCCATGACGGAGAGGTCGCCGATCTCGTCGAGGAACAGCGTGCCATTGTCCGCCAGCTCGAGGCGGCCCGGCTTGCGTTCGTGTGCGCCGGTAAACGCGCCCTTCTCGTAACCGAAGATTTCCGATTCGAAGAGCGTGTCGGGCAGCGCTGCACAGTTGAGCGCCTGGAATCTCGCCGTGCCGCGGCGGCTCAACTCGTGGATCATCCGAGCCACCACTTCCTTGCCGCATCCCGTCGGCCCCAGGATGAGGACGGAGATGTCCGACTTGGCTGCGGTCCGGATCCATTCGAAGACGATCAGCATCTTCTCGTCGCGGCCGATCATCTCGCGGAACCGCTGCACGGCCAGCGATCGATCTTCTTCGCTGACCGTGGCGCGCCGCTCGAGGAACTGATCGAGCATCCGGGCCACGGCTTGGTGAGGCGAGCGGTTCGCGCCGTACCGGACGGGGGTGCCGGGCACGCGGCACGCAACGCCGAAGTCGACGAGCTCGCGCAGGCAGTTCTCGATGTCGAGGCGCATCCGGCCGAAGCTCTGCATCAGCGATTCGACGTCGAACGAACCGGCCGCTCGGCTGTGCAGAAACCGGAGGAGCGCGGCCCGCAGCGGCGACTGCACGAGCGATTGAAACCGGCTCTCGAGGTCGTTGGCGCGCCGGCCAATCGCCTTGGGGTCGTCCAGGAAGGTGTCTCTCATGTCCCCCGTCCGAAGGTCAGCTTCCGCCGCCCGGCGGCGCGCCGGTCCCGGCGCCCGCCCGGCGGAAATAGTCGGATTGATACCGCTCGATCAGCTCCTTGATCTCAATGGCGTCCGATTTCCTGTGACCATGGCACCGCACCGGCGTGGCGCCCCCGGTGGTCTCGATGTAGACGTCGGAGAAGAGCAGGTGCGTGTCGATCTGCACCGAGGCGATATGGGCCATGTGAATCGAATGCTCGAATTTGCCGATCCACTGCGGCGTGTAGTGCACCACGCTCGTCGGCGTGATGGCGACCTGCGTGGGAAACAGACGATTGCCCGCGCTCAGGCGGCTCGCGCGAAACACGTGCCCTTCGCTCATAAAGGGCCGGCATTTGCGCCAGATGACGAGCGCTATCAGCGCGAGGCCGGCGCCCGCGATCGTTGCGGCAATGACGAGAATGTTCGATGGTTCACTCATGGCTGTCCGTGGCAGGGCCGCGTGCGCCCCCAACACTTCACCGGCTGTCCGCCTGCTGTCAAGCACGCATCAGGGCGCCGCGCCGGACCCCTGCAACGGTGCTAAGCTAGCGTGGCAACGGCCGGGTCGCCACAGGGTCGCGGTGGTTCGCCTCACCGCCGGCGCAGCCGGCATCCGCGCCCGTCTTCGGGCGCCGCGCCGTTCGCGACTGGCCACCAGCGCGCGCGCCCGGACCTTCCTTGTGGTGGAGGAACATCGTGCCCCATCGCCGACCGGGGTCGACTGGCCACACCCCAGATCAGTTTCTCGGCGGGAAGCCCATCCGGTATTACCGTCCGCGCGGAAGCGTCGAGATTCGGCGGCTGATCGACCAGGGCTTTCAGGCGTTCAACGCCGGTCGGCTGTCCGAAGCGTGCCGCATCTATACCGACAAGATGCTGGATCCGGCGAACGACACCATGATTGGGCTCACGGTCGCGGGCGCCATGACGCCAGCCGGCCTCGGCGGCTGCGTCATCGAGATGATGGATCGCGGCCTCGTCGATTTCATCATCAGCACCGGGGCCAACCTCTATCACGACCTGCACTATGCATTGAATTTCACGCTCCATCGCGGGTCCCCCTTCCTCGACGATGTGGTGCTGTACGAGCAGGGGATCATTCGCATCTACGACGTCCTGTTTCCAGCCAGCGTTCTGCTGGAAACGGACGCCTACATCCGCGACTTTCTCGTTCGCTCCGGGTTCGACGGTCCCATGTCAACGTCGGAGTTTCATTACCGGCTCGGGCGCGACCTGCTGGAGCGCTTCCCGGGCTGCGAAGAACACTCGGTCGTGGCGCGTGCGGCCACCGCCGGTGTCCCGCTGTACACCTCGTCACCCGGCGACAGCTCCATCGGGATGAACATCGCGTACCATGAGCTCATGAACGACAGCCGTTTCATGATCGATCCCAACCTGGATGTCAACGAGGTCTGCGCGATTGTTCTCGCGGGCCGCCAGAATGGCTGTCTCATTCTCGGGGGCGGCTCGCCGAAGAACTTCTACCTGCAGGCACAGCCGACGCTGTGGGAGGTCTACGGCATTCCAAAGGGCGGGAACGACTATTTCATTCAGATCACGACCGATCAGGTCGTCTGGGGTGGTCTCTCGGGGGCCACTCCGTCGGAAGCGGTCAGCTGGGGCAAGGTCAATCCCGGGGTCCTGCCCAATACCGTGGTCGCATATTGTGATTCCACCATCGCGTTTCCTCTCGTGTGCGAGTACGCAATTGCGTCCGAGCGCAACCGCCGCGCGCGGCGCGAGCTGATGTTCCGCCGGCAGGAGCTCGTGGCCGACTTGAAACGGCAGGCGCTCGAGGCGCGGACAAAGAAGCCGACCGCGGAGCAGGAGCTGGAGACCATGCCGGACGTGGACCGACACAGATGAGGACGCTTTCCTCCGAGCTGGGCTCACATCTGTCGGAGCTCTCTCCGAGGCCGCGCATCTACGCTGACGCGAACGTGCCGGCGACGACCGTGAGCTTCATGCGCACGGCGCTGGAGTGGGACGTCTTCTTCGTGCTCGAGCACGACGATCTCCGCCGCGCCGCCGACGTCGAACACTATCGTCTGGCTCGCCAGATGCACCGCACCCTCGTGACGTTCGACCGGGACTATTTCGACGACAAACGCTTCCCGCCGGAGCTGAGCGGAGGCGTGATCGTCCTGTCGGCTCCCGACGAGCGTGTGCTTGCGAAGCTCCTCCAGCGCCTCCACGCGTCATTGTTCTTCCCGCCAGGTTCGAACGGCGGGCCATTGCCCGCCGAGCGCGCCCTGCCGCTCCTCGGACGCAAGCTGTCTGCCCCCGCCGATTGGAACGGATCCGAGCCCTGAGCATGGTCGTCCTCTCCGGCGCCGATGTGGTTCTGCCCGACCGCATCCTCTCGCCCGGGACGGTCGTGTTCGACGATGACCGGATCATCGATGTCCTGCCGGGAGGACGGGCACGCGACGGCTCTTCGATCCACTTCGATCTGCGAAACCACTACATCGTGCCGGGTTTCATCGACGTCCACGTCCATGGCGCCGAGGGTCGCGACACCCTGGACGGCCGCGAGGCGATTGCGTCGATCGCCCGACTGCTGCCTCGATACGGCACCACCGCGTTCTGCCCGACGACGATAGCCTGCAGTCCCATGGCCTTGCGGGGGGTCCTGAAGGCCGTTCGTGACGCGCGTCTGCAGCCCATCTCGGGCGCCGCGCGCGTCCTCGCCGCGCACATCGAAAGCAACTTCCTCAATCCTGCGTTCAAGGGCGCGCAACCGCTCGATTGTCTTCGCCTGCCGCCGACACGAGCGGAGCTTGCGGACGCGTTCTCGCCGGCGCTGGACGCACCGGATCCCGGTGCGCTGTACGACGCGTGTGCCATCCTGCATGAAATCGAACGTGCTCGCCCCGACGTGGGCATCGTCACGCTCGCGCCGGAGCTGCCCGACGCAATCGGTCTGGTTCAGACCCTGGTCGGCCGCGGCATCCGCGTGTCGGCGGGGCACTCAGGCGCCACGTTCGATCAAGGCGTAGCGGCGATTTCGGCCGGTGTCAGACACGC
>JACPPN010000282.1 GCA_016190995.1 Acidobacteriota bacterium | reverse complement strand
GTCCGGCTGAAGCCGGACACTACGTGTGAATCTGGCGTAGCGTCCGGCTCACGAGCGTGTGAAAAAAAGCAATCACCGCGGACGCGGAGCCAGGGTTCCTTTGAAAATCGTTCCTCCGCGCGCTCTGCGTTCTCTGCGGTGAGAGCTTTTTCCACACGCTCTCAAGCCGGACGCTACGAGTAAGCTCGCTGCAGCGCTGCTGCCCGGATCGTACGCGCCGCATCCCACGGATCGGAAACCTCGACGAACGCCCACCGGCCGAAGCCACCATGGTTGTTCACCGCAGGCACCCACGGGTTTCCTGCGGTCACGGCGGGGTTCAGGGTGGAGTTTGCAGATTGTGGACGGTCGATTGTAGATTGGAGGAGGCGGCGTTCAATTCGAAATCCGAAAAACCCGCGATCTCGCAATGGGACAGACCCTCCTTCAGAAAGTCTGGGACCTCCACACCATCCGTAAGCTGCCGTCGGGCCAGACCCAGCTCTTCATCGGCCTTCACCTCATCCACGAAGTCACCAGCCCGCAGGCCTTCGACATGCTGCGCCAGCGCGGCTGGGAGGTGAGGTTTCCCGAGAGGACCGTCGCCACCGTCGACCACATCGTTCCCACACTCCATCAGCGCCGTCCGTTCCTCGACGTGATGGCAGAGGACATGATGCGCGCCCTCGAGCGGAACTGCGGTGCCTACGGAATCCCGCTCTACGGCCTCGACACCACCCATCAGGGGATTGTCCACGTCATGGCGCCGGAGCTCGGCTTGACGCAGCCCGGGATGACGGTCGCGTGCGGCGACAGCCATACGTCGACGCACGGCGCGTTTGGCGCCATCGCGCTCGGGATCGGGACCTCGCAGGTGCGGGACGTGCTGGCGTCTCAGACGCTTGCGCTCGAGCCGCTGCGCCTCCGCCGCATCGGCGTCAGCGGCCGGCTGCGGCGCGGCGTGTACGCCAAGGACGTCATCCTCACCCTCATTCGGCGCCTCGGCGTCAAAGGCGGCGTCGGTCACGCCTACGAATACGGCGGCGACACCATCGACCGCATGTCGATGGACGAGCGGATGACCATCTGCAACATGTCGATCGAAGGCGGCGCGCGGGTCGGGTACGTGAACCCGGACGACACGACGTTCGCGTATCTCGAAGGACGTCAGTTTGCACCAGCCGGCGAGGCGTTCGACCGCGCGCGCGACTGGTGGCGATCGATCGCGTCCGACGCCGACGCGACCTATGACGATGTCGTGACGATCGATGCGGAGGGAATCGAGCCGGTGGTGACGTGGGGGACCAACCCGGGTCAATCGATCGGGATCAGCGAACGGATTCCATCACCGTCCGATTGTCCGATGCCCGACCGCGCGTCGGTGACCGAGGCGCTCGAGTTCATGGAGTTTCGAGGCGGCGCGTCGATTCGTGGAACGCGGATCGACGTCGCCTTCATCGGCTCGTGTACGAACGCGCGCTTGTCGGATCTCCAGGAAGCGGCGCGCATCGTCCAGGGTCACCGGGTGGCGCCGCATGTCAGGGCGCTGGTCGTACCCGGCTCGCAGGCGGTCCGCCGCGCGGCGGAACAGTCGGGGCTCGATCGGATCTTCCGCGAGGCCGGCTTCGACTGGCGCGGCGCGGGCTGCTCGATGTGCCTCGCGATGAATCCGGACCGCCTCGAGGGACGTGAGATCTGCGCCTCTTCATCCAATCGAAACTTCAAGGGACGACAAGGCAGCCCGACCGGCCGTACGCTGCTCATGAGTCCGGCGATGGTGGCGGCGGCCGCGATTGCCGGCGAGGTCGTCGATGTGCGGTCCATGATGTAACGAAGCCTCGCCTCAAACCCACGGGTGGGCACGACGCTTCGGTGGCATCGAAGCTTCGTTACGAGCTTGTGCGGCCCGAGGAGCGGCCGCGCCCTGAAGCCCAGAAACCCTCTCTTCAAGGGGTTAGGTCGCGATTTCAGACAGCGGGCGAGGGCCGTTGAGGCCTCTGGGTCAACCGGGCGCGGCATGCTTCCAATGTGGCGGGTTCGACTCGTGTTGTCGGCCTATTCAAGGGAATGTCGATGAAGGTCGCCGTGCTCGGTGCGGCGGCCATTGGAACATTCTACAGTTGATGTGACATCTCACGATTTCAGCGACCGGCAGGGCTTTTCGGTGTCTCGAGGATGTCCTGTCCGGTAGTTGGCTGCCAACGGTTTGAACGTCAGTCGGTGGCGGAGTTCCGCCGATGCGATCTGTGACACTGGGAGTCTCTGTGGCGATCGTCGTCCTGGGGTACTCCGCCCCGCCCGGCGCGTCCGCTCCGCCTCAGGCGGCGGTGACCGTGTTTGAAGGCGCGCGGCTCATCCGCGGTGACGGGTCGGCGCCACTCGAAGACGCGGCGTTCGTGGTGGAAGCGGGGATCCTGAAAGCGGTGGGGCCGCGGGGGCAGGTGTCCGCGCCAGCACGTGCGACGCGCGTGTCGCTGAGCGGCAAGACGGTCATACCCGTACTCGTCGACCTGCACGCGCACGTGGGATTCTCGAGAGACGGCGTCTTTGCGCCCGAGCACTACACGCACGACAACATCGTCGATCAGCTCAAGCGGTTGGAGTACTACGGCGTCGGCGCGATTCTTTCGCTGGGTACGGACGTTGGCGTCGATACGTTCCGGATTCGCGACGAGCAGCGGGCCGGACAAGCGGGCGGAGCGACTCTCTACCTGGCCGGCCGTGGATTTGTCGCGCCGGGCGGGGGCCCGCCGGTCGCGCCCCTGGAGCACGTGCCGTACGAGGTCGAGCGGCCCGGCCTGGGTCGCATCTTCGTGCGCGAGCTCGCGGCCCAGAAGGTCGATATGGTCAAGATCTGGGTCGACGACCGCAACGGCACGAAGCCGAAGCTGGCGCCCGAGGTCTATCGCGCGATCATCGACGAAGCGCACAAGCAAGGCCTTCGCGTCATGGCGCACGTGTATTACCTGGAGGACGCCAAAGCTCTGGTGCGGGCGGGCGTCGATGGTTTTGCGCACCTCGTCCGCGACCGCGACGTCGATGACGAGTTCGTGCAGTTGATGAAGGAGCACAAGGTCTTCACCTGTGCGGCTCTCGGTGTGCAGGCCACGGC
>JACPPN010000030.1 GCA_016190995.1 Acidobacteriota bacterium | reverse complement strand
TGGCCGCGGTGAAGGCATGACGAGCCTCGTCGTACCAGAACGAATGCAGCAGCGCGGCGCCACGCTCGAACTCCGCCTGCGCTTCCCCCTTGCATGACGTCGGCATGTCCACGCGGCCGGCGTTGACCGGCGGCACGCCGTATCGTTGCGCGTCCGGCGCACCGATCAGCGCGGCGACGATGATGAGGGATTGATATCCGGATCTCAGCGCGCGACGGCCGAGAGGCATGGATCACCTCGTCTTGCTGTTCACGGAATTGTAGTCCTCAGGCAGCCCAAGCCTCGTCGGTGGCTCGATGGCTGCATCACGCGAGCTGCATGTTATCTTTGTGCTCATCTTTGTCTCAACATGGCGCGCAGCATGTGGATAAAGTTCTTCATCAATCTGTTGGCCGCTGCCTGTGCGTCCGGCTGATCGCCGACCGCTGCGACGATGTAGTCGCGCGTCCTATAGTGAGGAGTCACTGGTGCCAGGAACACACGCAGCCGTTATCAGGCCACCAAGCGGCCTGTCGGACGAGGAAATTGTGTCTCGAGTCCTCGAGGGCGAGACGCTGCTCTTCGAGGTGTTGATGCGGCGTCACAACGAGCGACTGTATCGCGCCATGCTCGCTCCGTGCTCGGTGAAGACACGGGGCGCGTTGCGTCGCCCGCCTCGCCCCGGCTTTGAGGTCACAGGGTGTGACCTCAAACCCCGGAACTCGGCAACGGAGAGAATGAAGGAAAAGTCCACGGGGAAGCGATCCCGATTCCGCTTGACGGCCTGGTTCAGAGCTTTGGTCTCGACGCCATAGATCGCCGCCAGGTCGCTGTCGAGAAGGACCGGGACGCCTCGGACCTCGATGATCCGCTCGGCCACCGGCAGCTTCAGGATGCTTTCCCGTTCCTCCATCAATCGACCTTCCTCTCAGCGTCAACCATGGGATCGAGTTGCGCCAGGTTCTCCCGAATCCGCGCTTCCAGCTTGCCGACTCCGCGAATTGCTCCTCGAGCTGCCGGCGGAGGCGCGCGAGCTTCTCAGGGAACGGCTCGCCATCGTCTTCCTGCGCCTCGCTAGAGTCTTCTCTGTGGCCTCTGTGTCCTCTGTGGTGAATGAAGGGTTTTTCGGCATCGTGATTCGGCGGACGCTCGCGCTACCGCACTGGAAACGCCAGGTCGACGATTGCGAGCAGGCGGTAGGAATACTCGAAGGCATGCTCGATGCGATGCAGGCGTGCTGACGCCTCCAGTTCGACGCCGGGCGCCGGATGGAACATCCGTGTGACGCCTGCCTCCGCGTAGTCACGGACCCGCTTGAAGCGCTGGCCCGTGATGCGCAGCGACAGGTAGTTGGGATCTCCTTCTTCTTTGATGAAGTCGCACGCGCGCCAGACCATCGCATGTCCTCGCCAAGGCGCTTTCTCTGCGGCAAGGCGTACGAATACCGCCTCGCCGTCGCGCGTCAGCGACGGCCGCTCGCGATCGGGAGAATGACGCGACAGCAGTCCATGGAGCTCCAGGGTCATGCGATCGATCGCGCCGACCTTCCCGCTGAACATCAGGCCCGGCCCGTACGCCAGGCTGTCGGAGACCGGTCCGCTGGCAAACAGCTGCCCGCCGTGATGGACCAAGTGCAGCTGTCCCGCCACCGAGACGACCCCTTTGACCGGCAACTGCGCCACGAGCCCCACATCGAACTTCTCCCTGTGCGCCGGCGTGTTGAGCCGTTGCCAGTTGATCCACGCGTCGTGCCTGTAGCGGCGGCTGTTCACGAGCCACTGCACACCCGCCTCGTGCCCGCGCGTGAAGGTGAGCGTCTCGATCTGAAGAGGCGGCAGCAGGCCGTGCGGCGTCGTGCGATCGGGCCCGACGCCCTCCGTCCGCTGGCCCGTTTCGAGCGTGCCGAAGATGAAGCGGCCCGAGGCGGACCGGACGGCGAGCGCGATGACGGGCCGAACGAGCTCGAACGACGCCCGGTCGCCGAACCGCTGATGGCCCCAGATGCCGGCGCGGAGCTCGACGCGATCGCCGAGCGGGACGACGAGAAAGAGGCGCGCATGCACGCCGAAGAGCGTTTCGCCGTCGCGGAACGCATTGGCGAACTCCGTGTTGTCGCCGTAGAAGATGGCCTGCGCGCGGACGAGCGGTTGCTGCCCGAGCGCGCGTGAGGCGCACACAAGGAGGCACCCCAGCGTGAGCAAGCACGTCAGTCGCACGGTCCGCGGAGTCACTCGCCTAGCAGCTGGATGATGTACTTCCTGGCGCGCGGGCGGGTGTCGAACTCGACGAGCACGATCTGCTGCCAGGTGCCGAGCACGGGCACGCCATCTTTGAGCGGCACCGAAAGCGACGGCCCGAGGATCGCGGCACGGACGTGGCTGGATCCATTGTCGTCGCCCCAGCGGAGGTGATGGCGGTAGTCGGCGTGACGCGGCGCAATCTGCTCGAAGGCGCGATCGAGATCAGCCACAGCGCCCGGCTCGAACTCGATGGTCGTCATCCCCGCCGTCGAACCGGCGACGAACACCGTGACCAGGCCGTCAGTCAGCCCCGATTCTTCGACCGCAGCGACCACCTCAGGCGTCACATCCTTCACGTCCCCCTGCCCGCGCGTTTTCACTTCACGTTCGATGATGTGCACCATAGGGCTCGGGACTCGGAACTCGACCCGGGACCAGGGACTATTTTGTGGCCACCATCATGATCTCGACGCGTCCCGCCGGATTCATGAGCCCCGCCTGAACCGTTGCACGCGCTGGATAATCGCCCCCGAATACTTCGCGATACGCCTCGTTCATCACCCCGTAGTCGCGGATGTCGGGCAGATACACGACGGCGTCCGCCACGTCCTTCCAGTCGAATCCTGCACCGTTCAGGGTTCTGCCGATTCGCACCAGCGTCTCCCGTGTCTGCGCTTTCGCGTCGCCCTTGTTCGCGTCTGTGCTGCCGAGCATCCCCGAGAGGTACAGCCGATTGCCAATTGCAATCGCCGAGCTGAGATTCGGGTTCGGACGTGCCGCCGATCCATCGGCGGTCGGCGTCGTGAAGGCTCGTCGCTCCCCCGCCACCGCAAGCATCGTGATTTCCACGACATTCTGCGAGTTCATGGGTCCGGCCCGGACGGTGGCGCGCGCCGGCGGATCGGACGCGAAGTACGACCGATACACCTCGTTCATATCCTGAAACGCGGCCGCGTCGGTGACATACACACGCGAGCTGACGACGTCGCGATACGTCATACCCGCTGCCGCCAGTATGGCGCGCGCGTTCTCGAGGACCGTCCGGGTCTGCGCCTTCATGTCGCCGGCGACGACGCTGTTGTCCTTTCCATTGCGAGACACCAGACCGGCCAGGAAGAGCGTGTCGCCGGACTTGATCCCGTAGCTGTACGGGTTTGGCGACTGCATCCAGCCCGGCGGATGAATCACCTTCCGTTCACCACGTTTCGGAATGGCCACCAGCGCGATTTCGACCAGCGCCCCCGAGGTCGGCAGATCCACTTCCACCGTCGTCCGCGCAGGCGGCTCTTTCGGGAAGTACGTTCGATACACCTCGTTGAACGCCGCAAAGTCGGTTGCGTGCTTGATGTAGACCTGCACCGAAGCGACGTGAGCGAGATCGGATTCTGCGCCGTGGAGAATCGTCGTGATCCGGCCGAGCGCGCGCCGGGTCTGAGCCTTGATATCGCCGCCGACGAACGCCCCGCGGTCATCGATCGACACCGTGCCCGAAACGTAGATGAATCCGCCCGCCTTGACAGCGGCGCTGTACGGTCGATTGCCCGGCGCTCCGATGCGGACGTCGTTCCCGGCAGGCTGCATGGCTGAGATCTCCAACGCGGCAACACAGAGGATGAGAAGCGGAACCGGCTTGCGCATGACCGGGGCACATTCTACAGGGATCGGGGATCAGGGACCCGGGGATCCGGCATCCGGCGCCAAAAGCTTTCACCGCAGAGAACGCGGAGCACGCGGCGACTCCGAAAGCTGATTGATTCCTCGCGCTCTCAGCGCCCTTGTACCGCGGTTAAGACTCTAGAGTTTCTCTGTGCTCTCTGCGTCTCTGTGGTGAGACAGGTTCACCACAGAGCGCACAGAGCTCACAGAGCAAAGGCTAAGGTCTTCTCTGTGTTCTCTGTGTCCTCTGTGGTGAGAGAGGTTCACGACAGAGCGCACAGAGCACATAGAGTCCAGGCTAAGGTTTTCTCTGTGGCCTCTGCGTCCTCTGTGGTGAGAGCTCTTGGCGTCCTTCCGTTACCATGCCGTTCGAACCTACGCGCCCACCCTCATCGTTCGGCGGCGCGGCCTGGCTGGCCTTCGCCCACGCCGACCCGAAGCTCGCGATGATGCCCGCCGCGGCGATGCGATTCGCGTGGGCGTTGGGGTGCGCATCGAAGCGGTTCACCCACAACTTCGTGTAGGGCTTCACCCGCGCGAACGCCGGAAGCAAGTCGAGATATGGCCTGCCCTCTCCCGCGCAGATCTCGCCAACCCTGGTGTGCAGGTACCTGAACGGATACGTGTCATCCAGGGGAAACCCGATATTGGGAAAGAATACGATGCCGACGCCGACCCCACGGTCGCGGCACTTCTGGATGAATTGCCTGAGCAGGTCGCTCGTGGCCCGAGCGCCGGGACTGTGCGGATCTTCGAGCCCTCGACGCAGGTACTGCGCGTACGACTCGTACAGGCCGAACATCCCCTGAACGGTATTCCATTCCATGACCGCCACCGAGTACAACGCCGACGACCGGTAGAGACGCGCGTCGAGATCCGGAAACGGCAGCAGCGGAAGCCCGCGCGGTCGATCCGTGGATCGAAGCTCGAAGTCATTGACGAAGAGCTGCAGCAACACGAAATCCGCGTCGTGGGCCAGCGCCTGGCGCTCGAGCACGTCGAGGTGCTGTGGAAGATCGTGGCCGGGCATGCCGAAGTTGAGGATCTCGAAACGGTCACGGCCCAGATATGTCTGCAGCAGATTGCTGTAGCGCTCCTCATCCGGAATCCCCTGACCGAAGGTGAACGAGTCGCCGAGGACGGCAATGCGGTACACGCCACCCGGCTTCACCTCGGCGAATTCTCGCTCGCGGTAGCCGAACCGGTTCATGCGCCATTCCGGACCCTGCCTCGCGAAGTAGCTCCGGGCGTCCGCTGTCGAGGTGATGTCCCTGAAGACGACGCGCACCGCGATCTCGCCCATCATCAAGGCCACCGCGAGCGCGACGACGAACACCAGCGTCTTGAGGACGAGGGTCCCGAATCGTGCCGGGCCCACGAGGCGCCCGAGCAGCCACAGGGAGAACATCGAGAGGAGGCGGAGCAATCCGATATTATAGGTGAGAGCTCATGACCTTCACACGGTGCGGCGCGCCTCGCGCCTCGTCGATCCATCGGGTCGCGCTCGCCATCCTGCTGTCGTTCGTCGCGTGCTCCGCGTCTCCGATCAAGCCGACGCCGCCCGTCAGGATCGAGCCGCCAGCGCCGCCACAGCCGCCGCCTCCCTCGGCGCCGAAGACCTCGGTGACGAACTTCCTTGCGTTCGGCGACAGCCTGACGGAAGGTGTGACCGCGCTCGACGCGCCGCCCTTCGCCCTCATTTCCGCGCAATCGTATCCGTTCAAGCTGCAGGTGAAGCTCACCGAGCGCTATTCCCTTCAGACGATCACCGTCGCCAACGAAGGCCGCGGCGGTGAGCTGGCGGAACAGGGCGTCAATCGCCTGCCGGGACTCCTGAAGCAGCACTCGCCGGAAGCCGTGCTGCTGCTCGAAGGCGTGAACGACCTGAACCTGTACGGCGCTGCCGGGGCGGAGCGGACGCTCGGTCACCTCGAGCAGATGGCCAGGACGAGTCGATTGCAGGGGCTGCAGGTTCTCATCGGGACACTGCCTCCGCAGCGCGAGGGCGGACAGCGCGCGGGGACGTACCCGCTGATCGTCCCGTTCAACACCGCGCTCAAGGACATGGCGCGGCGTGAGGGGCTCACGGTCGTCGACCTCTATGAAGGGTTTGCCGGCGACCTCGCGCTCATCGGCGCCGACGGCCTGCACCCGAACGAAGCGGGCTACGAACGGATGGCCCAGATCTTCTTCGACGCCATCACGACGAAGTTCGAGACAACGTCCGCGACGAGGCGCTGACTCCTCGGGCCATTGGCTCGTTGCTCCTTGCATCGATCCTGAGCCCGGCGTCAAGAGCTCTCACCGCAGAGCACGCGGAGACTCGCGGAGATCGAAAAAAGGCCAACTTGAGTCATGCCTCCGCGCGCTCGGCGCCCTCCGTGGTTCAGGCTGTAACGCAGAGATCGCTTGGGTTGTCAATGTCGCGGTGGGTGGCGCTGGGCGGGGCGCCCCGCCCGCCCGCAGGCGCCACCTCCGTGATCACGGCTTTTGGCGCCGAGGCCGGGTGGGGCGGCCCGGCGACAGGACCCGCCGCGACATTGGAATGACAACTGACTTCAGGGATTGAATCTACGAGATCAATGCTGCGCCTTGCGATTCTCGCGCTCGGCCTCGCGTCTGCTGGAGTGGACGACGTTTTACGACCGAATGCGCCGAAGACCGCCGCTTCCAGCACGGCACTGTCGGTGCGCGGCACCGAGCTTCTGCTCGGCGGGCAACCGGTGTTCATCGTTGGCGTCAGCCTCTTCGACGGCCTCGGTCTCACGCCCGTGGCCGATAGCGACCTCGATGCGCTGTCGCGCTGGCGCATCTCGCTGGTGCGCGTCTGGGCCCATTGGAGCGCGCCCATCTACGGATCCGACGGCGCGCTGCTCCCCGACGGCCGCCGACGTCTCCTCTCGCTCGTCGACCGGCTGGAGCATCGGGATCTTCTTCTCGAGCTCGTGTTGCTCAGACCCGGGCAGTTGCCGTCGCAGCCGTATGCCGTCTTCACGTCAGCGGACGCGCGCTTGCGGGCGGTTCGCGACATCACCGAAACACTTCGCCCGCATCGCGGGATCATCTTCGATCTCTGTAACGAGCACGACCATCCCGACGGACCGATTGAGCACGCCGAAGCGCGCCGCCTGCGTGACGCCGTCAAGGCGATCGATCCATCCCGACTCGTGACCATTTCGAGCACCGCACACCACCTGTCCGGCCGGCGCGATCTCCCGGGCCGCGACGAGCGGGCCAACCTGCTCGGGGAAGCGGGCACGGACGCGGGATCTGTTAATGTTGACCTGCTCGCCCCGCACTTTCCGCGCAGCGCCGACTGGGCGGCGGCTACCGCGCGCCGAGTCGAGCTCGTCGCGCGCGCTGTGGCGCAGGCGGGCCGCAAGCTTCCCATCTATTTGAACGAGGAAAACCGCGCGCGCTACGGAAACCGGTCGATTCCGAGTGAGGACTACCTCACCGCGGCCGCGGGCGCCGCTCGGGCCGGGGCGGCAGGCTGGGTATTTCACACCGATGCGGGGTTCGCGCTGTACCGCCGCCGCTTCCTCGAGGCCGTGAGCGCCGAGGAACGCCGCGCGCTGGAACTCCTCGCCGGCGCGGTGCGATAGTTCTTTCATAGCACCGATCGTGTTCCCCACTATGCCCAGTGCCCGCTGGTTCGACATCGTCCATCAGAGCGGACCAGCTGAAAGCTGACCGGCTGAAAACCGGTGGGATTGAGCCTGACACGTGGGCACTAAAGCCTGAACCGCGGAGGGCGCCGAGACCGCGGACGAATCAATCAGCTTTTCAGCCTCTGCGTGCTCCGCGGTGAACGCTTTTTGACGTCACAGTCGATTGAGGGATCGGTGAATCAGTGAGCCAGCGCCACCGGAGTCGACCTTGCCCGTGACGTTCTATCGGTGGTTCTCGGAGCGTCGGCTGACGCGATACGGCGCGGCGCGGCGCGATCGCATCGAACGGTTTCGCCTCCGGCTGCTGATGCGCCACGCGACGCCCGGCGACCTGTTGGAGATCGGCCCCGGCCAGGGGTCGTTGGCCGCCGCGGCTGTCGCGGCGGGCTGGCGCTATCGCGGGGTCGAGGCGAGCCCCCTCCTCGCCGACGAGCTGCGCGCCCGTGGCCTCGATGTCATCCAGGCCTGGACGCCGCCCATTCCAGCCGCGGAGCGGAGCGCCGACGTCGTCTACGCGGATCAGGTGCTCGAGCACATGCCGGGCATCGACGCCGCGCGCGAGTTGGTGTCCGAAGCGCGTCGTGTCCTGCGCCCCAACGGCATCCTGTTCATCGTCGTCCCGGATTTTCTGAAGGAACGGGGATTTTTCTTCGATATCGATTACACGCACAACTTCGTGACGACCGAGCGGCGCGTCCGACAGCTCCTGTATGACGGGGGCTTCGACGTTGTGCAGGTGGTGCGGAGCATCGGGATGGCGACGGGCCTGGCGCGCGACGCGCTCGCGGCGGGCGCGCTGCTGGTGAACGTGCCCGGCGCCGACGCGATTTCGCGGTATACGCGAACCGAGGATCTGTTGTTCAAGATCAGGAAGAACCTCTTCGAGACGCTGACGTTCGTCGCAAAGAGGAGTCCCTAGGGTCCCGGTCCCCAGACTCGGGATTCGGGGCTCGGGACTCGGGATTCGGGGCTCGG
>JACPPN010000029.1 GCA_016190995.1 Acidobacteriota bacterium | reverse complement strand
CCCTCGCGGTAGTCGTTCATAGGGCGCACATTCGTGCGCCACCTAGTCCGACGTGCGGGGCTGACCGAAGCAGGCGATCGTATCGGACCTGCTGAAAGCCGACCGCCTGAAAGGCGGTGGGATTAAACCTGGCACGTCGGGCTAAGGCCGGGCGCTACGACTGACATGTCGCTTTCAACCGAGCGATCTCTCCTGGCTTCAGATCTCGCCACTGACCGGGCTGCAGGTATTCGTCCTGAATGGGACCGATCCGTACGCGCCGGAGGCGCCGCACCGGGTGCCCCACCGCCTCGCACATGCGACGCACCTGACGGTGCCGTCCTTCACGGATCGTGATCGACAGCACCGCGCCAGCATTCGCCCGGTGGCCGAACTTTTCGAGCAGCCGGACCAACGCGGGAGCGGTCCGGCGGCCGTCGAGCACGATGCCGCGCGCCAGCCGATCGAGGGCGCGCCGGTCCGGCACGCCTCGAACAATCGCGTGATACGTGCGCTCGACCTCGTGCCTCGGATGCGTGAGCCGCGCGGCAAGGTCACCGTCGTTGGTCAGCAGCAGCAGGCCCTCGGAATCGGAGTCGAGCCGGCCAACGGGATAGAGATACTCGCGAACGCCTTGGAGCAGATCCATGACCGTCGGGCGTCCCTGCGGATCTCGACGTGTGGTGACGTACCCACGGGGCTTGTTCAAGAGGACGTACCGTCGCCGGCTCCCCGTCGTGATGCGGCGTCCGTCGACGCGAATGTCATCACGATCCGGATCCGCCCGAGTACCGAGCTCGCCGACCGTGACACCGTTGACGCTGACGCGCCCTTGCCGAATCAGCTCCTCCGCCCCGCGGCGAGAGGCGACGCCCGCAGCCGAGAGGATTTTTTGCAGGCGGAGGGGCTCGCGCATTGACTCATTGACCCTGAATCCGGCGTCAAATGCTCTCACCACAGAGGGCGCAGAGGACACAGAGGAAACTCTGGAGTTCAGTGACATTCAGTCAAACGCTCTCACCACAGAGGGCGCAGAGGACACAGAGGAAACTCTGGAGTTCAGTGACATTCAGTCAAACGCTCTCACCACAGAGCGCGCAGAGGACACAGAGGAAACTCTGGAGTTCAGTGACATTCAGTCAAACGCTCTCACCACAGAGACCCTTTTTCACATTACTCTCTGGACTCTGTAGAACAAACGCTGGAGAACGTGTTTTCCTGACAGGAAAGCGTTTGTTCTACTGGATCGGCGGGCCCGACGGGCCCGCCGCTAGCTCGGGTGCCCAGTGGTTTGGTTGCGGGGCAGACGCGCTGTGTGCTCTGTCCGCTGAGGTGACCTCATTGACTTCAATGAGTGAATGAACCAATTGATCTCAATGCACCGGTTCGCCGTCGCCGGCGTCGAATGGAAGGGCCGCACCGGCAGGTCCAGGCTCTGCGAACCCGGCGGGCAGCTCGAAGCCGAGCGCGTCCGCCATGTCTTCCACTTTCGGCAGGTCGCCGAGATCTTTCAGACCGAACCGCACCAGGAACTCGCGCGTCGTTGCGTAGAGGAACGGGCGTCCCACCACCGGTTTTCGGCCGGCAATCTTGATCAGCCGCCGCTCGAGCAACGTCGCCAGGACACCCGAGGTGTTCACGCCCCGGATTTCGGCAATCTCCGGCGCCGTGACCGGCTGTTTGTAGGCGATGACGGCAAGCGTCTCGAGCGCCTGCACCGACAGCCTCTGCTTGGTCTGTTCGTGAAAGAGACGACGGACCCATTCGTGGAGCTCGGGACGAGTGGCAATCTGATAGCCGCCCGCCACCTCGACCATCTGCAGACCGCCAGGCCGCTCGTAGTCGTTTTTCAGCGAAGCGAGGGCCGCCTCGACGTCCTCCCGCGGCTCGCTGTCGAGCAGCCTGAAGAGCGCCTTCGGGGTCAAGGGATCGGGGGAGGCGAAGATCAACGCTTCGACGATCGCTTTAAGCTGGTCGAGCGCGGCCGGATCCAGCGCGGCCATCGACTCGCCCGCCCGGTTGGTGCGCGGGTCCTCAGTCATGGCGTTCCTTGGGCTCGTCGGGGTCGCCAATCGGTCGCGGCGCGTCGGCCGGACGGGCGCGCTTGTAGACCCGGATCTCGGCGAACGGCCCGCTCTGGAAGACCCGCACCAGCTTCAGCCGGATCATCTCGAGCAGCGCGAGAAACGTGACGATGAGATCGGCGCGTGAGGACGCGTCCAGAAACAAATCGTCGAAGCCACACGCGGTGGTCTCGGAAAGCCGCTCGAGCAGTTGTTCAATGCGCGCTTCGATTGAGACCTGCTCGCCGGGGAGCGGCACTCTGGGGCGGTGGCGGGCGCGCTCCAGGACGGATCGAAAGGCGGCCATGAGGCTGAAGAGGTCGACTTCGATCTCCGGCTCGTACTCCTCGCCGGCAATCGGGGCCACGCGCTCGTCCGGGCGGATCCACTGTGCGCTCCGCAGTGTCTCCCGCTCGTGCAGGAGCTCGGCCGCGGCCTTGAACTTCTGGTGCTCGAGCAGGCGCCGGACCAGCGCGTCGCGGGGGTCCTCTTCCGGATTCTCCTGGGCCGGGTCCGGCCGCGGCAGCAGCATCCGCGACTTGATGTGGATCAGGGTCGCGGCCATGACGAGGAACTCGCCAGCCATGTCCAAGTCGAGCTCCTGCATCAGCTCGAGGTACTCCAGGTACTGCTCCGTGATGACCGCAATGGGGATGTCGTAGATGTTCACCTCGTGCTTCTTGATGAGGTGCAACAACAGATCGAGGGGGCCTTCGAAATTCTGGAGGCGAACCGGATAATCCTCGAGGACGGACTCGAAATCGGGTGATTGGTCCATTGGCTTCCGTCAGCGGTACGACACGCGCACCGCATCCCGCACGCGCGCCATCGTCTGCGCCGCCACCTCGCGAGCGCGCGCCGAGCCGTCGAACAGGATCTCACGAATACGCTGCGGATCGGCCAGGAGATCCGCGCGGCGCGCGCGCATCGGCTCGAGCACCGTGTTGAGCGCCTGAGCCAGCTTCTCCTTCACCTCGACGTCGCCCACCGCGCCGGCACGGGAGCGCGCCTTGAGCTCCTCCACGTCGGCGGCGTTCGGGTTGAACGCGTCGT
>JACPPN010000279.1 GCA_016190995.1 Acidobacteriota bacterium | reverse complement strand
GCGGCCTGCCGGATGGCAGATCCATCAGCCAGATCTTGTTGAGCGCCGTGAAGGCGACCCGCTTCCCGTCCGGCGACAGGGCCGGCCACCGCACCAGCCGCGCCTTCACCATCGGCGCAACGTCGATCCGATTCTCGAAATAGACGCGCGGCGCGATATCGACCGCGACCTTCGCCGTGAAGGGAATCGTCTCTGCCGCACCGGACTCGAAGTCCACACGCTTGATCTTTCCGTCGATCGGGACGATGAGCGACTTGCCGTCGGCCGTGAAGGCGTAGCCGGGCATCGTGTCGCGTGCGGCGCGCGACTCCTGGTCGTCACGAGTGACGGGATAGATCAGCCACCGCTCCTCGCTCGTCTCGAGGTCCCGGACGCGGAGGCCCGTGGCCGTCTCGAAGCGAGTCGCATAGACCATGAAACGCCCATCGGGCGAGAGCGCGGGCCGCATCGCGCTCCCCTGCGCATTCGTGATCGTCGAGGTGTCTCCGGTTTCGCGATCGAAGCGCATCACCTGCCAGAGCGGAAACCGCGCGTTGTACGTGAAGCTGCCGCGGCGCTCCGTGTAGTAGATGTAGCGCCCGTCGGGCGAGGCGACGGCGCCCATCTTGTTCGGCGGTTGCTGCTGCTGCGGAGGCGGCGGGCCGTCGCCGGACGGCGGCGGGGGCGGGGCCGGTCCAATGCGGATGCCCGTGCCGCCGTCCTTGTCGTAGATGAACAGCCCGAAGGTGCGCTCGGGCGGGCGCGATCTCGCGACGATGAGGTACCGGCCGTCGCGAGTCCAGGACGGCGAGGTCAGGTATTGAGGGCGGTCGCTCGTCTTCTCGTCCTTGGTCACCGGCTTCGGATCGGATCCGTCCGGCTTCGCAGTCCAGAGGTTCTCCACGCCGCTTCGATCGCTCAGAAACGCGATCAGCCTGCCGTCGGGTGAGAACTTCGGCTGGCTGTCGAACGACATCCCGTCGAGAATGCGCGTCGCCTCACCGCCGGCGGTGGGAAGCGTGTAGATGTCGCCGAGCAGATCGAAGGCAATCGTCCTGCCATCGGGGGAGACGTCGAGCGACATCCACGTGCCTTCGTCCGTGACGAATGCCACGGTGGATTCTTTCGGGAGGATGAGGCCCGTTTCCTTCCCCGTCTTGTCCTTGTCGGCGTCCTGGTCCTGCTCCTGGGCCTGCGGCAGGAGGATCCAGAGCGCGAGCGCAGCAAAGGTGAGAACGGTGACGATGGTGCGGCCGGGGGATTGACGTTTCATGCTGCTGGTGCCTGAAAAAGATGATTGAATAGTGCGGATTATATCGCGGCACGGATCGATCATGAGCCTGCGCAGCATTCCCGCGGTCGTTGGCGCGCTGTTTGGGGCGGTCGTGCTCGCCGCAACCACGCAGCGCGCGCCCGCCGGCGTCCGCGTCTTCCTCAATGCACGCGCCCTCGACGGCAGCGGCCGGTCCATTCCCCGCGCCACGATTGTCGTCCGAGCCGGCCGTATCGGCGCCATCGGGGCCGCCTCCGCGATCCCGATTCCTCCGAGCGCGGAACGGATCGATCTTGCCGGTCGCACCGTCATCCCCGGTTTCATCAACACGCACGGCCACGTCGCAGACACCAGGGGCCTGGCGTCGAGCCCGCAGTTCTACACCGAGCCGCACCTGCTCGCGCAGCTTCAGCTCTATGCGCGCTATGGGATTACGACGGTGTTCAGCCTGGGGGGCGACGGCAGGGCGGGGTTCCTCGTCCGCGACGCGCAGAGAACTGCCGCGCTCGATCGGGCGCGCCTCTACGTGGCCGGTCCGATTATCGCCGCCGAGACGCCGGACGCCGCGCGCCAGATGGTCGAGCAGGTCGCGGCCATGCGGCCCGACATCATCAAGATTCGCGTGGACGACAACCTACAGACGACGGTGAAGATGTCACCTGCGGTCTATCGCGCGGTCATCGACCAGGCGCACACGCACGCGCTCGGCGTGGCCGCGCACGTCTTCTACCTGGAGGACGCCAAGGACCTGCTTCGATCCGGCGTCGACTTCATCGCGCACAGCGTCCGGGACCAGGACGTCGACCAGGAGCTCATCGCGCTCATGAAGCGCCGCGGCATCTGTCTCGCCCCGACCTTGACCCGCGAGCTGTCAACGTTCGTCTACGAGAGCCGGCCGGCGTTCTTCGACGACCCGTTCTTCCTCCGCTACGCCGATCGCGACGTCCTGCAGCAACTGCTCGAGCCCTCGCGCCAGCAGGCGATGCGGCAGAGCCGGAGCGCGCAGCAGTACAAGGGTGCCCTGGCCGTCGCCTCGCGCAACGTCAAGGCGCTCGCCGACGCCGGCGTCCGCGTCGTGCTCGGCACCGACACCGGTCCACCCGCGCGCTTCCAGGGCTACTTCGAGCACCTCGAGCTGGAGCTGCTCGCGAAGGCCGGCCTGACGCCGGCGCAGATCCTCAAGGCCGCCACGAGCGATGCGGCGGCCTGCATGAACCTGACAGGCACGGCCGGCTCGCTCGTGCCCGGCGCCTGGGCCGACCTCGTCGTTCTCCGCGCCGATCCCCTCGCCGACATCAGGAATTCGAGGACCATCCACAGTGTGTGGATCGGGGGGAACAGGATAGGTCCCTAGTCCAGGGTCCCGGGTCCCGGGTCCCGAGTCCCGGGACCCAGGACTAGGGACTCGGGACTTTTTTCCGCCAATACCTGGCGAGTCCTTGCCAGTTGAGCGTCAGGGGACCTGCGCGCTCGTAGGCTTCCGCTTCGCCCTCATTCATGTAGCGGAGCAGTACCCGCCTCACCTCCTGCCTGAACATCGTCGCGCCGTCCTCTTCGCTGGCGCCGGCTCGGAGGATCCGCTGCACGATGGCGCTGGTCGCTGCAAGGTTCGAGCGCAGCTCCTGCAGCTGATTCCGCGCATCGTCGTACGGACCGAAGTGCGTGACAAAGAGGACCGCAGGGTCCCAGGCCTCGATCCGGCGCAGGCTCGTCTCCCACAGTTCGAGGTTGATATCGGGTGGCGGTGTGGGAGGCATCACGAACTTCGGGTGACCGCGCCGGATGCCGCCGGTGTCGCCGACGAAGGCGATGCGGCTGTCGGGATCGAAATAGCTCACGTGATGCGACGCGTGTCCGGGCGTGTAGGCCACCTCCAGTCGCCGCTCACCGACGGTCACATGGTCGCCGTCCACGAGCGCGCGAACGTTGGCCGGCGGCACCGGCGCCACCTCGCCCCAGAGCGACGCCATCCGCGACTCGCCATACAGCCGCGTCGCGCTCGCGAGCAAGCGCGAGGGGTCGACCATGTGAGGCGCCCCGCGCTCGTGGACGAAGACCTGCAGCTTCGGGTTCTCGCGCACCAGCACGCCGGTGGCTCCCGCATGATCGAGGTGAATGTGTGTGAGCAGGATGGATTGGAGGTCGGCAATCCGCGCGCCCGCCCTGTTCAGGACGAGCCGCAGTGTTTCGAGGCAGGACGCGGGTCCCGGATCGAGCAGCGATGCGCCCCCCGGCGTCTGCATCACGAGGGTGGCGATGATTTCCGGATGTCCGAGAAACTTCAGGTCGGCGTACGCGATGGCGCGAGCGAGATTGGTAAGCACAGCTTCTAGCGTATGCCGGGAGGCTCTATACTGGAAAGAGATGCCCGAACGTCAGACCGGCGGCGAGGTGCTCGAGAAGACGAAGCCAACCACGAAGGAGCCGACGCTCTACCGGGTGGTGCTTCACAATGACGACTATACGACGATGGAGTTCGTCATCGAGATTCTCGAGAGCCTCTTCAACAAGCAGCCGGCCGAGGCGTACCGGATCATGATGCAGGTGCACACGCAGGGTCGCGGCGTGTGCGGGCATTATACGTACGAGATCGCCGAAACCAAGGTCGCGACGGTCCACGACGTCGCCCGCGGCGCGGGGTTTCCGCTGCGGGCCACTGTCGAGGAAGACTAACCCGGAACCGATAGCGATCATGTTCTCCGCATCCCTCGAAATCGCCCTGACGATCGCGTATCGCGAGGCTGCGTCGCGCCGGCATACGCACCTCACGCTCGAGCACCTGCTGTACGCCCTGGCGCACGACATGGAAGGCGAGAAGATTCTCGCGGCGTGCGGCGCCGATCTGCCGAGGCTGCGGCGCGGGCTGGACTCCTTCCTCCAGCAATCGGTCGAGCAGTATCCGCGCGCGAAGCAGAAAGAGCCGGAGCAGACGCTCGCCTTCCGGCGCGTCCTTCAGACGGCCGTGCTGCACGTGCAGAGCGCCGGGCGCAGCGAGGTCCAGGCCGGCGACATTCTCGCGGCCATGATCCAGCAGCCGAACTCGTACGCCGCCGAGCTGCTCCAGTCGCACGGGATCACGCGTCTCGACATCCTCAATTACATCTCGCACGGCATCACGAAGGTTCCACCACCCGCGCCAGACGACGAGCCTGACGTGCGCCGCGCTGGCGCGGGCACCGCGGAGGAAACAGGCCCCGGCCGCGATCCGCTGGCCGCCTACACGATGAACCTCACGGATCGGGCGCGCCACGGCGCGCTCGACCCGCTCATCGGGCGCGCCGACGAGCTCAAGCGGACACTCGAGATCCTCTGCCGCCGGCGCAAGAACAACCCCGTTTTCGTCGGCGACGCCGGCGTCGGAAAAACCGCCCTGGCTGAGGGGCTCGCCATGCGGCTGCTCGCCGACGACGTGCCCGACGTGCTCAAAGGGGCGGAAGTGTTCGCGCTCGATACGGCGGCCTTGCTCGCCGGCACGCGCTTCCGCGGCGATTTCGAGGAGCGCTTCAAAGCGGTCGTTCACGCCCTCCGCAAGCGGCCGCTCCCGATTCTCTTCATCGATGAGATCCACTCCACCGTCGGGGCGGGCGCCACCACCGGCGGAACGATGGACCTTGCGACGATGATCAAGCCGGTGCTGACGGCCGGCGAGCTGCGCGTCATCGGATCGACCACGTTCGAAGAGTTCAAGCACATCGAGAAGGACCGCGCGCTCGCGCGGCGTCTGCAGAAGGTGGTCATCGAGGAGCCAACGATCGAGGAGACCGTCAAGATCCTCGAAGGGCTGCGCTCACGCTACGAGGAACATCACCAGGTGGAGTACACCGGCGCGGCGCTGCAGGCAGCGGCGCGGCTGGCCAGCCGCCACCTGCGCGACTACCGTCTTCCCGATTCGGCCATCGACATCCTCGATGAAGCGGGTGCGATGCTGCGCATCGGCGATGCCGAGACAGCGGCGCCATCGACCGCGATCGCGTCTCGTGCTTCCGGCGCGGGCGTCCCTCGAGACGCCGGCCCGCCGCCGAAGCGGACCGTGACGCCCGCGCACGTCGAGAAGGTGGTCGCGCGGATGGCGCGCATCCCGGAGAAACAGGCGTCCTCGTCCGACAAGGAACGTCTCCGTTCGCTCGAAGCGTCGCTCACACGCGTGGTGTTCGGACAGGACGAAGCGGTGCACCACGTTGCGCAGTCGATCAAGCGATCGCGCGCGGGCCTCGGGCAGCCGGAGCGTCCGGCCGGGTGCTTCCTCTTCACCGGCCCGACGGGTGTCGGGAAGACGGAGCTCGCGAAGCAGCTCGCG
>JACPPN010000271.1 GCA_016190995.1 Acidobacteriota bacterium | reverse complement strand
GGTGTTTGCCGCTGTGGCGACCCTGCTCGGCGCGATCGCCCTGACGGCGTGCTACGTGCCCGCCCGGCGTGCGGCCCGCGTCGATCCACTCGAGGCGCTGCGCTACCAGTGAGTCGGGTCGGGCCCAAAGTCGCCGGAACGCCAGGGTCGGAGCGTCAGAACTCTTCGCATCGTTCCGCCTGTTCTGACTATCGGTCCGCGAGACTCGTAGGAATCTAGACGAGTGGCCGTGGTACACCGACGCTCATCCGTTCGAAAGTTTCGCAGCGGCCAATTTACGCGGTTTCAGGTGAGCAGCTGACAACAGCGCGAGCTCCTGGAGGCAGGAGCGCTGCCCGCGCGTCTCGATGACGACCCATGCGCATTGATTTCGTCGCGCGCGAGTCTCACTACGTGGATCATCTCGCGCCCGTATATCTGGCGCTCCCCGAGGAGTACCGCGGCGCGTTCTACACGCGGATCGGTCTCCTGGCCTACGCGAGCCAACGCGGCATAATGGGGCGCGCGCATCGCTCGCAGCGTCGCCTGATTCGCCTGTTGGCCCGCCGTGCCACGGCGGTCGTAACGACGGGTTACAACGATCTCCGGCTGTCGAGTCGCTCCGGGCGCCCCCAGATCTACAACAATCATGGGGCGGGCTTCACGTACGGGACGAATCACCCGTCGTATGCCGGCAGCCGTCGCGGGCGCGGGCGCGTGGTCCTCTTCCTCACGCCGTCGGAATCGACCGCGGCCGTCGAGCGCCGGGCCCTGCCGCATGTGCCGGCAGTCGCCGTGGGGTGCCCCAAGCTCGACGCCTGGCATCGCCTGCTGCTCGACCCTCGGCAAGAGCCGTCGGGCGCAGATCCGCCCGTCGTCGCCGTCAGCTTTCATTTCAATGCACGGCGAATCCCGGAAACGCGGTGGGCACTGCCGCACTACCGTCACGCGCTGGCCGATCTCGCCGCGAATTTCGCGATCATCGGCCACGCGCACCCGCGGGCCCGCGGGCGGCTGCGCCGCGTCTACGACGAGTTCGGGATCCGGTACGTTCCGGATTTCGACAGCGTGTTGGCAGAGGCAGACGTGTATGTCTGCGACACCTCGTCGACCCTTTATGAGTTCGCCTCGCTCGATAGGCCGGTCGTCGTGCTCAACGCACCGTGGTACCGGCGGGACCGCAACTTCACGGGCAATCCGCGCTTCTGGCAATATGCGGACGTCGGTGTGCAGTGCGATCACCCTCGGGCGTTGGTCGACGCCGTTCATCGAGCGGTGGAGGATGCGCCCGCCCAGCGCGAGGCGAGACGGCGGGCCGTGGCGGCGGTGTATGCGGTGCGCGACGGCACGGCTGCCGCGCGTGCCGCGTCGGCTATCATGGCGCGGGTCGCGGAGCTCACGCCACCGAAGGGCGGGACCGGCGACCGCGGCGCCTGACGGCAGGCTGTCGTGCGATGCGGGCGCCGCTCTTCGTGATGACGATGCGGCAGCGCGCGATTCGGAGGCGGCAGGGGCGGCACCGGCCGCACGGAACAGCGTTGCGCCTCGGGGTTCGCGCGGGCGTGAGGCAGCTCCACGTGCGCCGCAACAGCTCCCCGTATCCCGCAGCCTCGGCGATGCGGAGCATCTCGGGCTTCGTGAGGTGAACGAGCGGAAAACGCATCCCGTCGAAGAGCTGGCGGAGATCCCGGAGCTCCTCCGGGACGGTGTCACGGAGACGTCCGTTCGCATCGAGCATTGGCGCCAGTACGAATCCGGCCTGCACGTGACGCACGTTGCGCGTTCGATGCGGTTTCTCGATGCCGATCTCGATCTCGTGCGGATATGACTCGCGAAAGCGCGCGAGCTGATCGTACTGGAAGCCGAGTCGATGGTGCCGCAGGATGCGGAGGTTGCGGGACCGGTGCGCGAGCGCGAGCGAGCGGCGATCGACCCGGAGCGTCGGCAGCAGGAGCGGGCCGGCGGACGCGAGCCGCGTTTGCAGCATCTGCATGGTTTTCAGCTCGGCACGCCGCGAGCGGCGGCGGTTCTCGATGTAGATCGGCTGCACGGCCGCGCGCTGTTCCAGCAGGAGCTGGCACAGCCGGAACGTCGAATCCCAGCCGCCGGTCCAGAACAGGTCAGTGGGCTCCACGATGAGCGAGCCGTGTCGCGCGGAGTGTAGCACGGTGGCTGCAGCCCCTGATCTCACGATCGTGACGGACGCGGGGCACGCTCCCGCGCTGCGGGAAATCGTCCGCCAGCTCGATCGCCACGGTGTCGCGGTGTCTGTGTGTCGCGCCGTCGCAGACCGCCACCGGCCGACGCTCGCCTGGGGTCTCGATGCCGCTCGCGTCTTCTCACTCCGGGCGCGCAGGTTGGGCGCATCGATACTGCTCAACGGCGCCCTGCCGACACCGTGGGCTGCGCTGCGCGCCCTGATGACCCACGGCATCGACACCCCTCGATCTGCGCCGGCGACAACCCTTGCGCGTGCCCTCTCGCGTGCACGTCAGATCGGGTACCCGGTGGTCATGAAAGGGCTGCAGCCGCGCCGCCCGCCGGCGCTGATATTGACGGAACGCGCACTTCGCCACGCGTGGCGCCCCGGGATCGTCCTGCTCCAGGAGTACGTGTGGACGGCCGCGCGCGTCTGTCAGGTCGCCGTGGTGGACGAAACCGCCTGTGATGCCGTCTGCCTGCACGCCGTCGATGGTTTTCACGCCAGTCCAGAGTCGGCTTTCGTCCGAGAAGCGCATATCGACGACGAGATCTGCCGGCTCGCGGAGCGCACCTGCGCCGCGCTGTCATCGCGGCTGGCTGTCGTCACGATCGCCAATGCGACGTCGGCACCGACGGTCATTGCGATCGAGACGAATACGCCCATTCTGCGGGCCGCTGCCGTGTCTGCATTGGTGGACGCGTTGCGGCGCCCTGTCGCTTCGCTTGGTCCGCCGCCGCGACCGCGGCGTCCGGCCGCACCCCTCGCGGAACCTGGCATTGGGATCGGGCTTTCATTGCATGGCCAGCCTCGAGCGCGCAAGCGCCTGCAGGTTGCGATTACGTGTCCCGATGAGCGCGCGGCGCGGCCGGTCTGGCTATGGCACGCAGTGGCCCAGGCGTTGCGCCGGGATGGTCATGCGATTGTCGTTCCACGCGGCGACGCCGCCGCGCGAATGCTGGACGACAGCGACTTCGTCTTCGTGGATCCCGGCCGCACGTTTCGTGCATCGGGCGGCCGTGCCGGGTGGCTGAATCTCGTGCACGCGCGCGCACGTCACCGTGCCCATTACGCAAAGCGCGTCAAGGATGGGCGGCTCGTCTCCGTGACCACGAAGGATGCCTGCGCGCGCATGGCCGTAGCGCTGTCGCTGCCTCATCCGCGCACGTTTTTGCAGCACATTCCGAGCGACGCACGGTTTCCGCTCGTGATGAAACCTCTTGCCGGCTCGTGCGGACGCGGCGTTCGCCTGTTCTCAGCCGAGAGCCTAGCGGGGCGATTCGGTCCGGAGCGTCGCGTTCCGCGCGGACAGGTCGTGCAGGAATGGGTAGCAGCCGACGTGCGATGGTCGGTCAGCTTTCGCATCGTGACGGTCCGCTCGCGCATCGTCGCCGCCGCCCTGTTTTTCGGTCCGCCAGGCCGACCGTCTAATCTCAGCCTAGGCGCACGCGCCATTCCATTTTCCGGGATCCATCGCAGCTCGCGATTGACGGCGCAAGAGGAGTGCGTACTCGAGACGCTGCAACTCTCGGCCCGGCACCGGACGCTACCGGCGGCGGTCATGCATGCGGTCGTAAGTGCCGCCGGGTGGTTGTCAGCACGGGGTGTGCAGATCGCGGGGCACGATCTAATTCCCGACGCAACCGGCGGGTGGCTGTATCTGGAGGCCAACGCGTATCCGGGATACCTGATTTTTGCCGAGACGGAGGGCGATCGACGTCGGCGCCTGCTCTCCGGGTACTACAGAGCCGCGACTGCGCTCGCGCATGAAATCGTCGAGGAATTCGGCCGCTGAGTGGCGCTGCGCTCGTCGGCGATTGCCTCGATGATCTTTGGCACATATGTGTCGCGGAGCATGTGCCGCACACTCGCGTCGGCGAGCGCACTCCCTCTGAGAAGCTGGGGATGCGCGTTCACTTCCAGCAGCATCAGCTCGGTGGCGGTGCCCTTGACGACGGGGAGGACGTCGAGTCCCCATATAAGGAGACGTCGCCCCGCGGGCCGGTCGCACACCCGGTTGGCACTCCACCAGGCATGCGCGCGCAGGAACTCGGCGACGAGCACGTCGAGACGATCGGCAATCTCGCGGCGCACCTCCGGCGCCAGGCCGGCAACGGCGGCAAGCGGCTGGATGTCAGGCGCCAAGCCGAGCCGGCGTCGATGTGACGTGTTGGTCAGCTCCGCGTCGAGACACCCGCGCCGGTACGGCCGCGCGGCAATGCGGACGAGGACCGGCTTCAAACGCATCGACCGTCGCACGTCGTATGTATCAATCATGACGTAGCAGCGCAGATCGAACTTGCTCCCGTTCACCAGCCGTGGCGGCTCGCCGAGCCGCTGAATGATGACATCGCCGGCCATCGGGAGCTCTCGCTTGCCTCCGCTGCGTGCACGCGCGAGATGCCGTGGCGGCCGTCGGCAGGGATCTGGCGAGACCACGCACTGGACGCCCTCGCCACGCGCGCCGTTCGCCGGCTTCACGATCCAGCCTCCTCCGCTGCGGGCCACAGAAGCGACGATGCGCGGCGCCTGACACGAATCGATGACATACGTCTCCGGCCGTGGCACGCGACGTCCTGTTGTACGCGTGTAGGCGCGCAGCATGAGCTCGAGCTGATCTTTCCGGCCCCACCGCCCGTCAGCCCCCGGCGCGTTCGTCACGATGCGAGCCCCGGCCGCCGTCAATAGCAGCCGCGCAGCGATGTGGTTGCGGTCCCACCGAGAGGCGGCCGCAGGCAATGCGAGCTCGCGCAACGCGGTTCGCTCGTCAGCGGTCGTGGGCGTTCCTGGACGGGCCGCCGGGAAGAAGAGCAAGGCGTCGGGACGCAACGGCGCTTCGGGACCCGCCAGGCAGGTGCGATGGAGATCGTCGCTGCCCGGGCGACGGACGCTGACCACGCTGGCGAACCGAAGCTCGTGCCACGGAAGGACCGACACGTGCAGGTCGCCGTGCGCGAGCGCGTCGGCGATGCGTTCGAGCCGGGGATCCGCACGGCGCGGCCCGGCGGGGTGCAGCCCGACGGTTGAATCGATGATTGCGATCGTGGTCACGCGTGCCTGCGCCGAGGCCCGGCCGGACCCTCGGCTGCCTGGGAGAGTGTCCGGGAAAAGTGAACACCCTCGTCCTAGTAGGCCGGCTTCGCCGGCAAAAACGCCAATGACTCGAGGTATCACCGCGCGCGTAGCGCGCCTACTAGGAGCCCGTTGGGCATTACTCGGACGGGCTCGTAGCGAAGCTTCGCCTCAAACCGCCGAGTGACAAGACACTGCCGGAACAGGCGAACCTTCGCTACTAGCTGCGCGGCCGCCACGGCGGCCGCGCCTAAGACAGCTCCTAAGGCTCAGGACAGAAAACTTGCTTCACCTGTCACCGTTCCG
>JACPPN010000268.1 GCA_016190995.1 Acidobacteriota bacterium | reverse complement strand
GCTTTGCAGCGCTGCTCGGCACCGGTGCATGCGGGGCGCCCGGTTAACCGACCCTACGCGGCTTCACTCGAAATCTACGACGGTCGGGTGCGTGGGCTGGCAGAGATCAATCTCGCGGCAGCAGGCGGGTCTCGCTGTCCAGCCGATGAAGCGCGTGCCGCTCGCTCTCGTGTATGGGTCGGTCGCCGCGATGAGAGCGGCCGTCGCGGGCGGCCTGGCCACGGATGTGTACCCGGACGAGCCGCTCGAGCTTCTCGATACCGCCTCTTCCGACGCGATCGGAGCGGCAGCCACCCGCACGGCCGGCCTCACCGGCAGAGGCGTGACCGTGGGTATCGTCGATTCCGGCTGCGATGCGACCCACCCCGATCTCGCCGATCACGTGGCGCACAACGTGAAGCTCTTGAGCGGCGAGTACGCCAACCTCCGGCCGGACGGCTCCAACACGATTGTGGTGTCTTTCGAGATGGGCCCGTATCAGAACAGTGATATCGGCGGCGGGCATGGCACGCACGTCGCGGGCATCATCGCTGCCGATTCGACGACCGACCCGAACGGCGGCCGCTTCGGCGTGGCGCCGGACGCAGGACGATGTAAGATCGGCGGCAGCAGACGCCAGCACGTGGCGGCCCGGTCCTTCGCGGCCGCGCCGCCTTCCACTCCTAGGCGCTCAGTTGTGGTGGCGTCGCTGTGATGCCAATCCCAGAACTCGCGTGGGTTGCCAATGTCGCGGTGGGTGGCGCCGGGCGGGGCGCCCTGCCCGGCCGCAGGCGCTGCGTCCGCGATCATGGCCTTTGGGCGCCGAAGACTTTTTCACGACTTCTCAGCCACACGTCATGACTTCCTCGCGACGTTCGTCTATCTTGTCGGCCTGCCGCGATGACTGGCACGTGTCTTGGTGCTCGATACATCCCACGCGTCGGCGGTTCGCGGAACCCCCCACGTTGTCAGGCGTCTGAGATCGGCGACAAGACGCCGACTGCCGGATTTCCGGCAACTACCTCGGCCAGGCGACGTCTCGCTGGCGGAGTATCGCCATGGCTCGAACACGAGAAGCCCTCGAGCAGCACATCGGCCGCCGCTGCAGGGCCGCCCGCGAACGCCTCGAGAAACGGGCCGGTCTGGCCGCCGACTCGACCACGCACTTCCGTCGTCTCACCGAACGTCCGTTTACCGCGGCCGAACGCGACACCGTCACGGTGTTGTTCGGCGGCCTCACCGCGAGGCACGAGCGGGTCATCGAAGCGGTCCTCCAGGCGGCTGGACACCGATGCCAGGCGCTGCCGCAACCTGATCTCACGGCGTGCCTCATCGGCAAGGCGTACTGCAACAACGGCGTGTGCAACCCGGCGTACTTCACGGTCGGAAGCCTCGTGAAGTATCTGCAGCAGCTCGAAGCCTCGGGCATGTCGCGGCAGGACGTCATCGACAAGTACGTGTTCTTCACGGCCGGCAGTTGCGGACCGTGCCGCTTTGGCATGTACGAGTCCGAATACCGGATTGCGCTGCGCAACGCGGGCTTCGAAGGATTTCGCGTCCTGCTGTTTCAGCAGGAGCACGGCGTTCGCGCCGACACCGGCGAGCCTGGCCTGAAGCTGTCGCTGCACCTCGGCCTGGGAACGGTCGCCGCCTTCAACTTCGCCGATGCCCTTCAGGGGTTCGGTTATGCCATCCGGCCGTACGAAGTCGTGTCCGGGCTGACCAATCAGCGACTCGATGAGGCGACGGAGCTCGTCGCCGCCGCCTTGAGGGCGTCCGAGCCGGCCCGTGCGGCGGATCAGCTGCCGCGTGCTCTGTGGACTCTCGTGAAGCAAAGCCCGTTGCTCGCCAAGACGGCTCACGTCCTGGTGAACATGTACACGCACCTGTATGGACCCGATGTCGCGGACACCATCCGCGGCTGCCGCGCGGCTCTGGAGGGCATCGAGGTAGACCGTTTGCTGGTCAAGCCTGTGGTGAAAGTGACCGGCGAGTTCTGGGCGCAGACGACCGAGGGGGACGGCAACTTCAGAATGTTCTCGTTCCTCGAACGTGAGGGCGCCCACGTGTTGGTCGAGCCGCTCGGCGGCTGGGTATTGTATCTGGTGCAGTATGCGCGTGCGCAACTGCTGCGACGCCGGGGCGTTGGCGTGCCTCACAGCGGTCCGGTGTGGTCGCGTCTGCGCGCGCGCTACGCCGACGAGATGCGGATCGTCAAGCGCTGGCTGCTTCTCGAGCTCGGCGAGCGCATCTACCGCGGCCGGTACGAACGGCTCCGCCATGCGCTCGGCGACGGCGCGCACCCGCTGGTGGACCAGCGAGAGCTCGCGCGTCTCGCGGATCCGTATTACCGGCAGCTGGCGCGCGGAGGCGAAGGACACCTCGAGGTCGCCAAGAACATCTATTACACGACCCATCGCGCGGCACACATGGTTCTCAGCCTGAAACCATTCGGGTGCATGCCATCGACGCAGTCAGACGGCGTGCAGTCGGCCGTCATCGCGCGATTCAAGGACATGCTGTACGTGCCGGTTGAAACCGCGGCGGAGGGCGAGCTGGGCGCGCACAGCCGCGTCCAGATGGCGCTGGTCGAGGCGCGCGCGCGGGCCCAGGCCGAATTCGAGCGCGCGCTGGCGTGCACCGGCAGGCGCCTCGAGGACATCCGCGCGTACGTGGCGGATCATCCCGAGCTCCGGGGCGCGCTCTATCGGGTGCCCCGTCAGCGGGGGGTGGCCGGCGTTGCGGCCAACTTCATCCTGCATGTGGGGCGTCTCATGAAGCGATCTGCGCGCACACAGATGCCCGTTTCAGCCGCTCGCGAGGCCGCGCCGTGATCAGCATCGCGCCTTCCTTCTACATCGGACTGGACGCGGGCTCGACGGCCATCAAAGTCGTTGCGGTCGATGCCACGACGAAGAACCCCGTCTGGCATGACTACCAGCGGCACGAGAGCCGCCCGGCGGAGCGGCTGATCGAGATGCTCACGCGCCTGGAGCGGGAGACGGACGCCGGCCCCGGCAACGCGCAGGCGTTTGCCACGGGATCGGCCGCGGTGGGGCTCGCGCCAATCGTCGGCGCTCGGTATGTGCAGGAAGTCGCCGCGACGGTCCTGGCAGTGGAACGACGGTACCCGGAGGCGCGGACAGTCATCGAGCTCGGCGGCCAGGATGCGAAGATCGTCATCCTCGAACAGGGCGAGCACAAGCGCCGAATCGTGTCGATGAACGACAAGTGCGCGGGCGGGACGGGCGCGGTCATCGACAAGATTGCCGCGAAGCTGAAGATCTCCGAGGCCGCGCTCGGCGATCTCGCCTACGAAGGCCGCACGATTTACCCGGTCGCCGGCAAGTGCGGCGTGTTCGCCGAAACCGACATCAACAGCCTGCAGAAACGCGGCGCCCCCGCCGACGAGCTCCTCGCGTCGCTGTTCGACGCGATCGTCCTGCAGGATCTTTCGGTCCTGGCCCGCGGCTTGACGCTGCAGCCATCGGTCCTGCTCGTGGGCGGACCGCACGCATTCATTCGCGGCTTGCGCGAGGCGTGGCGCGCGCACTTGACGCGCGTGTGGCGCGACCGTGGATTGACCGTCGACGGCCCAACCGTGGCCGAGCTCGTGTTCGCGCCACCGCTCGCCGCGTACATGGGCGCCTTCGGTGCCATCGAGCTCGGACTGCAGGACGCACAGCTCACCGCCGAGTACGCCGGCGCTCGGAAGATCGCGGCCGGCCTCACGAGCGGGTTGAGCGTCGCCTCGAGGCAGGGGGCACCGGCCGTTGCGGTGAGCGGCCTGTCGATGGAGACGTTCCGGCGTCAGTACGACCAACCCGCGTGGACGCCGCCGCCGCTGGAGCGTGGCGGCACGGTCCAGGGCTTCATCGGCCTCGATGCCGGCTCCACGTCGACGAAAGCCGTCGTCCTGTCGCCGGACGGCGCCGTGGTGGCGAAGGCCTATCAGCTGTCGCGCGGGAATCCGATCGAGGACGGGATCGACATGTTCCGCGCCGTCCGACAGGCCATCGAGTCGCAGGGCGCGCGGCTCGAGGTGCGCGGCCTCGTCACGACGGGCTACGCGAAGGACACGCTCAAGGACGTGTTCTCGGCGGACGCCGCGCTCGTCGAAACCGTCGCGCACGCGCAATCCGCGCTGCAACTCTACGAGGATCCGCACGTCATCGTCGATGTCGGCGGCCAGGACATCAAGATCGTCGTGCTCCGCGACGGCCGCGTGAAAGACTTTCGCCTCAACACCCAGTGCTCTGCGGGCAACGGCTACTTCCTTCAAGCGATCGCGCAGACGTTCGGGTTCGCTGTCGAAGACTTTGCGGAGGCGGCCTTCACCGCGCGCGAGATGCCGGTCTTCAGTTACGGATGCGTGCTGTTCCTGCAATCGGAAATGGCCGCAGTCCAGCGCCGTGGCTGGCGCCCCGAGGAGGTGCTCGCGGGACTTGCAGCCGTCCTGCCCAAGAACGTCTTTTTGTACGTCGCGAAGGCGCCAAACCTCGCGCGCCTCGGCTCGCGCTTCGTGCTGCAGGGAGGCACTCAACGCAACCTGGCGGCGGTGAAAGCGCAGGTCGACTTCATCCGCGACAGCTTTCGCGGCCAGGATCGCGAGCCCGACATCGTCCTGCACCAACACTGCGGCGAAGCGGGCGCCATCGGGGCCGCGCTCGAGGCCATTCGCCTCTGCCGCGAGGGACGCAAGACGACCTTCGTCGGGCTCGACGCCGCGGAGCGCGTGGGCTTTCGCGCCTACTCGGGCGAGGAGACTCGCTGCCATTTCTGCAAGAACGAATGCATCCGCACCTTCATCGATGTCTGGACCGGACGGGGCCTCGAAGCTCCTTCACACGATGGCTGCCACGACGAGCGGCGGCTGATCGTGGCGACCTGCGAGAAGGGCGCAGCGGAAGATGCGTCGGGAATGCGCGGCATCCTGGCGGCCACCAAGGGCGTCAAAGCGCGCACGCCAAACCTGGTCGCGCTGGCCGCCCGTGAAGTCTGGAAGTCGCAACGTCCTCCGAGCGTCGCCGACCCCGACCGGGCGCGTCGCTGGACGATCTCGCGGCGCCGCGTGACGAGGGTCGCGCGGCGCGCGGAGCTCCGAATCGGCATGCCGCGCGTCCTGAACATGTACGCGCACGCACCGCTCTTCAGCGCCTACCTCGAGAGCCTCGGCGTCCCGCCGGCCAATCTCGTCTACTCGGACTTCACGACAACCGAGATGTGCCGCTCGGGCAGCGATCGCGGCGCCATCGATCCATGCTTCCCCTCGAAAGTGGCGCTCTCGCACGTTCACAATCTGTTGTTCGTCAAGCACGCTCGTCGTCCGCTCACGGTCATCTTCTTTCCGATGATCGACGTGCTGCCCGCACCCTTCGTGAACGCCGTCGGCAGCAACGCCTGCCCGACCGTCGCGCTCACGCCGCAGACCGTCCGCGCCGCGTTCACGAGGGAAACCGATCTCTTCGCCGAGAAGCGGGTGCAGTACCTCGACCCGCTCCTCGACTTGAACGACCGCCGGCTGCTACAGCGCCAGATGTACACGACGTGGGGTCCTGTCCTTCAGTGCTCGCGTGCGGAGAACGACCGAGCGATAGAGGCAGGCTTCAACGCGCTGGCAGTCTACGAAGCACGGCTGCGGCAGGCCGCACGGCAGGCGCTCGACATGCTGGAGCGAGAGGATCGCATCGGGATCGTGCTGCTCGGCCGTCCCTATCATCACGACCCGGGGTTGAACCACGGAATCCCGGAAGAGCTGCAGAAGCTCGGCTACGTGGTCTTCTCGCAAAGCACCCTGCCACTCGACGCGGACGTCCTCGATCGGCTGTTCGGCGAGGACGTCCGATCGGGGGCCGCCCGCGACGCGCTGGAGATCAGTGACGTGTGGAAGTCGTCCTATTCAGCCAGCAGCAACGCCAAGCTGTGGGCGGCGAAGTTCGCCGCGCGCCACCCGAACCTCGTCGCGGTGGAGCTGTCGAACTTCAAGTGCGGCCATGACGCGACGATCTACACGACCCTCGAACAGATCGTCGAAAGCTCCGGCACGCCCTACTTCGGCTTCAAGGACATCGACGAGAATCGTCCCGCGGGCGCCATCAGGCTGCGCGTGGAAACGCTCGACTATGCGCTGCAACGCTATCGGGAGCGGTTGATTGCGCGGCGGCGCGCAGTCGCGCGCGTCGAGCGTACGGTCGCGCGATACGAGCGGCGTCTTCGCCGCGTCCTGATGCCCGCCGGGACGGGTCAGGCGGACAACCCCGAGTCCCCAAGCGGCGGCGCCACGAGCGCAGATTGAGGACCTGCCGGCAGGCCACCTAACGCTCACCTATTCCCAGCGATCACGTGGGTTGACAAACGTTCCATCCCCGGTGCGGCCGTTTGGATGCAGGGATACATCAACGAATGACGCAGTCCCGGATGGCGCGTTCCATAGCGGGCGGGAATATCCTGCGTCCAGTTGCTCGGCATCGTCAGCGACAACAACAGGAGCGAGGTGAAGATCGCTCGCTTCAAGACCAGGCTGCCGGCTCGGCCTGGCGAGCCGGCCGGCGTCGGCGCGGCGTTGCAAGGTCGGTAGCGCTCGGTTTCTCTTCGTTTCAGGCTCGCCCGCACAAGCAGGGCCGCCCCGAGAATCGACATGACGATGTTGAAAGTCTGACCCGTCGGGAATCCGAGTCGATGCGTCGGGTACTCGCGGAAGAGATCCAGGAATATCCTGAGGAACCCATACCAGAAGATGAAATGGGCCGAGGTCACGCCCTGAGCCGGCTGCGATCGTCGGATCCAGAGCAGCACCGGTATTAAGAGGAGATTCTTCGCCCCGTCGTACAACACGACCGGGTGGCGAAACCCCTCGACGTCAGGAAACTTGACGCCCCACCAGACATCCGTGACGCTGCCCACGATCTGACCGTCGATGAAGTTCCCGATCCGGCCCATCCCCAGAAGAAACGCGCCAGGAATCACCAGTTCATCGGCAATGGAGAGGAACGGCTTCTTGCAGGCTGTGGAAAAGATCCAGGTGGCGGTCGCGGCACCAAGCAGAAGTCCATGGCTGGCCATCCCGCCGAGCCAGTACGCGGGCACGAGCGAGGGGTGCTCACGGTAGAAGGGCCATTCGTCGAACGTGACCTCGACGAAACGGCCGCCGACCAGGACCCCGACCATGAAGAGAATGCTCAGCGTGTAAACCTCCGCAGGCCTGAGGCCGAGACGGTGGCGCGCCCTGTTCAGGAAGACGTGAATCTCGAGGAAACCCAGGGCGTAGCCCAGGCCATACCACCAGAAGTAGACGCCTCCCATGTCCACCAGGACGGGATCGATGTTGTGAACGTATGGCCCGATCATGGCGATCGTTTCCTTTCTTCACGGGGGTCGGAAGCACGCGCCTTAAGTCTTCTGAACGTTCAGCGCGGCTCGCGTCGCCACCCTCGGGGCAGGATAGATCCGGACGTCGTGCGAAGTCCTGAGCGGGCCCTGAAATACCGTGAAAAACCCTAGTCGTGATTCTGCTGTTGACTCACGCGCTGGGCCCCGCGTGGCCGCCCGTTCTTGCGCCAAAGGCCATCGCAGCGTTTTCCGTCAGAATCGCCGTGCCTTTCGGCGTATGATCGCGGGCATGCCTCGACACGGGAAAGGCGTGCGCGCACGCGTGCTGCTCACCTCGATCTTCGGTCCTTTCGCGCAGGATGACGAGTACGGCAGCCGCACCATCAACCCGATGGAGCTGTACCACAATCAGGTCACGCGCGCACAAGGTCCTTTCTCGCTGCGGATGCATCACCGCTCCTGGGGCCTCATGCTCATCCAGGAGAACATCTCCGCACCCTCCACGCTGCTCGACTTCCCGTCACGTGAACGTTTCGTCAAGGAGCTTCGGGCGCACGAGTACGACATCGTCGGCATTTCCGGAATCATCGTGAATGTCGGCAAGGTGCGTGAGATGTGTCGCCTCGTGCGCGTCCACTCGCCCGCCTCGACGATCGTGGTGGGCGGACACGTGGCGGCGATTCCCGAGATCGATCGCTTGATCGACGCCGACTACGTCGTCAAAGGCGAAGGTGTGTCGTGGTTCCGCGAATTTCTCGGCGAGCCGACCAAGCGGCCGCTTCATCATCCGGCGATCCGGTCGTCGTTCGGCGCTCGATTGATGGGTCTCCGCGCGCCGGGCGGAGGCGGAAACCCCGCCGCCACCGTCATTCCGTCCGTCGGCTGCCCGATGGGCTGTAACTTCTGCACGACGTCGTCGTTCTTTGGCGGCAAGGGAAAGTTCGTCAACTTCTACGACCGGGGCAGCGACCTCTTCGACGTCATGTGCGACATCGAGGCGCGCCTGCACGTCTCGAACTTCTTCATGATGGACGAGAACTTCCTGCTGTACAAGAAGCGGGCGCTCGAGCTGCTCGACTGCATGAAAGCGCACGGGAAGGCCTGGTCGCTGTTCGTGTTCTCGTCAGCCAATGCGCTCGGCAAGTACACGATGCGCCAGCTCGTGGAGCTGGGGGTCGCGTGGGTCTGGCTCGGATTCGAGTCGGCCGAGAGCGGGTTCGCGAAGCTTCGCGGTGTGGACACGATCGCCCTCACCAGAGACCTGCAACGGCATGGCATCCGCGTGCACGGCTCGACGATCATCGGTCTCGAGCACCATACGCCGGCGAACATCGGCCACGAAATCGAACATGCCGTCGCTCACGACGCCGACTGTCACCAGTTCATGCTCTCCACGCCGGTGCCCGGGACGCCGCTCTACCGTCAGATGGCGGCGGAAGGACGTCTGCTGGAGGACGTCGATCTCGCTGACATCCACGGTCAGTTCAAGTTCAATTTTCGGCATCCGGCCATCTCACGCGACGAATCGAAATCCATTCTCGACTTCGCGTTTCAGCGCGATTTCGACCGGAACGGGCCCAGCCTGTATCGCCTGATGCGAACGATGTTCGAGGGATGGCGGCGTCTTCGCAACGACCCCGACGCCCGGGTCCGGGCGCGCGTCGCCCTGGAAGCGAAACAGCTGCGGGACGGTTACGGTGCCGCGCTGTGGGCGATGGAAGCGTTCCTGCGCCGAACGCACCGGGACGTCAGCGATCGTGTCCGGGCACTCCGGCTCGAAATGGAGCGGGAGCTTGGCGGCGCCTCGAAGGCCATCAACCGGCTCGTCGGTCCGGTCCTGCTGTGGACGGCAAGACGCGAAAGCCGGCGCTTTCCCGAAGGACGCCGACTCGAGCCCCGGACATTCGTCGATCGCCGGAACTGGCAGGCAGCAACCGAGTAAGTCGCCTGGAAAACCGCAGACGCGCTCTTCTCGCCCGCGCCCGAGTCTTGATCGCCTCGCGCACCGGCCACGCCCTAGGTGGCATGTAAATCAGCCATTGAGTCGCGCGACCACCCGGCGGTACGATACCGAAACGCACACCAGCATGAACGCTCGAGGCTGCACACTCTTTTCAGGAGATTTTGCCATGCGCATAGCGCTCGCCATCGTCACTGCGGTCACCTTGTCCGCGCCTGCCGTCGCCCAGGCGCCGCACGATCCGGATCACAACGCGCAGGGCGGCGTGCAGGTATCCGGCTGGCAGGCTCGCCTCGACAGGGCGACACAGAAGGTCGAGAACCTGAAGTTCGTCACGATGGGCCAGGGTCTGCACGCCACAACGGGGCCGGCCGCCATCTTCTTCAAGCCCGAGAACACCGCGAAGGGCGAGTATCAGGTGACGGCGACATTCGTGCAGTCGAAGCTGCCGGAGCATCAGGAGGCGTACGGCGTCTTCATTGGAGGCTCGGACCTCACCGGCGACGCGCAGCGCTATACCTACTTCCTCGTGCGGCAGGATGGAAAGTTCCTGGTCAAGCGGCGTGACGGGGCCGAGACCAAGAACGTCGTGGACTGGACGGAGCACGTGGCGGTCCAGAAGCCGGATGCGCAGGGCCAGTTGAAGAACACCCTGACGATTGCCGCCGGAAAGGACAAGGTGCGGTTCCTGGTCAACGGCACCGAGGTGGCGAGCCAGGCGCGCACCGACGTCGATGCGGATGGGATCGTCGGGCTGCGCGTGAACCACAATCTCGACGTCCACATCGACGGATTCAAGATCGCGCGGACGGTCGGGTAAGCGGTCCGTCGCCCCAGCGGGACAATGGCTTCCGTGACCCTTTCGGCCGTTTCGATGAATCGGCCGAACCGGCTGCCGTCGAGGAACACGTGTCGCTCACCGCCATCGAGTACCGCCGCTGAAGAACGATTTCTTGGACCTGAGCACCAAGAGCATGCTCTCTTCCATGGGGAACTGCGGATCCTTGCGTTCGAACCGGGGAGGTGATGTGTTTCTACGCAAGCAGCTGTCGATGGCGACACTCCTGCTGGTCAGCTGCGCCGCGGTCAGCCTGACGTGTGGCACCGGTCCGCGCTCAGTGACCGCAATCAACGACGTCGGCAGTCCACTACGGATCACCGGTGCGGTGCTGTCTCCCGACAAGCTGACCGAGACCTGCACGATTCGGAATATGACGAACCAGCCGGCAAAGCGTTACTCGGTGACGACCTGGAACCTCGACACGACCGGCACGGTGATTTCGAGCTGGACCGTCTCGCGCAACGATGGAATCGCGGCGGGTCAGACCGTCCAGTTCACGATAAGCGCCGACCGGCCGGTGGGCCAAGGCGTTCTGGTTGTTGGTGTCTCGGAAGTGGCGATGCCCTCCGGCACATGGACGTGGGCTTCGACCGATCTCGAGCGGGCGCTGAGGGACACGACGCAGAGCCGATAGACACTGCCGTCGGCGGCCTCGCGGGTGTTTTTCGACCAGGTGCGAAACCTGGCGGTTCGGCTGAACAATTCGTCTCAGTCAGTAGGCCCCGGGCCGTGAGGGGGGCCGTGGAATCAATTGCAACCCCACCGCAATAGCGCGCCCGATGGGCAGGTCCTCGCGACGTAGTAGCCCCGGTAGCCCTTCTGGACACAGAGTGTTTTGGCATAATTAATCCAGTAGCTCATGGTTGGATCCGCCGCGCAGCTTGGCCAACTCCCTCCTCCTCCTCCGCCCGGCGGGGGGGGTGGTGGTGGCGGCGGCGG
>JACPPN010000267.1 GCA_016190995.1 Acidobacteriota bacterium | reverse complement strand
TGGGCGCCGCAAAGGCGGCGCAGATCCTGGCAGCGGTCGAGTTGGGCCGCCGGACGCTCATCCGCCCGTCCCGTTCGCGGCCGCTTCTGGCCTCGCCGCGCGAGGCCGCGGCTCATCTGATCCCGCAGTTCGGATCGCGACGAGTCGAGCACTTCGGCGTCCTGCTGCTCGACATCAAGCGGCGCGTGCTGCGGACGACGATCGTCTCGATGGGCACGCTCGACGCGAGCGTCGTGCATCCCCGGGAGGTGTTCCGCGAGGCGGCCAGCGGAGGGGCGGCGGCGATCGTCGTTTTCCACAATCATCCGTCGGGCGACCCGACGCCGAGCCCGGACGATGTGGCGCTGACCACGCGGCTCGTCGAGGCGGGCGAGATCATGGGCATTGATGTGATTGATCATCTGATTCTGGTAGACAGCGGCTATTTCAGCTTCAGAGAGATGGGGCGGCTGTGATGAACGGGCGTGGAGTTGGCGTGCGTCGCGGATGAGTCGATGTCGAGAATCCTCTACTTCGACTGCTTCTCGGGCGTATCGGGCGACATGATCCTGGGCGCGCTCGTCGACGCCGGGCTCCCCATCGGCGAGCTACGCCGGGCGCTGGGCAGCCTCGCGATCGAGGGCGTGGACGTGACGGTCGAGCGGGTGTCCCGCGCGGGTGTCTCGGCGACGAAATTCCACGTCGTTGTCAAGCCTGATCAGGCCGATGATCACAATCATGGACACGATGGGCAGGGGCATAGTCGAATCCACGGCCATCACCACCACGATCGAGGGCATGATCACGGTCACGACGCCCAGCATGCGCAGCCGCACGAGCCTGGGACGCACCATGAGCACGCGCATCGTTCGCTGGCAGACATCTCCGAGCTCATCGGTCGCTCCGCCCTGAGCCCGAATGGCAAAGAGCGTGCACGCGCGCTCTTCACCCGGCTCGGCGAGGTCGAGGCGGGCATTCATCAGATGCCGATCGAGCGCATCCACCTTCACGAGGTTGGCGCGATCGATTCGATCGTCGACATCGTCGGGGCCGTGTTCGGTCTCGAGTGGTTCGGCGCCGACCAGATTGTCGCGTCACCGCTCAACGTCGGCAGCGGGACCGTTCAGTGCGAGCACGGCACGTTTCCCGTTCCCGCGCCCGCGACAGCCCGATTGCTGGAGGGCGTGCCGATCTACTCGAGCGGCGTCGCCGCGGAGCTGGTGACGCCGACGGGCGCCGTCATCGTGACGGCCTATGCGGGCGCATTCGGGCCGCTGCCGCCGATGCGGGTCGAGCGCATCGGCTACGGCGCCGGCGATCGCGACTTGCCCGAGGCCCCGAACGTGCTTCGCATTCTCGGGGGTGAGGCGGCGGGCGCGTCCGCCGTGGAGCGGATCGTCGTTCTCGAGTGCGAGATCGACGACATGAATCCGCAGCTCTACGGTCACGTCATGGATCGCCTCTACGACGCCGGGGCGCTCGAGGTGTTCTACGCGCCGGTGCAGATGAAGAAGAATCGTCCCGGGACGCTCGTCACGGTCGTCGCGCGGCCGGAGCGGCGCGACGAGCTGGCGGGCGTGTTGTTCCGCGAAACCACCACGATTGGCGTGAGGTTTCGCGACGTGGATCGCGAGCGGCTGGATCGGGAGTCTCTGGCCCTTGAAACACCGGTCGGCACGGTTCGCGTCAAGATTGCCCGCCGCCGCGGCGATATCGTCAACGCCTCGCCGGAGTACGAGGACTGCGCGCGGCTCGCGCGCGAGCGCGGCATGTCGGTCAAGCAGGTGCAGGCGCTGGCGATGAAGGCGTATCTCGACACGCAGACGTAGCCCCCCTGTCTTGCCGCGTCCTTCCTCTGTCTGTCAAGGCTGATGCGTTTCTATCTGACGACCGCCATCGATTACGTGAACAGCCGGCCGCACCTCGGCACGGCGTACGAGAAGATCACGGCTGACGTCATCGCCCGCTACAAGCGCCTGTGCGGCGTGGAAACCCGCTTCGTCATGGGCAACGACGAGCATTCGCAGAACGTCTTCCGCCGCGCGCGCGAGCACGGCGTGTCCCCGCTCGAATACTGCAACCTGATGGAGCGGGAATTCCGTGACGTGTGGGCGCGCCTGGACATCTCGTTCGACGATTTCATTCGGACGACGGAAGAGCGTCACAGGCGCGGGGTCACCAAGCTGCTGGAGCGGATCCAGGCAGCCGGGGACCTGTACGAGGGCTTCTATGAGGGCTGGTACTGCGTCTCGTGCGAGGCGTTCAAGCAGGAGAAAGATTTGATCGATGGGCTCTGTCCCGTCCATGCTTCGAAACCGGACTGGATTCGCGAGAAGAACTACTTTTTCCGGCTCACGAAGTACCGCGAGCCGCTTCGCGCGCACTTCGCAGCGCATCCCGAGTTCCTCGTGCCGGAGATTCGTCGGAACGAGATCCTCCGGCTGCTCGACAGCGGGCTCGAGGACATCTCCGTCAGCCGCGCGGGGCAGGCCTGGGGCATCCCGCTCCCGTTCGATCCGGACAGCGTCGCGTACGTCTGGTTCGACGCGCTCATCAACTACGCGTCCGCGGTCGGCTATGGAACCGACGATCGGCTGTTTGCCCGCTGGTGGCCAGCGGATCTGCACGTGATTGGCAAGGACATCACCCGGTTCCACTCGGTCGTGTGGCCGGCCATGCTCATGAGCGCGGGCGTCGAGCTGCCGCGTCAGGTGTTCGGACACGGGTGGGTGCATCTGAAGGGCCAGAAGATGAGCAAGTCGCTCGGCACGACCCTGGACCCCATCGAGGCGGCCGACCGCTTTGGCGCCGATCCCTTGCGCCTCTACCTCGTGAAGGAGATCGCGTACGGCAGCGACGGGGATTTTTCGTGGGAGCGGTACGAAGAGCGCTACAACGTCGACTTGGCAAATAATCTCGGGAACCTGGTCAGTCGGGTTGCCGCGATGGCGGACCGCTACCTCGAGGGACGTGTGGTGGGGGGGCGCGCAGACCCGCACGACCGGCTTGCCGCCGTGGCCGAGGGTGCGGTTGGCGACTACCGGCGTGCGATGGACGCCTATGCGCTGCACGAAGGCGCGGCAGCAGCCTATCGCGTGATCGACGCCACAAACGAGTTCATTGCTGCGACGGCGCCGTGGGTGCTCGTCCGGGATTCGTCCGCGCGGCGGCGCGTCGAGCAGGTGCTGTTCGACGCGGCCGAAGCTATTCGCATTGCCGCCCTGCTCTTGCTGCCGGTGATGCCGCGATCCGCCGAGGAGATTTTGCGGCGTGTGGGATCGCCGGTGGGGCCGCATCAGGCGGTGCTCGACCGTGATGCCCGGTGGCATGCGACCGGCGAGCGGATATTGACCAAAGCGGCGGCGCTGTGGCCGCGCGCCGAAGCGGCCAAGCCCTGACTCATTTCAATGGGAGATCTCGATGACTGAAGACGCATCCTTTCCTCAACCCGCGAAGCCGGCGTCGCCGGCGCCGCAGCCGGGCGCCGTCCTTGAGGCGGGCCGGATCTCGATCGACGAGTTCATGAAGATCGATCTTCGAGTGGCGAAGATCGTCGCGGCCGAGCGGGTGGCGAATTCGCGCAAACTGATCAAGATGGAGGTAGACGTCGGCCCCGAGCGCCGGACGCTCGTCGCCGGCATTGCAGACGCCTATCAGCCCGAATCACTCGTCGGGCGCTCGGTGGTCATCGTCGCGAACCTCAAGCCCGCCAGGCTGATGGGCATCGAATCGAACGGCATGGTCCTCGCCGCGAGCCCCGAGGACGGCGTGCCCGCCCTCGTGACATTCGACGGTGAAGTCCCGCTGGGCGCGCGCGTCAGATGAGCTTCACCCTTGATCGATTCGCACTGCCACCTCGCCGATGAGGCGTTCGCCCCCGATCTCGACGCGGTCGTGGCGCGCGCTCGGGCGGCCGGTGTCTCGCGCGTGCTCTGCGTGGTTGCGGCCGGCGACGACCGGGAGCTTGCGCAGGCCGCGCGCCTTCGCGCGCTCTGGCCCGAGACCGTCTTCAGCGTGGGGGTTCATCCCCTCCAGGCGCGGGCTTTCCCGGAGGCGGCCGCCGTC
>JACPPN010000275.1 GCA_016190995.1 Acidobacteriota bacterium | reverse complement strand
GCTTCGTTACTAGTAGCGAAGATCCGCCGATCGCTTTCACGAATTGACTTGGCGGTTTGAGGCGGAGCTTCGTTACATGTCTGGTGACTTCCCATGACCGCGCCCGAGGAGTCGATCGTGTGGGTTGACTGGAGCGACGAGCCGTTCGCGCGCGCCGCGGCGGAGGACAAGCCCGTCCTGCTCGCGATCCACGCGCCGTGGTGCCATTGGTGCCATGTCATGGACGCGACCAGTTATGCCGACCCGGGCATCGTCGCGATCGTCAATCAGCGGTTCGTCGCGATCAGGGTCGATAGCGATCGTCGGCCCGATATCAACGAGCGCTACAACCTGGGCGGCTGGCCGACGACGGCGTTCCTGACGCCGGCTGGCGACCTTCTCGGCGGCGGAACGTACTTTTCGCGGGAGCGCCTCGAGGTCGCGCTCGTCCAGGTCGCCGATGCGTTCGCATCACGCCGTCTCGAGATCGAAGCGAACCGGCAGCGCGCGGCCGCCGCGCGGGATGCCGACCCAAGCCGCGCGGTTCGCGGCAGCGAGCCCGATTGGGGCGCCGTCGATCTTCTGCGCGCCCGTCTGTCGGAGGAGTTCGACGAAACGTACGGCGGCTTCGGCGTCGAGCCGAAGTTTCCGCACGCCGCCGCCCTCGGGTTCGCGCTGGAATGCTACCTCGATGCGCCCGACGCGCACCTGCGGCACCTCAGCACGGTCACGCTCGACGCGATGGCGTCCGGTGGTCTCTGGGATCGCATCGAAGGCGGCTTTTTCAGATACTCGACTGCCCGCGACTGGTCGTTGCCGCATTTCGAGAAGGTGCTCGAGGACAACGCCGCGCTGCTCAGTGTGTACCTCGACGCCTGGCGCGCGTTGGGGGAAGCGGGGTATCGGGAGATCGCCATCGAGCTCATTGGCTACGTTCAAGCGTGCCTCGCTGATCCAGACGGCGGCTTCTTCGGAAGTCAGAGCGCCGATGCGGAGTACTACGCGCTCTCGTCGAACGAAGCCAGGCAGCGCGCCGTACGGCCGGCCGTCGACCGGACGCTGTACGTCGGTCCGGCCTCCGCGATGGTCAGTGCGTACATCCAGGCAGGCGCGCTCCTCGAGGACGTAGCCCTGACGGAATTCGCCCTGAGGACGCTCGAGCGTGTCGTGCTCGCCACCTATCGGCCGGGGCACGGCGTGGCACATTGCTTCGACACGGTCGCGCGGGTCCGCGGTCTGCTGGCGGACCACGTGCAGGCAAGCGCGGCATTGGTCGACGCGTATGAAGCGACCGGCGAACGCCCGTGGATCGAGCTGGCCGAGGAGCTCATGCATCACTGTATTCGCGTGATGTGGGATGAGCGGCATGGCGGCTTCTTCGATCGTGCGCCGTCCGTCCAGGACGGTGGCACGATTGGGTTGCTGCGGGCGCCGCTGAAGCCGGTATCGACCAACGCCCTTGCGTCGCGGGTCCTGCTGCGCCTGGCAGACATCGATGCGATTGCTCCATTCCACGACCGCGCCATGCGCGCCCTGGCGTCGGTGGCGCACGCCTACCGCGCGCAAGGCCTGGCTGCCGCCGAATATGGGCGCGCCATTCGTGCCTTGAGGCTGGCGCGGGCGCCACGCGGTCGTTAGAAGATGCGGATCGCCGGTTCAGGCTTTCGGACGCCACCGTGAGATGATGGTCCGCAGGCTTTCGCCTTTTGCGGTCTCAACCGTGCTGGTAGACTCCCGCGCATTCGGAGGTCGCCGTGTCAGATGAACATGATCCGGTCCCCGCGCTTCACAACATCGCGACCAAGCTCAGGATCGATTCAATCAGGGCGACGAGCGAAGCGGCGAGCGGCCACCCGACGAGCTGCTGTTCCGCCGCGGAAATCGTCGCGACGCTGTTTTTCTCGGAGATGCGCTTCGATCCGAAGAATCCGCAGCATCCGCGGAGCGATCGGTTCGTGTTGTCAAAGGGCCATGCCGCCCCGGTTCTCTACGCGGCGTGGGCCGAGGCGGGCGCATTCGACCGGAACGAATTGCTCGATCTCCGCAAGCTGTCATCGGATCTCGAAGGACATCCGACGCCGCGCCTGCGGTTCGTCGACGTAGCCACCGGCTCGCTCGGCCAGGGCCTCTGTGCGGCCCTGGGCCTGGCGCTCAACGCCCGCCGCATCAACTCCGCGTACCGTACCTACGTGCTGCTTGGTGACGGCGAAACTGCTGAAGGATCGGTCTGGGAGGCGGCGGCGGTTGCCGTTCATCACGCGCTCGACAACCTCTGCGCGATCGTTGACGTCAACGCGCTCGGTCAGAGCCAGCCGACGCAGCTCGGGCACGACGTCGAGGCGCACGCCGCGAAGTGGCGCGGCTTCGGCTGGCACGGCATCATCATCGACGGCCACGACATTCGCGCCCTGCTCGACGCCTACGACGAGGCGCGGAGCACCAAGGGGCGCCCGACGGTGATTGTCGCGCGCACCGTGAAAGGCAAGGGCATCTCGTTCGTCGAAGGCAAGGACGGCTGGCACGGAAAGCCCCTGAAGAAGGGGGGCGAGGAAGGCCGGGCGATTGCCGAGCTCGAACGCCAACTCGTCTCGACGAGCTACAAGCCGTCGATTCAGCCGCCTGCCGAGGCGGGCGAGTCGGCCGTTTGGCCGGTGGGAGATCCCGCGAGCGGCATGCCGGCGCCGGCCTACAAGATTGGCGACAGCGTCGCCACGCGCGAAGCATACGGCGCGGCGCTCGCGGCGCTGGGCTCACTGGATCCCCGCGTTGTCGCGCTCGACGCAGACGTGAAGAATTCGACCTTCAGCGAGAAGTTCCAGCGCGCGCATCCCGATCGCTTCTATCAGATGTTCATCGCTGAGCAGGCGATGGTGGGCGTGGCGATGGGGTTGGCCAGCCGTGGCGCGATTCCGTTCCCGTCGACGTTTGCCTGCTTCCTGGCGCGCGCGTACGACTTCATCCGGATGGCCGGGATCAGCAATCTGAACATCAAGCTCGCGGGCTCTCACGCCGGCGTGTCGATTGGCGAGGACGGTCCATCGCAGATGGGTCTCGAGGATCTCGCGATGATGCGCGCGGTTCCGAACTGCGCCGTTCTCTATCCCTGCGATGGTGTCAGCGCCGAGCGGCTGACGGTGGCCGCGGCCTATCACGATGGGCCGGCGTACATCCGGACCTCACGGCCCAAGACACCCGTGCTCTACTCGACGTCGGATCGGTTCGAGATCGGCGGATCGAAGGTGCTTCGCCAGTCCGCGGACGATATCGTGTCGATCGTGGCCGCTGGTATCACCGTCTTCGAGGCGCTGAAGGCGCACGACGCGCTGAAGCGTGAAGGCATCAGCGTCCGCGTGATCGACGCCTACAGCCTTCAGCCGATTGACGCGGCCACGCTGGTCTCGGGCGGCAAGCAGACGAATCAGGTCATCATCACCGTGGAAGATCACTATGTCGCCGGCGGTCTCGGCGATGCGGTCAGCGAAGCCGTCGCGCCGCACGGGATCGCCGTCCATCGCCTTGCGATCCGGGAAATCCCGCGAAGCGGCAAGCCAGACGAGCTGCTCGATCGGTTCGGAATCTCGGCGCGCCACATCGTTGACGCGGTCGGGCAGCTGACCCGCGGCCTGGAGGGCCGGCGCGCATCGCCGGTCCGACCCTGATACCTCAATCGGCCCACTTCTGATAGGCTCATCTGGGCTCCCCAGTTGCTATTGTGTTCGTGTGAGGGTCGCGCCTTGGTGCGGCGCTCAACGTCTGTTTCGCCCACATGGCGGCCAACGGCGGGATCATCACAGATCATCACCTAGACATCTTCTAAAGCCCATGTCCTTACAAGTGAAGCAAGTTTTCGTCGGTGCGGCTTTAGAAGCTGTCTTAGCTGCGGCCGCGGAGCGGCCGCCTAGTAACGAAGCTTCGTCGCTC
>JACPPN010000274.1 GCA_016190995.1 Acidobacteriota bacterium | reverse complement strand
CCACGTGGCAGCTGGCGCTGGCGTCAGCACTGCCCTGGGTACCGGCCGGGCAGATCGCAGTTGCCTTCACGGCGCTGGCGCCGGCCGTGTACGCCACGACGAAGGAAGTGACGGTCATCTACCTGGCCTTTCCGCTCATCTGTGGTGTGCTGCTCTACCGGGCCCGACGCGGGGACCCGAATCGCTAGTCCCTCCCTGCTCGGTGGCGGGTCCGTTTGGACGCCGGACCCCTGCAAGTCGCTCGACTCGAGCTCGGCACATCGCGCGAACGTCTCATCCATCAGCCCTACCTGTCTGATGCGCTGGTCTGATCTCTTCGAGTAGACCGGGGCTCTGCCCCGGATACCGGGGCTCTGCCCCGGACCCCGGCTCGGTCGCTCTCGGGCGCGCCGTGCGCGCCCTAGGACCACGGCAATCGAGGCGAGAGTAACTAGCGCTTGCAGAAGAGCACAGAAGAGTACACCCGGAGAGCAGCGCGGTCGTCGGCACGTGAGCGATCCGGCGTTAAACGACAAACAGCGCCACGGCCCTGGCGCTCAGGCCGAACAGCGCGATCGAGATCGCCAGGAACGCATAGTGGTAGTACATCGTCACCGAGAAGAGCCGGGTCAGGGCGAGCTCCGTCATCCGTAGTGCCGCTGATGTCAGGAAGACACCGGCCGCGACACTCCTGGCACGATCGGGGGGCGATCCGACAGGTGTACGGGGCTGGATCACGGCGCGAAGCATAGCCGAGAGGTGGGCAGGCCGAGGACGAAGGGCCCTGACACTCGACAGTCAACAAGGATCCGGCTCGTTGGCGCCCATGCGCTATACGCCATCCGGATGCGCCGCACCGGCAAACACCGGATCCGAGCCGACAGTCGACGATCGACAGGGATCGGGCTTGTTGGAGCCCATGTGCCGCGAAGCACCCGGACGCGCTGTCGACGGTGGAGTACGTCTTGCCCTACATCGAGCCCCGGCTCGCGGGCGGTACGATGCCATTCAGTCGCAGGTAGACGGTCATCACGCCGTACTCGTCCCACGTGTGTCCCATGGTGCGATAGACGATCCGCGCGCGTGTGGAGGGTCCCAGGAAGCGAGGCCCTTGCACGGTCTCCTGCAGGGTCGCGTCGGTCTCTCCCTTGAGAACCGTCGCGCCGAAATCGAACGAATCGCCGAGCGCCTTCATCGCCTCGGCTTTCGGGGTCGGTTTTTGCGGCAGCGTCGGGGCGGCGGCTTTCGGATCGAGCAACTTCATGAAGTTGACGTTGGCGCCCGCGACGTGCATCAACTGCTCGGCGAAGGTGCGCAGCTCCGGAGTGGGCCTGTAGCCGAACTTGTCGTCCGGTATCGCATCGGCGAGCTTCATCATCGTGTCTTTCAGGGCGGCCCAATCCTTGCTCAGATCGCCCGCAAGGCTGGCGGTCGATCCGCTTGTCTGGCCGTGCACGCCGGCCGCGGATGGGCCCAGCGACAGAAGGAGGGTCATCGCGCACACCGGGAACGAATGGCGAACAGCAGTCATCGGACCTCCTGAATGGAAAGACCTGCGATGATAGCAGACGTCGAAGATCAGCGTACGTGGCGGGGGCGCGTCGCGGCCAGGGCGTCTATGCCCGCAGTACATCCGGCTGCCACTGTTTTGATGGCGCGCTTGACGTCGGTGGGCGTGGCAAAGTGACAACGTCGCGGGTGGCGCCGGACGGGGCCGCCCCGCCGGCCCGCAGGGCCGTCCCCCGTGGTAGCAGCTTTTCGGCCCGAGGACCGGTGGGGCTGTCCGGCGACAGGACCCGCCCGTTTGTCACTTCGTTCTGTAATGCTCCATAATGCCTCAGGCTTGGATTAATGTGACTAGGCCGCTGGCAGTCACCAGGCAAGTTATATAGCCGATTGGCCCTGCCAGCCTGAGGGCGAAGCGGAACCAGCTCGCGCGAACGGCGCGGCGGCTGGTTCCGCTCCTTGATTACGGCACCGTCACAGATACGCTGCGAGTGTTGTTGCCTTCCTTGGTTTCCGCAACCGAGAGTCCACCATCCGACATGACGAGAAGATAGTAGATTCCCGGTGTGGTGCCGTTCGGCACTGCAAGGCTTACGACCGACGTGGCGACGGTTCCTGGAGTCAAGCTGTTGACGAGCGCCTCGACGAGGAAGGTATCCGAGCCGTCGAGCACGCCGTCGGTGGAAAGGTAGAACCGCGTGTAGGAAGCGGCGGCCACTCCACCTCCAATATTCTTCGTGCTCCCCTTCACCGTTGCAGGGACGCCCGCCGTCAGTGTGCTGGGACTGAGGACCCAAGGGGTCACGAGATCCGGCCCGATCGCGATCGATCGCGCCTTCGTGTTGTCGGTTTCGCTGCTTTCCGTGACCGCGGAGTTCCCGTCGGCCTTACCAATCAGATAATAGGTGCCGGGCAACAGGCCGGAGGGAAGCGTAACGCTGGTCGCGGCTGCATTTTCGGCGTTGGCGGTCAGGGCCGGCGTATCACGCATCCCCAAAAGCGTGTCTCCGCCATCCAGCGTCGCATTGCTCGAGAAGAACAACTTGGTCTTCGACGCGCCCGCGGTATCGGTCCCGACGTTCTTCGTGGTGTCCGAGAAGGACAGTGTCTGTCCTTCTCCAGCCTTCGCGGGCGCCATGACTGACTTGATGACCAGGTTGGGACCCGTCTTGAAGATCCGAGAGTCGGTATTGTTGGTTTCGTCACTCTCGGCGACCGCGAGGTCGTCGTCCGCGCTCGCCAGGATGTAGTACTTGCCTGTCGCAGTGGCGATCGGGATCGTAACTGTGGTGTCGCCGGTGCTCGAAGATCCCGCGGTCAAGACGTCGACCGCGCGCGCGCCGAGGACCGTGTCGCCCACGTCGAGCAACGAGTCCGTGGACAGATAGAAGCGTGTGGTGGATGCGGCGGCGTCCGCGGTTCCGATGTTGGACGTCGTGTCGCGAAGGATCACGTTCGCCCCCGCTGCGGCTTGCTGAGGCGTCGAGACGAGCGCGACTTTCAAGTCCGGGTCAGCTTGAGCTGCGGCAGGCGTTCCGAAGCCGCCAACTATCGTGAGGACGGTGGGCGCGACGATCAGAAGGAAACGACGGCTGGGCATAGGATTCACTCCTCGTCACCGGCAGGCAGGTTGACAGATTGACGGGGAAGCGCGTCGTGGACGCCGGCTGAGGTGCAACCTGAGTACCGGCCAGCTCGTGTGTGTCGAAGACGCCCACGTCAAGCGATGGGTCCAGCGAACGAGTTCCGTCGTCCCGCAGGACCAGTGACAAACTTGGCGATCGACAAGACACAACATGCGATGAGACGACTCTGTGGTTGCCGTCCTGCAACCGCAGCCCAGGCGATCGCGATGACAGAAGTCGTGGTTGGTCGCTCGCGCGGGACAGGTTGGTGATGGAGATGGATCGCAGGCCTTACAGCTTTGAGGCGGAGGTTACGCAACCGTCGCCCGCCGATTTCGCTACTGGTGGATCACGAATCCGGTCGTTGTCGATCTTTCGACATTTTAGCCTGCACGTCGACGAAGCCGGGCAGCGTCTTCGCGAGGTCGTCCATCTCCTCCGCCATCTCGGCGTACCCGGCCGGCGCGTCCACCAGTTTCTAGCGAAACAGGGCAGTGATGACGTTGACCATTCGAGCGACCGGCCACCAACGCGAGCCGCGAGATGAGGACGTCGCCATTCGGGCAGCGCCGGGCCAATCGCTGAATGGCTCAACCCGGGTGTTAACCACCTCGGGCCTTCAAACGTTCTCCTAGATGAGCGGCATATTCGACAGGAGATACGGTCATGGTCACGGCACCAGAAATCATCATTGCGCCGGCCTTCTTCACGATGGTGGGGTTCATTGCCTGGCTCGTGGCGAACGCCTGGCACCGGCACCAGCAACTGAAGCGCACGGCCGAATTCAGCGGCCGATTGATTGAGCGCCTCGGCTCGGTGAAAGATTTCAGCGAGTTCCTTCAGACAGAGGGCGGCGCAAGCCTCCTGAATAGCTTCACGATCGAGCGCGCTTCGACGAGCGTTCACGAACGCATCCTGCGTGCGTCGGCGGTCGGCGTGATCTTCATTGCGCTCAGCCTCGGGTTGCTGTTCCTTGGCTGGTACTTTACCTTCATGGATCACGATGCGTTCACCATCGTCGGGGTCATCGTCCTGTCGCTGGGTCTCGGCTGCATCATGTCGTCCGGCGTCTCGTACCGCCTCGCCAGAGCACTTGGTGTTCTCAACGGCAACGGAGGCCGCACGAACGGACATCTCGCTCAGCGCTAGGAAACCCTGCCGATGCGGGCGAATTGGTTGGCGGCAGACGCGGCGTTGGCGACATCGTCGTCGCTCGCCGAGGCGGCGCCGCAGCCTGCGTCCGTGATCATGGACGAGCAGTCGTTTCAGGCGTTCTTCCGTCAGTCGGCTGCTGCCTTGCGCGCTTACGTCATCAGCGTGATCGGAAACGCGGCGACGGCCGACGACATCGTGCAGGACGCCTTCTTGCGTCTCCTACGCTCACCGCCGGCAACCAGCGACGCACAGCAGCTGCGAGCATTCTTGTTTCGGATTGCCAGTAACTTGATGACCGATTATTGGCGCCACCACCGCCTCGAACGGGGCGCACACGACGGGCGGGCTCGAGAGCCGGCCGTGGCGGCTCCCAACATCCCGTTGCGGGTCGACATGGCGCGCACGTTCAAACGTCTGCGTCCTCAGCAGCGTCAGCTTCTATGGCTGGCGTATGTTGAGGGCGCCGAGCACCGCGAGATCGCGGAGGCACTTGGTCTTCGGCCGTCGAGCGTCAGGGTTCTTCTGTATCGTGCCAGGCGCAAGATGGCGCAGTTGATCGATCCTGGAAACCGTGGTGATGGAAAACGGTGATGACGATGTTCGGGCGATCGTGTGAGCATGAAGCCGCCGTGCGGGACCTGGCGAGGTCGAACCTGGAGGCCCCTGCCCTGCGCGGTCACGCGACCACGTGCGCGGTGTGCCACGAGACGCTTGCCGTGGCCTCATGGATGCAGCAGCTCGCGACATTGCCGATCGAGGGGCCACCTCTTCCCGATCCCATGCACATCTGGCTGAAGGCGGAAATGCTTCGCCGATGGGACGCTCACCGAAAGGCCGTCGTGACTCCTCTTGAAGTCGGCGAGCGGATTCAGATGGGTATCGGGCTGGCGGGGGCGACGGCGCTCCTCGCATGGCTCTGGAGCCGCTTGAATACGCTCCAGCCGTCAGCAGTCTTGCCCTCGCCAGTGACGATCATGCTGATTGTGAGTGTGGTCCTGCTCGCTGGCGCCCTTTCCATCTTCGCGCGGGAGCTCATGGCCCGAGAGTAAATGCGAGAACGCGACTTCTGGCGGGCTCAGGGATCACGCCGGGGTTCGCCGTTGACGAGATCGCGACCGCGAGCCTGCGGATCGACGTCCTGCGCAACATTCGGGACACGGGGGCCGGGGCCACACCTCTATCGCTCGAGCGCGGGCGTCAAACCGGCGTCGGTCTGCGAAATGTCGAACGCCGACTCGAATGTCAGGACGGCTCGCACGCAGCGTGCGGGCCGCAACGTGAGTGAAGTCCGAGCAGCCCTCGAAAGGAGTCATGCGAGCGCCGAGTCTCCTCGCCGAAGACAAAGGCCGCCGAGGGCGACCCGGTCGCGCTCGGCTACACGCATATCCTGCCGCACGGACTGAACCACATGCTCTTCGTGCTCGGTCTGTTCTTCCTGACCGTCCGGACGCGCGCCATCCTGTTGCAGGTGACCGCCTTCACCATCGCGCACTCGATCACGCTCGCACTCTCGATGTACGGGGTATTCTCCCTTCCTTCGGGACTGGTCGAGCCGCTGATCGCGATGTCGATTGCCTATGTCACGATCGAGAATGTGGTGACGACTGATCTCAAACCGTGGGCTCGCCCTCGTGTTCGGGTTCGGGCTGCTTCACGGGATGGGTTTCGCCGGCGTGTTGTCGGAGTTCGGCTTGCCGCGATCCGAATTTCTGACGGCCCTGATTGGCTTCAACGTGGGCCGGTCGTGGCCGGATACCCGACGGGATGGACCGTCATTCTGCATGGACGGCGGAAGGAGCGGGATATTACTGTGTAGAATCGCTTTTCCATGCCCGGACTGGAGGTTCGAGCCATCGACCGCGGGGGCATCGGCGCGCAGACTCTCGTTGCCGTGCTGCTCTGCGGCTACGTGGCGCTCTTCCTGGTCCTCCACGAGCCGGTCTGGCCCAATCCTCCCGGCGCGGCGGCCAACCCTCCGCCGCACGCCCTCGCGGTCCCTCCGGGGGCGAATCCGTCGCTGGCCGTGACGGCCGGGCTCGGATGGGACCGGCGCGCGGCGTCATCGCTGCAGCTCGCTATCATCTTCGCGGTTCTTTTCATCGGATATGTCTCGGTCCTCATCCGCGCGGATCGCGGCCGCTTGAACTGGCGCGCGGGCGCAATTGTCGGCGGCGCGGCCTTGTTCGCCGTGCCGTGCACGCTGGCGCCGTTTCTTCTCTCGACCGACGTTTTCAACTATGTATTGGCCGGGCGCATCATGGCCGTCTACGGCATGGATCCGGCCGCGGCGGTGCCGGCCGACTTCCCGGACGACCCGTTCTTCCCCTACGTCAGTTTCTATTTCAGACGGCCGACGCCCTATGGACCTGTCTGGTCCTGGTACTCGGGCGCCCTCACGATGGCCCTGGAAGCGTGCGGCGCGGGCATCTGGACGTACGTCTTCGCGTACCGCGCGACGGCCGTCGCCGCTCATCTCCTGAACACGCTCTTGGTGTGGCGTCTTGCCAGTCGGCTGCGGCCCGAGCATCGAACGTTCACGGCTCTGTTCTACGGATGGAACCCGCTGGCGATTGTGGAGTTTGGCGTGAGTGCGCACAACGACGCCCTCGTGCTGACGTTCGTGCTGCTCGCGATGCTGGCGGTCCAGCGCCGGCGAGTGCCGGCGGCCTTGGCGTGGTTCACGACAGCGGCGCTCGTCAAGTGGAGCATGTGGCCGCTGCTGACGATTTACGCGCTGGCCGTCTGGAGCGGGTCGTGCGCCCGCTGGAAGGGCGCGCGGGTCTGGCTCGCTGGCGCTGCGATCGTCCTGCTTGCGTTCGCTGCGTACGCCACCCGGGGACGGCCGCTGGCGGCGGCCGCGAGCATTGCTGGGGCCGCTGACGCTGGCATGGCCCATACCGTCTACGCGGCCTTGGCCCCCTATGTTGCGCGCGCGCTCATGGATGATCCCGCCGCCGCCGCGCTCGAGTCGCCCGATTGGAGAAACGCGTGGCGGTCAGCCCGCAGATTGGTCATCTGGGCAGCCCGGCTCGCGGCGCTGGTGTTCTGGATAGTTGCCCTGGCGTATGCGTGGCGTCATCCCGACTGGAGTGGGTGGACCCAGGCCGCGTGGGCGTTCTACCTGAGCGTGACGCTCGCGGGGACGCCGTGGTTCTGGCCGTGGTACGCCACGTGGCAGCTGGCGCTGGCGTCAGCACTGCCCTGGGTACCGGCCGGGCAGATCGCAGTTGCCTTCACGGCGCTGGCGCCGGCCGTGTACGCCACGACGAAGGAAGTGACGGTCATCTACCT
>JACPPN010000273.1 GCA_016190995.1 Acidobacteriota bacterium | reverse complement strand
GGCACAGAGCTCGAAGGCCTTTCCGACGTCTTCGATCGCGGCTCGCGAACCGTGTTCGATCTGGATCTCGGACGGGCGCAGCGATTGTTCGGATCCCGGAGCTACGCGGAAGCGCGGGCGGGATTCGAGGCGCTCCAGGCAGGGGCGAGCGGCGACACACGCGAGCTGGTCGATCTGCGTCTGGCCGAGTGCGATTTCTATCTCGGACGATATGGCAGCACCCTGGACGGGACGCGCCCGCACCTCGATCGTGCGGCGCGCAAAGCCGAGGCGCAGTTCTTTCACCTGAGCGCGCTGCGCGAGCTGGGCGAGGCTGACGAATACGTCAGCCGTACTCGCGCGCTCGTGGCCGAGTTTCCTGACAGCTCCTGGAGCGAAGAAGCGCTCAACAACCTCGCGATCTACTACACGCGAACCGACGACGATGCCGCTGCGGCGGAGACGTACGGCGAGCTCTTCCGGCGCTTCCCCAACGGGCCGCGCGCCGAGCGGGCGGCCTGGAAAGTGGGCTGGTGGGCGTACAAGAACGCGCGATACGACGAAGCGTCCGCGGTCTTCGAACAGACGGCGGCAACCTTCCCGCGGTCCGACTACCGGCCTTCATATCTGTACTGGTCCGCGCGCGCGCGCGATCACGTGGGAGACGGCGCGGCAGCCACGGCCCGCTACCGGTTGGCGACCGTGGACTACATGAAAACGTACTATGGACGCCTGTCGGCAAGACGTCTGGAGCATCGTCGGGTGGAAGCCGGTGACGACGGCGAGGCGATAGAGGCAACGAACGGCCGCCAGGGGATGCCCTCGGCTCCTGCGCCTGCGTCGACCAGCGATTCGACGATCGAGCCCGGCCTGCCCCCCACGCATGCGCTGATCCGTCTGCTCCTGTCGCTCGAGCTGTACGAGCAGGCGGCGAACGAAGTCCAGTTCGCCCAGCGCGTGTACGGCGACTCCCCGGCGCTTCAGGCGACCCTGGCGTTCGTGCACAACCGGCGCGGCGATTTCAGGCGCGGCATCAACCTGATGAAGCGCGCCTATCCGCAACACATGACCGAGGCGGCCAAGCTGCCGCCCGACATCCTGAAGGTCATCTTTCCGCTGGAGTACTGGGAGCTCATCCGCCGCCATGCCACCGCGCGCGGTCTCGACCCGTATCTGATTGCGGCCCTCGTTGCCCAGGAATCGACATTCGACGCCACCATTCGTTCGGCCGCGAACGCGTGGGGGTTGATGCAGATCATTCCCGCGACCGGCCGCCGGCTGGCCCGCTCGGTAGGGATTCGCCGCTTCCGGACCGAGATGCTGACGCGGCCCGACGTCAACGTCCGGCTCGGGACGACCCATTTCAAGCGGCTCGTCACTCAGTTCGGCGGCGCGCACGTCGCGCTGGCGAGCTACAACGCGGGCGAGAGCCGCGTGGCGCGCTGGGTGGCTGAGCGGCCCGGCCTCGAGCGCGACGAATTCATCGACGACATCCCGTTTCCCGAAACGCAGAACTACGTCAAGCGCATCCTGGGCACGGCGGAGGACTACCGGCAGCTTTACGGATCCGAAACGGTTCGGCCCGGCCGCGCGCTTCGAGAGCCTCCATCCAGACCGGCGAGCCGAAGACCGGTCGCGAAATCACCGACCGGAGAGAAACCGCAGAAGTCCGGGGCCCGGCGAAAGTAAACTCGAACGGCAAGACGTCGAGACGGGCTGGTCACGAAGCTTCACCGTTCTCACTCTCGGGTCCAGACTCGGCGGTTCGAGGCGAAGCGTCGTTGCCTACCAGCGATTGGAGCGCCATGATGAAGCCGCGCGGATCGAAGAAAGTCGCCCTGTTCACCGAGTCGGTCATCCGGGAGATGACGCGCCTCGCGCAGCAGCACGGGGGCGTGAACCTCTCTCAGGGATTTCCGGACTTTCCCGCGCCCGCAGCGATCAAGCAGGCCGCCTGCGAAGCCATCGAGGCGGACATCAACCAGTACGCGGTCACGTGGGGCGCACGCCCGCTGCGCGAGGCCGTGGCGCGCGAGTTCACGCGCCGCTACGGCGTGAGGGTGCAGGCCGACGCGCAGGTCACCGTCTGCTGCGGGTCGACCGAAGCGATGATGTCCGCGATGCTGGCGGCCGTCGATCCGGGCGATGAGGTCATCGTGTTCGAGCCGTTCTACGAGAATTACGGCCCCGACGCGATCCTCTCCGGGGCGGTGCCGCGCTACGTCACCCTGCACGAACCAGACTGGACCTTCGATCCTGACGAGCTCGTGCGGGCCTTCAACACGCGCACACGCGCGATCATCATCAACACGCCCAACAATCCAACCGGGAAGGTCTTCACGCGCGAGGAGCTGGTGGCGATCAGCCGCCTCTGCCAGAAGTGGGACGTGCTCGCCATCACGGACGAGATCTACGAGCACATCATCTACGACGGTCACGCGCACGTTCCGATCGCGACGATCGACGGCATGGCGGATCGCACGATCACGATCAACAGCCTGTCGAAGACGTTCAGCGTGACGGGCTGGCGGGTCGGATGGGCGATTGCGCCGCCGGAGCTGACCGCGTCCATCAGGAAGGTGCACGACTTTCTCACCGTCGGGGCCGCCGCGCCGCTGCAGGAGGCGGGCGCCGTCGCGCTTGCGCTGCCCGACCACTACTACGACGAGCTGGCGCGCGAATACTGTCGCCGGCGCGATCTGCTCCTCGACATCCTCGAACGCCACCACTTCACGTGCTACAAGCCGTACGGCGCGTACTACATCATGACCGACATCGGCGCGTTCGGCTTTCCAGACGACGTGGCGTTCGCGCGGTACCTGGTGACGGACGTCGGCGTCGCCGCGGTGCCGGGCAGCAGCTTCTATCACGATCCCGGGCTCGGGCGGACGAAGCTGCGCTTCTGCTTCTGCAAGCGCGACGAGACGATGATGGAAGCCGACCGGCGGCTGGCCAAACTCACGGTGGCGGCCGGGAGGTAGGGTCAGAGCCGCGGCCGCCCGTTCCCATCAGCGCGATCGAAGTCGATAGATCCGGATGTTCCGGCTCGTGGCCAGCGGCACGAGCCACTCCACCCGATTGAGCGCGGGCGGCAGCTCACCGAATGCGTCCAAGTGGACGATGACGTGCGTCACGCCCGCGGCGTGCAGCGCTTCGCGCGATGCGTCGTTGGGAAAGCCGCGGAGCGCCTCGGCGCGGGCCTCATACGCTGCGGGCACGATTCCACTGTAGCCGTTCACCAGCGGTTTCCAATAGCGCGTCGAGTGCAGCTCGTACCGCGCATTGCGCGCGATGTCCGGCGCCCGGTACATCGGCAGCTCCGCCGCGACGACAGGATCGGGTTCGGTTCGGAGCACCTCGTAGATACGTGGAATCCCCCTGAAGGGCACGTACGTGATCGGCGCCCGCAACGCCTCGAGATTGGCGAACACGATGGCGGCTGCGACGACCGCCCGCGCGAGGGTGTGCCCGCGTGTTGATCTCCGCTCGATCGGTGGCAGCAGGCTGGCTAGGCCAAAGCCAGCCAGCGCCGCGATGCCGAACAGCACCAGAACGGCGAACCGCGATGCGGCGCGCACTGCATGCATCAACGGAAACGCGTGGTACGCGAGCGTGTAGACGGGTGTCTGCGGTCCGAATGACAAGATGAATCCAACGAACGCGATGGCCAGGCAGGCGCGTGCCCGGCGATCTCGCACCGCGACGCCGGTGACGAGCGCTCCGCCGGCGAGCACAAGCGCCACAACGCCCGGGAACAACGCGGTCGCGTCATAGACGACGAAGCGGTGGCTCCACGTATTGAAG
>JACPPN010000262.1 GCA_016190995.1 Acidobacteriota bacterium | reverse complement strand
AGTGGGGCTGCGCGCCGCGCGGGGCGCCCCGGGGTCCCCAGCGCGTGGGCAGGCTGCGGGTCTTGAACTTGCGTCGTAGGTTCACGCGCTGGGGGCCCCGCCCCGTTCGCGGCCACCCGCCTGAGGCGCTTTACTTTTCACGAGTACAGTCCACTAGAGATCTTCCTATGGAAAGCCTGATTCAGGACATCCGCTACGGCGCGAGAACGCTCCTCCAGAGTCGCACCTTTACGATTCTGGCTGTGCTCTGCCTCGCGATCGGCATCGGCGTGAACGGGATGATCTTCAGCGTGACCGACGCGATCGTGATCAGGCCGTTTCCGTACAAGGACCCGGAGCGCATCGTGAGGGTCTACGAGACGCAGCCGAAAGGAGGCATCAACCGCGCGGGCGTGTCGTATCAGAACCTGCGTGACTGGAGGGAGCAGAACACGGTCTTCAGCGATATCGCGGGCCTCACGTTTCGAAGCCTGACGATTTCGAGCGGCGAGGATCCACAGCGGTATCTCGGCGGGGTTGTCAGCTGGAATCTCTTTCCGCTGCTCGGGGTCGAGCCCGTCATCGGGCGTGGCTTCCGCGAAGACGACGATCGGCCGGGCGCCGCGCCTGTCGTCCTGATCAGCCATGACGTGTGGGTGAGGCACTACGGCTCCGACCGGTCGGTCGTCGGCCGCACGGTACAGGTCAATACGGTGGCCCACACGGTCGTCGGCGTGATGCCTCCACGGTTTCAGTTTCCGCAGAATCAGCGCATCTGGGTGTCGTTAACGCCGCTCGAGCACGCGGGGGCGCGCTCCGATCGGAATCTCACGGTGTACGCGCGTCTGAAGCCGGGCGTCGATCTCGATCGCGCGCGGCGGGAGATTGGCGCGCTCGCCGCGCAAGTCAGCCGGCAGTACCCGGGCGGCGAGGGATGGACCGCATCGCTCGAATCGCTGCGCGAGGATTTCATTCCTGAGGAGGTCAAGCTCGTCACCCTGACCATGATGGGAGCGGTCACCCTCGTGCTCTTCATCGCGTGCGCGAACGTGGCCAACCTGCTCCTCGCGCGGGCGACGGCGCGGCATCGCGAAATCTCCATCCGCGCGGCGCTCGGCGCGGGTCGCGGGCGGATCGTGCGTCAACTGCTCACCGAAAGCGTGCTCATCGCGCTCTTCTCGGTGCCGCTCGGCATCATGCTGGCCTACGTGGGGCTCACCCTGCTCGATCGGTCGCTGCCGCCCGATGAAGTGCCGTCCTACATCTCCTGGCGCCTCGATGCGCGCTCGCTCGCATACGTCATCGCCGTGTCGGTGACAACCGGATTCATCTTCGGTCTCGCCCCGGCGGCGCAGGCGAGCCGCGGGAATCTGCACGAGGCGCTGAAGGAAGGCAGCCGCGGCAGCGGGGCGGGGGCGCGGCGCAACACGCTGCGCAGCGCGCTGGTGGTGGCGGAAGTGGCGCTGTCGCTGGTGCTGCTGATTGGCGCTTCGCTGTTCGTGCGGAGCTTCCTGAACCTGAAAGGCGCGTCCGGCGGATTCGATACGGCACCGCTCATGACGATGCGGTTCTACATGCCGGGGGAACGTTACCGGGAGGCCGAGCCGAAAGCGCAGCGCGTCGAAGACATCATCCGTCGCATCGAAGGCCTTCCCGGCGTGCAGGCCGCGAGCGCGTCCAACCTGATTCCCCTCGGGGGAGGCGGCGATGAAGGGCCGATCCAGATCGATGGACGCGCGGTCCCACGAAGCGAGGAGCCCTTCGTGACCTTTGCCGGCGTGACGCCGCACTTCTTCAAGACACTCAAGGTGCCGCTTCTGCGCGGACGCGATTTCACCGATCCGGAGGGCGCCGCTCGAACACCGGTCGCCGTCATCAATCAGACCATGGCGAAGCGCTTCTGGCCGAAGGAAGATCCGGTCGGCAAGCGGTACCGCGTGAACGAGCCGCAACAGGGCGACTGGATGACCGTCATCGGCGTCGTGCCAGACATCCGGCACGATGACATCAATCCCGACGATCGGCCGTACGCCGCCGCGTACGTGCCCTATCGCTACTCCGCCACGCCCAATACGGGCCTCACGATCCGCGTCTCCGGCGATCCGGCGCTCGTCACCACGGCCGCGCGGAGCGCCATCCGAAGCTCCGATCCTGTGCTGCCGGTCTTCGAGGCGCAGACGATGGAGGAGCTGCGGCAGCTTGGGTTCTGGGAATTCCGGCTCTTCGGCTGGATGTTCTCCATCTTTGGCGCCATCGCGCTCATTCTTGCGGCCGTCGGTGTGTACGGCGTGCTGTCGTACGCGGTTTCACAACGGACCCACGAGATTGGCGTGCGCGTCGCGCTCGGCGCGGATCGGCCGGCCGTCGTGCAGCTCGTCGTGGGTCAAGGCCTTCGCCTGGCGATCGTCGGGATCGCGGTCGGTCTCGCCGGCGCATTCGGCATTACACGCGTCATCAAAAGCCTGCTCTACAACGTCAGCCCCACCGATCCGTTGAGCTTCGCGGCCATCGCGCTGTTTCTGACGGGAGTGGCATTCCTCGCGAGCTATCTCCCGGCGCGCCGCGCGACGGCGGTCGATCCGATGATCGCGCTGCGGGTAGAATGAGAGGAAAACAAGAAACCAACTCCTGGCGACCTCGCTCCGTCTAAAGCAAACGAGCTCGCCGCGAGCCTGTCATGACCTACCGCATTGCAGAGGCTGGAGCCGTCGTGATGGCGCTCCTGGGGACGAGTCAAGTCTTCGGCGCGATGCCGCGCCCCGGCGCGGTCGCGGCGGCCGTCGCGCGGATGGAGGCCGCGCCCCTTCCTGAAGCGACGGCGATCCGGCTCGACGCCGAGCTGAGCGACCGCGCGTGGCAGACCGCGCCGGTCACGACCGAGTTCGTGCAGCGCGAGCCCAGGGAAGGCGCGGCCCCCACGCTCAAGACCGAGCTTCGGGTCGCATATGACCGCTCCAACCTCTACGTGGCCATCCGCGCATTCGATCCCGAGCCCTCGAGAATCGTCGGCCATCTGACGCGCCGTGACGTCTGGTCGCCCTCCGACTGGCTGCGGGTCTTCATCGACTCCTATCACGACAGGCGCACGGCGTACGAATTCGGCGTCAATCCCGCCGGCGTCAAGCAGGACAAGTACTGGTTCAACGACGGGAACCAGGATGAGAGCTGGGACGCCGTCTGGGATGTCGCGGTCGCGATCGACGGGGAAGGCTGGAGAGCGGAGTTCCGCGTGCCGCTTTCGCAGCTGCGCTTCAACCCGAACGCCGGCGATACGTTCGGGTTCGCCGTGACGCGATACGTGGCGCGGTTCAACGAAACGGCGACGTGGCCGCTCCTGCCACGCGGCGCGAGCGGCTTCGTGTCGTCGTTCGGCGAGCTCGGTGGCCTGTCGCTCGGCCGTTCGACCAAGCGGCTGGAGCTCCTTCCCTACGGCGTCGCCGAGGTGAAGACGTCGCCGCGCGACGAGGGCAATCCGCTGGCCGATGCGGTCAATCCCTCCGGATCCATGGGGCTCGACCTGAAGTTCGCGGTCACGCCCGGCCTCACCCTCACCTCGACGATCAATCCCGATTTCGGACAGGTGGAAGCCGACCCCGCGGTCGTGAACCTCACCGCCTTCGAGACCTTCTTCTCCGAGCGCCGGCCGTTCTTCGTCGAAGGATCGGGCGTGTTTCGATTCGACGTCGACTGCGGTGATGGCGAGTGCACGGGCCTCTTCTACTCGCGCCGGATCGGACGCCCGCCACAGGGCGCCGGCGATCTGCCCTCGGGCGACGGCATCTTCACCGCGGCGCCGACGCAGTCCACCATCGTGGGCGCGGCGAAGCTCACTGGGCGCGTGAAGGGGTTTTCGGTCGGCGCGCTCTACGCTGTGACGCCCGAAGAGCGCGCCTCGATCGTCGCCGGCAGCCTGCGCACGACAGCGGTGGTCGAACCGGCGACCAGCTATTCGGTCGTCCGCGCGCGCAAGGAATTTCGCGACCAGTCGTCGGTCGGGTTCATGACGACGGCGACCAACCGGCAGATTTCGAGCGACGTGCAGTTCCTTCCCGGCAGCGCGTATACGGGCGGGATCGACTGGGACTGGCGTCTCGGGCGGCGCTACAGCCTCGGGGGCTACTGGGCGGGGAGCACGGTCCGGGGCGACGTGGAAGCTGTCTCGCGGCTGCAGCAGAACAACCGGCACAGCTTTCAGCGGCCGGACGCCTCGCACGTCGAGCTCGATCCGACGCGGACCAGCCTGGACGGACACAGCGGGCGCCTCGCGTTCAGCAAGATCGCCGGTGAGCGTGTGCGATTCAACTCGAACATCGGCTTCAAGTCGCCGGGATACGAGATCAACGATCTCGGGTTCCTGCGTCGCGCCGACGAGCGGACGGTCAACAACTGGATTCAGTTCCGCGACAACACGCCCTCGAAGCACGTCCGGACGTTCATCCTCAATCTCAACCAGTACGCGGGGTGGAACTACGGCGGCGATCTGCTGTGGAGCGGCGGCAACGTCAACGCCCACGCGACCTTCACCAACAACTGGCGAATCGGCGGCGGCTACAACCTCAACCATCAGGAGTTCGACGATCGGCTCACGCGCGGCGGTCCAGGCGGCCTCACCGCGGGGTATCGGACGGTCTGGACCTACGTCAACGGCGACGATCGCCAGCCGGTTGTCTTCAACGGCTTTCTCGGGTTCGGCAGCGATGGTCATGGATCGTCCTTCCGTGAGCTGGGCCCCTACGTGACGGTCCGCCCCAAGTCATTTCTGTCGCTGAGCGCGGGGATACGGTTCGATCGCCGGCTTCAGGATTCCCAGTGGGTCGAAGCGGTGACGGACGCCGACGGCGGGACTCACTACGCGTTCGGCCGTCTGGACCAGACGACGGTGGCGTTCACGGGGCGCGTCAACTACACAATCCTGCCGACGCTCTCGATTCAGGTGTACGCGGAGCCGTTCGTGTCCGCGGGAGACTATTCGAAGTTCAAGGAGCTCGTGCAGCCGCGCGCTCGGCGATACGAGGATCGCTACGCGACATTCGGGTATGGTGGCAATCCGGACTTCAACTACAAGTCGTTCCGCACCACCAACGTTCTGCGGTGGGAATACAAGCCCGGGTCGGCGCTCTTCATCGTCTGGCAGCAGGCGCGTGAGGACACGGTGGACCGCGGCGACTTCCGTTTCGGCCACGATTTCGGGGACGTGTTCGGCGTCGCGGGGACGAACGTCTTCCTCGTCAAGCTGTCGTACTGGTTGAATTACTGAATACCGGGGTCCGGCTAAAGCCGGACACAACGACTGACTGACTGAATACCGAGGTCCGGCTAAAGCCGGACACTACGACAGACTGACTGAATAACGAGGTCCGGCTAAAGCCGGACTCTACGACT
>JACPPN010000272.1 GCA_016190995.1 Acidobacteriota bacterium | reverse complement strand
GCCTGATGTCGATGGTCCAGGCGGTCCAGGCACTTGCGAGGCAGGCCAAGGCGGGAGTCGAGCGGCCGGTGTTCGAGAGCGGCGACGGTGAATAGGAGGCCGGGCGGGTCCGGCTAAAGAGTGGCTAAAGAGCTGGTGAACAAGAGCCATCACCGCGGCGCGAAGGACGCGGAGGCAGGGTTTCTCTGAGAATCGTTCCTCGGCGCGCTCTGCGTCCTCTGCGGTGAGAGCTTTTTTCACACGCTCTAAAGCCGGACTACGTACGATTCCTTAGCCCGTCATGCGGCCCCTTACGAGAATTTCGTACCCGTAGCATCGGCGGCCGCGGTCCGCATACCGAGCCGCGGTGTGGGGCGGAGCCCCACATTAGTTTAGTTAAGTTAGAGCGCCGGTGGTTCGCCCGCCAACAGCCGATCCAGCGCGTGTGGTGCGAACTGCAGGCCGACGTAGAACGGCCCGAATTCGGCGTATTCCGCGCTTGCTTGATCGAAGCGCATCTCGTAAATCAGCTTCTTGAACACCAGCGCGTCGTCCGCGAACAGATCCACGCCCCATTCCCAGTCGTCGTAGCCGATCGACCCTGAGATGATCTGAACGACCTGCCCCGAGTAGAGTCGTCCGATCACGCCGTGCTCGCGCATCATGGCCGCGCGCGCCTCGAAGGGCGCCGCGTACCAGTTCTTCCGTTCTCCGCGACGCTTGTTCATCGGGTAGAAACAGACGTGACGGTGGCGTGGAACCTCGGGATACAGGCGCGAGATGACGCGATCGCGCTGACGTGTCATCTCCTCACCGATGATCCGCCGGAACTCGGGGCTGTCCCGGTCCAGCGCCCGCAGCGTCGGTTGCTGATACAGCTTGGCCGTCATCTCGTACATCCCGAGCTCCACCACCGAGACATACGAGGTCGCGACCTCCAGGTGGTCGTGCAGGCGCGTCCCGGCAATCGCAAGCTCGGCCCGGCTTAGATCCTCGAACGTCCGGCGGAAGTGAATCAGCATCAGATCCGCCTTGTGCCCGAGCATGTTGACCGTCGCCGTCGACCCGTTCTCCCCGGCGTTCATCGACTCGAGAAGTGACGACGCTTCCTGCGCGACATCGTTTCGCGCGGCGGCCGAAAGGTTCCGAACACCGTGCCAGCGGATACGGAACATCTGATGGAGGAGGCTCCAGCCTTCGAGGGTTTCTGGAACCTGCGGAACAGGCATGGACGTTTCAACAGCGCTCATGTGAAGCGGGTCCTGTGCCGCGCGGTCATGCGGGCGCATGCGACCCGCTGGTGTCAGGGGCGCGATGATAGCCCACCCCGGGCAAGATTTCCCGTCAGGAGGCGCGGATGCCTTCTTCCATCGGTGCGGCAGGACTCGAAGCTGGAGACCGTCCGGGCGCTTCGTGTGTCATCGGGCGCCGCGGAGCATGAAGCTCAGGATCCCGACCATGATGACGATCTGGCCCACCCAGAAGAGGAACGACCACTTCAAGAGCTCGATGCGATTGGCGGCAAGCTCTTCTCGCACGGCGCCGAGCCCGCGCTGCATCTCGTCCCGCATCCCGGCAAAACCCCGTGCGAGCTCCACCCGGCTCCTGGCGAGCTCCGCAGCGAGACTCCTTTCAAATCGATCCGCGGCAATGCTCAGCACCTCATCCCTCCAGCCTTCCGCGGACGCATGAAACAGATTCTCGAGATCGGCGCAGGCCTGAGGCCCCAACCGATCGCGAAGCGCCGGAGACGCTGTTACCGGACGCATGGGAATGACACCCTTCTCGACCTCGACGACGATGCCATCGTCTCGGAAGCGTGTCAAGGCCCGGAGGTCGGCCTGAGAAGCGACCCGACACCGAGGCCTGTCAGTCCCGGCCGACCCCCCGGACGGTCGTCCTCACTTCCCCACGTATCGCTGCGGATCCTGATCGAACCGCGTTTTGCAAACAGGCGAGCAGAAGTAATACGTCTGTCCTTGGTACGTGGATTGTCCGGCGGCGTTCTTCTCATCCACATCCATGCCGCACACTGGATCTCGAGCCATCTTTTCCTCCATCCTTCCTTGCTCAACTCTCGGAGCGCCATTTCGTCAGCTACGGAGACACAAGCACGCCGCGACGCTCAAGCATTGATCCATTGATTCAGGGAGGAATTAATCAGGTTTTTCCAGGCTCCGCGTTCTCCGCGTTCTCTGCGGTGAACGCTTCGGGCGCCGGATTCAGGATGAACCAAATGGTCTGGGCCAGCTCAACCGCCGGTGCAGTCTATCTACTCGTGACGCACCGCCGTCATGGGATCGACGTGTGTCGCACGCATGGCCGGGACGTAGCACGCCATGAGGCCCATCAGCCCGAGCACGAGCGGGACGACGGCGAACGTGACGGCATCCGTGCTCGAGATCCCGAAGAGCAGGTTGGCGATGAACCGGGAGAGGCCAGCGGCGATTGCAATGCCGGCGGCGAGCCCGATGGCGACCAGGGACAAGCCGTGGCCGACGACCAGGCGAAGGATGTCGCGACGGTCGGCGCCAAGCGCCATTCGGATGCCGATTTCCTGCGTGCGGCGGCTCGCGCTGTACGAGACGACTCCGTAAACACCGACCACCGCGAGGATCAAGCCGAGACCGCCGAGTGCGGCGGCAAACAGCGCGCCCATTCTCAAGAGGAAGAAGCCGTTCCCTCCTTCGAGCGCCCGCTCCATCGTCGTCACATCGAACACCGGCAGGTTGGGGTCGAGCGCGCGGATTTCAGCCTGCACCGCCCGCGCGAGCGTCTCGGGCCTGACGGCGGTGCGCAAGTGAAGGACACGCTGGGACCGGTAGCTCTGCGCGATCGGCGCGAAGAAGTAGCTGCCCTTGTCCTGGAAAATGAAGTTGTACTTGCCGTCCTTCGAGACGCCGACGATGTCGAGCCACGGACCGCCCGCGCCGCTCATGCTGAACCGCTTGCCGATCGGATTCGCGCCCGGCCAGAACCGGTGCGCCATGTACTCGTTCACGATGGCAACCCGGCGCGAGGATTCGTCGTCGTGCTCGGTGAAGGCGCGGCCTGCCACGAGAGGGATGCGCATCGTCGTGAAGTAGTCAGGTCCGATCATGTTGTAGCCGGCGATCGGGCGCAGCTTGTCGGACACCGGGGCCTGGCCTTCGACGTTGATGTACTCGGCGGAGCTGTAATAGCCCATCGGCGCCGAGTAGGCGAGACTCGCCGAGATGACACCCGGCAATGACCTGGCCTGCCTCTCAAGCTCCCGGTAAAACGATCGGCCGCGCGTTTCGTCGTAGCCTTGCTGGGCCACGTCCATGAAGGCGTTCAGCACGTTGCGCGCGTCGAAGCCGAGGTCGACCGACCGTGCATTCTGCAGGCTGCGGACAAAGAGCCCTGCCGTGATCAGCAGAACCAGCGACACCGCGACTTGACCGACGACGAGCGCGTTTCGGAAGCGGTGCCGCCCGCCGTCGGACGTCCCGCGGCCGCCTTCGCGAAGGACGTCGTTCAAGTCCGTGCGCACCGCCCGGAACGCCGGCACCAGACCGACAACGATACCTGTCAGGAGGGCGACGGCCGCGACGTAGCCGAATACCCGCCAGTCGAAGCTCAGATCGAATCTGATCGGAAGGTCGCCGGGGAGTTGAACGCGTCCCAGCATCGACACCACCCAGAGTCCCACCAGCAGGCCGGCGAGGGCGCCGCCACCGGCGAGCAGGAGGCTCTCGGTGAGCAGCTGACGGATCAGGCGAAGCCTGCCGGCACCGAGCGCCGCTCGCAGGGCCAGCTCCTTCTGTCGGACGGTCGCGCGGGCGAGCAGGAGATTGACGACGTTGACGCACGCAACCATCAGGACCATGCCGACCAGGAGCATGAAGACCGTGGCGACGAGCGGAATCTGTTCCGCCGCATTCGGCTGGGGCCGCGCCAGGTACTCCGGAAAGACGAACGGGGCGACGCTGCGATTCGTTTCCGGATAGTGCTGCTCGAGCTGACGCGCGACTACCTTGAGGGATGACTCCGCCTGCTTGATGCTGACGCCTCGCTCGAGCCGGCCGAGGAGGCGCATGGCGTGATCGTCCCGGCGCGTCAGGATCTCGCGGTATCCCGTGTCGATAATCGCCATGCCGAGCGGCAGGTACGCGTCGAAGTCGACGATGGCGTAAGTGCCGTGAAACTCGGGCGGGGTGACGCCGACGATCGTGAAGGGCCGTCCGTTCACCAGAACCCGCTTTCCGACGATTTCCGGATCCGCGCCAAATCTTCGCCTCCAGTACGCATCCGAGATCACCGCCACGGGATCGGTGCCCGGTTTCCACCCCTCGGTTGGCAGGATCAGGCGACCCAGCGCAGGCCTGACACCGAGCATCGAAAAGTAGTTGCCAGTGACGTAGCTGAGGATGATTCGCTCGGCCTGATTGTCGGCGCTCAGCCCGGCGAAGCCCACGGCGAAGCCGGCGATGTCAGCAAACGCTTTGGAGTTCTGTCGATAGTCGCGATAGTCCAGATAGGAGACTGGGTGCGGTGAGTGATTGCCGTCGTGCGCGACCGCGATCACGACCAGCTCGCGCGGGTCATTCACCGGAAGCGGGCGCAGGATGAAGGCATTCAGCACGCCGAACACGGCAGCGTTCGCCCCAATCCCGAGACCGAGCGTGATCACGACCAGGGCGGTGAATGCGGGGTTCTTGCCGAGCATTCGCGCGCCGTGCTTGACGTCCTGCCACAGTGTTTCCACGTGATGTCTCCCCGGTTGAGGAGGCGGGTCAGGGAACGGACCAGCCGGCTCATACGCCTACCTGTCAAGAACGTGCTCCGTCGCCGGGAAGTTCCAGGAACCGCGGTGGAAGGTCAACGCGCGAAGGTCAGAAGTCGAGCGTCGAAGGTTGAGGACTTGCAAGCGTCTCGATCCGGTCGATCATCGACTGGACGTGCTGGGCACGTCTTTCTCGTCACGGCGCCCGAAGGTAGCGCCCTGAAGCTCCACGGTGGTCGCGACACCGCGGCGGTTCAGCCGGAACAGCACGTATGCCATGCCGAGCCAGGGCCGATCCCACGTGGCGCGAAACGTGTCGTAATTCCAGTGCTCGAGCGACCCGACGTAGCGGTTGCCATATGCGATTCGCAGCTTGCCCTCGTACGAGACCCTGAGCGTTCCGTAAAGCGGATCCGAGTACGCCCCGGCGTACCTCTCCAGGGGCAGCGAGGGCCGGGTATTCGAGACACGTTCGCCTTCCGCGGCGCCACGCGCTTTCTCCCTCTCCCTGCGCTCGTCCGCGTAGAGCTTCAGGAAATCATGGCTCCAATCGCGCGCCTCGCGGCCCCGGTAGAGATCGAAGACGCGATACATCAGCGCGTGACGGACTTCCGCGTGATCGAGATTCGCCAGCACGTAGACGCCGAGACGTTCCGCGCGGATGACGCCAGCGATCGCCGCCATGCCGTCGATGCTGCCCGTGTGAAAATCGACGGCGTGCCCTGCATAGTCCTCCTGAAACCAGCCGAGCCCGTAGGTCGTCCAATGCGGCTCGGTGAGCGTCGCGGTTGGATAGAACCCGTCGGGACCCACGATCACCTGCGGCTTGAAGAGCTCCGCGCAGCTCGAGGCGCTCAGAAGCGGCTTTGCGCCGCTCGCCTCGGGCCGGCAGTCGTTCAGGAGGGCGCGCAGCCAGCGGGACATGTCATCGACGCTGGACCAGATCGAACCAGCAGGCGCGACCGGATCGACGCTGGCGTTCTCGATGACGCGCACGGCGCCCTCGACGAGATCGTGCGGTGACGCGACGTTGCCGCGCGGCAGGTCCACGAGCTTCATCACGGTGTCCGTCATGCCGAGTGGCTGCAGGATCCGCGCGCGGATGAACTGTTCCCACCGCATGCCGCTCGCCTCCGCGACGACCTCGCCGGCCGCGGCATACATGATGTTCTGATACGTGAAATGCGATCGCATCGACGTCTCGGGCCTGAGGAAGCGCAGGCGTCGAAGGATCTCCTTCGTGGAAGTCTCCTGGCCGTACCACAGAAAATCGGCGGTTCCGAGGCCCGCTCGATGGGTCAGGAGATCGCGAAGGGTGACTTCACGCGTCATCACCGGATCGTAGAGCTCGAAACGCCTCAGGTGGGTGATGACGCGATCGTCCCATTTGAGCTTGCCCTCGTCGACAAGCATCCCCACGGCCGCCGCCGTCATGGCCTTCGTCGTCGAGCCGATCGCGAACAGCGTGTGCTCGTCCACAAGCTCGGGCTTGCCGAGTTCCCGCACGCCGTAGCCCTTCTCGAAGGCGACGCGCCCGTCCTTGACGACGACAACCGCGAGCCCCGGCACCTTCCAGTCCTCGGCGGCCTGTCGCGCATAGGGGTCGAGCCGGTCGAGCGGCGCTCGGACCTCCGCCGTGGCGATCAGCGCGGCGACAACGAGAGAAAGGATGGCGAGCGCGATCGGCAGAATCAGTCGTGGGCGCATGGTCGTCATGTCCGGCTTTAGAGCTTGTGAACAAAAGCCATCACCGCGGAAGACGCGGAGGCAGGATTTCTTTGAAAAGCGTTCCGCCGCGCACTCTGCGTTCTCTGCGGTGAGAGCTTTTTTTCACACTGCCCCATGTCCCTTCGGGACACCCCGCAGGATGAAAATGGGGCTTGGGGTCGGATACGTTCTACCCCACAACATCTTGCCGAATTCGGCGCATCTTCTGAGCACACTCTTTAACCGGACCGTCCCGGTGCAAGGTTCCCGCAGCCGCTATGGCTGTGGCGGGTTCGGAGTGGCGGGCTCCGGAAGCAGCGCCGAGAAGTGCTCGTGCACGATCAGCCAGGTGCCACCGCGACGTTCCCACACGCTGGCCCAGCGAGCTTCCAGGTTCATTTTCGATCCATCTGCCATCTCCGATTCTTGAGGCGATCGCAGATCGCCGCATTCCTGCCGAGAGTGTCAAGGAAGGCGTCATTGTAACCGAGTTGGTGCGTTGACTTCCGTCCGAGGCGGCCCTACGATCGCCTGCCCGAGAGCCCCTGAATGGCCGGCCAACGCGTTTTCCACTACCGGATCCTCGCCAAGCTCGGCGGGGGCGGGAGCGCAGGCACAGCGACTCCTCGCCGCATCCCATACTCCGTCCTCTGACTCTCCGACAATCGTCCGCCCGTCGGATCGCGGTATGCTGTGTCTCTCTTCCCACGTCCTAGAAGGTCCACAAGTCACCTCTTCCTGCGCCGGCCCGGCCGCTCGAACATTCGCTCCAGCGCCGCCATCTCCGTCGTCCTCAGCGCATCCCACGCTGCAAGCTGCGCGTCGAACCGGCGCCGATACTCGTCGAACAGCTCGACCGATGGCTTGGTCGGCGCGGTGTCGGCGCTGTCGACGACGACCATGAGGGAGGCGAATGCGGCATTCGACGCCTGAAGGTCCCCGACCTGGCTCGTTGGTTGCGACACTCCTTCGAGCGCCGCAGTCTTGTCCTCGAGCGATGTCAGGGCAGCCAGGACGCTCTCGCCACGTTTGCCCGCCGGGATGCGCTTTCGCAGCTCGACCAGGCGAGCGCGGAACGCCCGCACCTCATCGAGCGTTTCATGAGTCGATGCCAAGGCCTCCGCGATTTTCATCTCGAGCTCGAATTGACGCGTGAGGTCGTTGGCGGGCGTCGTGACCCGAGGGTCCATCTTGACGGTGAGGGGCGCCGTGAAGCTCCGACCGGCCACGGTCAGCCGTACCTGATACGGGCCGGGGACGACTTGTGGCCCGAGCGGCAGCGCGGGCGTGTCCTCGCCGTACACGGCCGCAATCGTGTAGCTGGAGCGGATTGCGTGCGGCCTTGGATGGCGGAGATCCCAGACGAAGCGATTGAGTCCAGCGGCCTTCGGCAGCGGAGCCGCCGGACGAAACCAGTAGCCCGCCGCTGGCGGGGGCGAGGGCGGCGGCGGTGGCGGGTCATGGCTCGAGAACCGGCGCACGAGACGGCCGGCGGCATCGAGAATCTCGAGCGACACCTCTCCCGGCGGTTCGCTCCCGAGCGAGTAGTAGATGATGGCGCCGTTTGGCGGGTTGGCTCCGAGCGGCGTCTCCGGCGGGAGCGGCGTGTCGGTATTGACGCTGCGGCGCACGCGAATCGCCGTCGCCGGCTGGAACAGATGCGCGTCTGCCTGGATGACGGCCCCGTCGACCTGGCGCAGCGGCGAGATGTCGTCGAGCACCCAGAACGATCGGCCGTGCGTCGCGACAACGATGTCGTTGTCGTGGATGACGAGATCGTGAACCGGCGCGACCGGCAGATTGAGCTGCAGACGCTGCCACCGGTCGCCGTCGGTGAACGACACATACACGCCGAGCTCGGTTCCCGCGAAGAGCAATCCCTTTCGAGCCGGATCCTCGCGCACGACGTGGACGTAGGCGAACGGATCGATCCCGTTCACGATTTCGGCCCACGTCGCGCCGTAGTCACGCGTCCGAAGCATGTGCGGCCGATAGTCGTCGAGCCTGTGGCGATCGATCGCGGCATACGCCGCCGCCGGGTCGTGACGCGACGCGTCCACCATGCTCACCATGCTCCACGCGTCGAGATGCTGCGGGGTAACGTCCTGCCAGCTCGCTCCTTCGTCGCGCGTGAGGTGGATGCGACCGTCATCGGTACCGGCCCAGATCAAGCCTTTGGCGGCGGCCGACGGCACGATGGTGTAGATAACCCCGTACGCTTCGGTCGCGGCGAGGTCCTGGATCATCGAGCCACCAGACGCCGGCACGCGGTTGGTCTGACGCGACAGGTCAGGGCTCATGATGGTCCAGCTCATGCCGGCGTCCGCGCTCCGGAACATGATCTGCGATCCGAAATACATCACGCGCGGATCCGAAGGGGAAAACGCGAGCGGAGACGTCCAGGTGAAGCGATATCTCTGCTCGGCGCGGGGCAGATCGAAGTTCGGCGTCGGCCACGGCGAAATGTCCTGCGACTGGCCGGAACGCTTCGTGAATCGATACAAGGCGCCGAGGACGCTTCCACCGTACACAACGTCGGGGTCGACCGGATCCGGAACGATGTACCCGCTCTCGCCGCCGCCAACCGTGTACCAGTCTCTCGGAGTGATGGCCCCGTAGTCGCCCCGGCTCGCGATCCCGACCGTGCCGCTGTCCTGCTGCGCGCCATAGATGACGTAGGGAAAGCGGGTGTCGGTGGCGACGTGGTAGAACTGCGCCGTCGGCTGGTTGTACCAGGAGCTCCAGGTTCTCCCGCCATCGACGCTGATGATGGTGCCTTGATCGGTCCCGGCAATCACCCGTGAGGGATCGTTCGGATCGATCCAGAGGGAGTGGTAGTCATCGCCCCCCGGCGCGCCCTTGATGGCTTCGAACGTCCGGCCCGCGTCCGTCGATCGATAGAGCGCGACGTTGCCGATGTAGACCTGGTCCGGATTGCGCGGATCGATCGTGATGCCGCCGAAGTACCAGGCGCGCGACCGGATGCGGGGATCCGTACCGACCAGCCGCCAGCTCACCCCGCCATCATCGGACCGGTAGAGACCCGCACTGTCGGCGTCGACCAGCGCGTAAACGCGCTTGCCGCCCGCGGCCGCCGCGACGCCGATTCTCCCGATGTTGCGCGTCGGCAGGCCGCGGCCGGCAATCTCACTCCACGAAATGCCGCCATCGGTCGAACGGTACAGGCCGCTCCCGGGTCCATTCACCGGCGGGTATCGTTCCCAGGGCGCACGGCGGGTGTTCCACAGCGCGGCGTAGACGATGTCCGGATTGTCCGGAACGAGGCTCAGATCGATGGCGCCAACGTTTTCGTTCTTGTAGAGCACTTTCTGCCACGTGCGGCCACCGTCGGCCGAGCGAAAGACGCCGCGCTCGGGATTCGCTCCGTACGCATGCCCGAGCGCCGCCACGAGGACGATCTCCCGGTTGCGTGGATCGACGGCGATCCGGCCGATGTGATGCGTGTCTTCGAGCCCGAGGCGCTGCCACGTGCGGCCCGCATCCGCCGACTTGTACACGCCGCGGCCGAACGAGATGTCGGACCGCATGTCAGCCTCGCCGGTCCCGACGTAGATTGCGTTGGGGTCCGATGGGGCGACCGCCAGCGCGCCAATCGACGCGATGGGTTGGCCGTCGAAGATCGGCTCCCATGTCTGCCCGGCGTTGGTCGTCTTCCAGACGCCGCCAGCCACGGATCCGAAATAGAACACGTTCGGCTGGTTGACCACGCCGCTGACGGCCAGCACGCGGCCGCCTCGGAACGGACCGACGAGCCGCCAGCGGAGCGCCGCGTACATGCGCTCGGGAACCGTCTGGTCGGCGCGCGCCACCACCGCCGAATCAGGAACCGTGGTCCCAAGCGCGGCCGCCAAGACGAGGGCAGCAATAGACGCGAACGATCGTCGAATCATGGCAGACAATTTGGTCGAGTCATGGATTCATCGATCTCTCAGTCGATCGGCTGAGCGATCAATGAGTCAGTGCGTCAATGGGTGAAGGCCAGTGTCTGTCGCAGTCGAGTCGATTCCGATGACCTCGAATGACTCTAGCCGTGCTTGCACGGCCGAAATGTGTACGAATGTGTCACATTTCCGCGCAAGCCCGGCTTAGGCGCGGCCGCCCAGCGGCCGCGCAAACTAGTAACGAAGCGGAGCCGACGGCTCATCCTCACGTTCTTACTCGACGGTTTGAGGCGGAGGTTCGTTACTAGCACACTCGCTCATAGAACTGGAAATCCGATCAACGCGCGAAACTCCGCGAGGACCATCGCGGTTGCGCCCCACACCTCGCCACCGCCGAGATCGAAGTAAGGGACCAGAAATGGCGACCCGTCACGGAGGGTCTCCCTCGTGCGCAGGCGGCTCGCATCGAGCAGATCGTCAATGGTGACCTCGATAATCCGCTCGACCTCGTCCGTAGTGGGGCGGAGCGGCGGTGTCTGCTCGCAAAGGCCCACGACGGGTTGCAGCGTGAACCCGCT
>JACPPN010000266.1 GCA_016190995.1 Acidobacteriota bacterium | reverse complement strand
GTCGTGGTGTCCGGCTTTAGCCGGACCCACCCGAATCCCGTGGTGTCCGGCTTTAGCCGGACCCACCCGCAGTCGTGGTGTCCGGCTTTAGCCGGACCCACCCGAATCCCGCCGGGACGGGCCTTCAGGCCGCCTGCCCTCGTCCACGGCCTGCACAAAACTGCCGCGTGGCGTACGCGCCGCCCGTGAACGTCCTGCGATCGGTCAGCCTTCCCCCTCTGGATCGTCAAGCTTCTCGACCATGTAGCTTGCGCGCACGTTCTTGCACTGACCGCGACGCGTGAGGTGTCCGGCTGCGCTCGCCGCGATCGCGCTCGTTGCCGGCGCGGCGATGGGCGCGCTCGCAGTCCCCCCGCCCGATCCCATCGCCCTTCTGGTGGTCCTGACCTGGACGACAGCACTTCTGGCGTTCTTGCGCGGCCGCGATCGCAGGTTCGTGGCTGCTGTCACGCTCGGATTCGCCGCGGTCGGTGCTCTCGAGGGCCGCACCTCCGCCGCACGGGCCCTCAATCCAACGATCCGGCAGCTCTTCGATCGGGAGCTTGCGCGCAAATTGGCCGTCGATGGCGAGCCGGTGCTCCTCGAAGCTCTTCTGATACGGGACGCCGCGCCTGTCGATCATGGGGTCGTACTCGACGTCGAAGCCCGCCGTGTGCAGATCGATGGCGTCCCCCGTGACGTGGAAGGTGGCGTACGCCTGATTGTTTCAGGAATTCTCGGACCTGCACGGCGCAATGAATGGCGGGCCGGCCGTCTGGTGCGCGCCCCGGTGTTCCTCGGTCGCGCCTCGCGCTACTTGAACTTCGGCGCGCGGGACCAGGAGGTCGCGTTGGCTCGGCGCGGGCTTGCGCTCGTCGGCACTATCAAGAGCGCATCGCTCGTCGATACGGTCGCACGCGGTTCTTGGGTGAACGAGACGACGGCGCGCGCGCGCGCCGCCGTGCGCGCCGCCGTGCAGCAGGCCGTAGGCGCATGGTCCGAAGGTTCGGCCGCCGTCGCGACGGCAATCCTGATTGGCGATCGAGCCGGCCTCGATGTGGACGTGACCCGTCGCCTGCAGCAGGCCGGCACGTATCACGTCATTGCCATCTCGGGCGGCAATATCGCGATTCTCGCGGTCCTGCTGATTTTCCTGTTTCGGCTCGCAGGGGCCGGACCGCGCCTGCAGAGCGCACTCGCGCTCGTCAGCCTGATCGCATACGCCTTCGTCGTCGGATCTGGCGCATCCGTCCTTCGCGCGACGACCGCCGCGGTCGCGGTTCTGGCCGCGCGCCTGCTCGATCACCGGACGCCGCCGCTCAACGCGCTCGCCCTCGCCGCGGTGGTTGCGGTTGCCGCACTGCCCCTGAGCGTGCTCGACGTCGGGTTCGCCCTGACGTTCGGCGCGACACTGGCCATTCTCATCGGCACCGCACGGGTCACTTCCGGCCTGCGCCGGCTCGCGCAGTGGGCGCCCGTTACGTCATCAGTGACATCGCGGCTCGACCCCGCCCTGGTCCTGCTGGCCGCAACCATCTGCGCCGAGCTCGCGTTGTTTCCAATCAGCGCGCTGGTCTTCTCGCGGGTCACCTGCGCGGGATTGATGCTCAACTTCGCCGCGATTCCACTGATGACCATCGTTCAAATCGCTGGTTTCGCGACCGTCATAGCGACGCCGATTGATCTCGACGTCGCGCGGTACGTGGGGCTGGTCGCGCATCTGGCGGCGAGCTGGCTGGTCGGCAGCGCGTCGCTCGTACAGATGATGCCGTGGCTCGCCCTGAGGGTTCCACCACCGGCCTGGACCGCGCTCGCGATCTATTACGGCGCATGGCTCGCTCTGTTCTCGTCTCCTCGTCCGACTGTGCAACGGATCCAGCTTGGCATCATCGTCGCGAGCGGCATGTGGATGCTCATCGCGCCGGCCATGACCTGGGGACGCCTTTCCCTGGCCTCGGGGTCCACCCCTGCCGTGTCTCTCAGCGTAACGGTGTTGGATGTCGGACAGGGAGACGCCACGCTCGTTCAACTCGGTTCGCGCACCTCGATGCTCGTGGACGCGGGCGGCGCCCCCGGATCGTTCGACATCGGCGAGCGCGTCGTCTCGCCTGCTTTGTGGGCGCTCGGCGTGCGGCGTCTGGAGTACTTTGCGCTCACGCACGGCGATCCGGATCACATCGGCGGCGGGCCGGCCGTTGTGCGTGATTTTCGGCCACGGGAGATCTGGGAAGGCGTGCCCGTTCCGCCGCACCGGCCGCTCGAGACGTTGAAAACGGCGGCGGCCTCTCTCGGTTCGACGCTACGCTCGGTTCGAGCTGGCGATGAAATCATCGTGGGAGCCGTCACCGTTCACCTCTGGCATCCGCCGCCGCCCGATTGGGAGCGCCAAAAGGTGCGCAACGACGATTCGCTCGTCATGGAGGCGACCCTGGGGGATGTCTCGGTGTTGCTGACGGGAGACATCGGACGCGACGTGGAGCGCATCCTTGCGCCCGAGCTCGCGCCGGTACCGCTCCGGATCGTGAAGGCGCCGCATCACGGAAGCGGCGGTTCCAGCACTCAGGCATTCATCGATGCCGCGAGGCCGGCCGTCGTGATCTTCAGCGCCGGGCGGGGCAACCGGTTCGGCCATCCAGCGGGATACGTCATGGAACGGTATCGGCGTGCCGGCGCACGAATCTTCCGCACCGACGAGGACGGCGCCGTGCGCCTCCAAACCAATGGGCGCACCGTCTGGATCACGACGACGGCTGGACGAACAGTGACCCTGACGGCGCATCAAACGTCGCGTGGCGGTGACTAAACATCCTCTGATGTCCTTGCAAGTGAACCAAGGTTTACGATCACGGACAAGGTCAGGCGGTCTGGACGTCAGACGGCAAGGCCCTGCTGATTTCAGCGAATCGTCAGGGTGACCAGGAGACCAACGACGCCGACGATCCGCGCGGAACCGAGATCTACGAGGTCTCCGTGACCGACGGATCGATTCGCGCGTTGACGCGGCGGAAGGGTCCCGACACTTCGCCCTCGATCTCTCCTGACGGCAAGCAGATCGCCTACATCGGCTTCGACGATGCCGGCCTCGATTACCAGCTCGATCGGCTCTACGTGATGAACCGCGATGGCAGTGGCGTTCGCCTTCTCTCCGGCGACCTGAATCGCGACGTTCAACGTCCCCGCTGGGCTCCAGACGGCAGTGGCATCTATGTCGCGTATGACGATCGGGGCACGACCAAGCTCGGCCTGTACTCGCTTGACGGGAAGCTTAGAGACGTGGCGACGGATCTCGGGGGCAGTCACAACAGGGCCATCAGCCTCGTCATGTTCTCGGTTGCTGGTAACGGCAACTTCGCGTTCACCTACAGCCGCCCGCACATTCCGTCCGATGTGGCGGTCGGATCCGCGACAGGGACCGCCCGCGTCGTGACCTCCATCAACCTAGATCTGTTCGCGGCCAAAGCGCTTGGCGAGGTCGAGGAGTTCTGGTACCCGTCAGCGCTCGACGGCCGGAAGATCCAGGGTTGGGTGATGAAGCCACCCCAGTTCGACCCGACCAGGAAGTACCCCTTGATTCTCGAGATTCACGGTGGCCCGCTCAGTCATTATGGCCCCCGGTTCGATCTCGAAAAACAATTCATGGCGGCGGCAGGCTATGTCGTCTTCTACCCCAATTGGCGCGGTAGCACGAGCTTTGGCTACGAGTTCGCGCATCTTATTGAAAAGGTGCATCCCGGCCTTGCGGACGACAGTCGCAACCCGGGCGACGTCGTGGACGACATGATGTCGGGAATCGACGCGCTCATTGGGAAGGGCTACGTTGACCCGGAGAATCTGTTTGTCACTGGGGGCAGCGGGGGAGGGACGCTGACGATGTGGCTGATCGCGCGGACCAACCGGTTCCGAGCCGCAGTGCCGTGGTACCCGAGCGGCGCCAATTGGTACAGCTTCGTGCTCTACGCCGATCGCCCCTCGTTGGTGAAGTATCGCTTCCCAGGGATTCCGTGGGAGCACTCCGAGCACTACATGAAGCGTTCTCCCATCTCGATCATCAAGAATGTCAAGACCCCGACGATGATCCTGACGGGCGAGGAAGACTACCTTACGCCGATGGCCAACTCGGAAGAGTACTACTTCGCGCTGAAGTGGCTTAACGTCGAGACCGTGCTCGTTCGCTTTCCGGACGAGCCCCATGGAATCGCCCGACATCCGAGTCACCACATGACGAAGATCCTGTATACCCTGAGCTGGTTCGATCAACACAAAAAGGGCAAGGGTGCCGCGTCCTCCGACGCCGGTGAAAGAAGATAGGTCCGGCCTGAGTCCCATCCCGGCCTGGCGGTCCAACGCGGGAGGCCACCGGTCCGACACAACGCCCAGAACGACAATGCGGCTGAACAGGCGAGCCGCCCTGCGGACCTTCGGCGTCACACTGTCACATGCTCCAGGCTGAGGTCCGAACGGCACGGCCGCTCGCCGCCATTCTATTTCTGCTGTTTCCACACACCGAGGACGCGGCCATCCGGGTGCTCGAAGAGCGACATCTGGCCGACGCCCGCAACATCAATCCTGTCCACGACAATCTTGCCGCCCGCTTCCTTGGTTTTCCGCGTGTAGGTGTCGAGGTCGTCGACGTCGATGTAGAAGCCCAGCTTGCCTGGCTAGGGGCCTTGCTGGGGCTGGGAACTGGACGCCGTCCGACGCCCTACCGACAGATCCGAGGCGCACGGAACGTGGCGGAGGACTGATCGCAGCATGTTGGGGTCTGCTGAAACAACCGAATAAGCACGAGAAAGCTATCTTGGCAGCAGCCGCGGCGCGGCTGCCTCGTAACGACGCTTCGCCGCGACCGCTCCGTTCTTACTCATGGGTTTGGGGCGGAGCGTCGTTACCGGTCACTCGTCTCTGTTGATCTCTCTCCAGGCTGTTTCCATGACCTCGAGCGATGCCGCGTGGACCGACGTTCCGCGCTCGTGCAGCCGGGATTCGAGCCGTTCGAACCGCCTCGCAAACTTCTCGTTCGCGTTCCGGAGCGCCGACTCGGGCTCGATGCCGAGCTTGCGCGACAAGTTCGCGATCGCGAAGAGCAGATCGCCCATCTCCTCTTCGACCCGCGCCTGCCCCTCGGCACGCGTCGCGCCGCGCAGTTCCGCCACTTCCTCTTCGATCTTCTCGATGACGTCTTCTGCGCGCGCCCAGTCGAATCCCACCGCGGCGGCACGCGTTCCGATCTGGTGCGCCCGCAGGAGCGCCGGCAGATCCCGCGGCATGCCGGCGAGAATCGACCGCTGCGCGCCCGTCTCCTGCCGTTCCCGCGCCTTGATTTCTTCCCACTGCGTCAGAACCTCGGCCGGCGATTTTCGCATCCGTTTCGAGCGAACGGTCGGGCGCCCCGCGCGCTTGCCGAAGACGTGCGGATGACGTCGCACCAGCTTGTCGATGACCGCGCCAAGAGCGTCGGCGACCGTCCCCCGGTGCTCTTCGCTCAGCAGTTGCGCGAGGAACACGCCTTCGAAGATCAGGTCGCCGATTTCCTTCACCAGCTCCGCGCGATCACCTCGATCGATGGCGCCGACGATCTCGTAAGCTTCTTCCAGCACGAACGGCCGAAGCGACTCGAACGTCTGCTCGCGGTCCCACGGGCATCCATTCGGGGCACGCAGGCGCTGCATGATGTCGACCAGCCGATGGAACGTTCGGGCGGCCGCGTTCGACTGCCTCTTCCGCCGCGCTGTGGCCTTCTGGGGCCGATGCCGTCTTCGACGTCCGGCCGGTTGGGATGGTCGCACCACGGGGACTCCGGTCGTATGCTAGCATTTCGATACGCTCGCCCGCCTGGAGGCGCTCATGTCCACCGACGAGCCATCGATCTCGTTCGCCGCGTTCGTCCTCTCGCTCGCGACCACGGCGGCCGTTCACTTCGGCGATATCAACGATCCCGCCTCGCAAACGAAGCAGATCAACCTGCCTGGTGCGGCGCACATGATCGAGATCCTCGCGATGCTGCAGGAGAAGACGAAAGGCAATCTGTCGGAGGACGAGGCCAAGCTGATCGACGACCTCTTGTACGAGTTGCGCATGCGCTACGTGGAGGCGCAGACATCCGAAAAGAGGATCATCACGCCGTGAATCACCCTTCACGACGCGCCCTGGAACATGTGCGTAGCAGCCCGGCTGCGTGAATCCGGATCGCGATCGTGCGCGTGACGTTTCTCGGAACCGGCACGTCGCACGGCGTGCCGGTCATCGGGTGCCGCTGCGAGACGTGCCGCTCGAACGATCCCCGGGACCGCCGCTGGCGGCCCTCCATCACCCTCGAGCTCGCCGACGGCACGTCGATCCTCGTGGACACGTCGCCAGATCTGCGGGCCCAGGCACTGCGCTTCAACCTCGCGCGCGTCGATGTCATCCTCCTTACTCACAGTCATGCCGATCACATCCTGGGACTCGACGACGTGCGCGCCTACAACCTGCTGCAGGGAGGGGGCATTCCGTGCTGCGGCGATGCGCGCACGCTGGCGGACATCCGGCGCACGTTCGCCTATGCGTTCGATCCCGGCACGCCGTTCGCCGGCGGCGTTCCCCGCCTCCTGCTCCGCGAGCTGATGGGCCCCTTCTGCCTCTCGGATTGCGCCGTCACTCCCGTGCCGCTCCTGCACGGCACCCGGCCGATCCTCGGATTTCGCTTCAACCGGTTCGCGTATCTGACCGACTGCAATGCCATTCCCGAGAGCTCCTGGCCGCTCCTGGACGACGTCGAGGTCGTCGTGCTCGATTGCCTGCGCAATCGTCCGCATCCGACGCATTTCACCGTCGAGCAGGCGGTGGAGGTGGCCCGGCGCATCGGCGCACGCCACACCTACTTCACGCATATGACGCACGATCTCCCTCACGCGGCCACCTGCGCGCGACTGCCGCGAACGATGGAGCTGGCATATGATGGGTTGGTCCTCGACCTGAGCGGATGATGTGAGGAAGGGCTTGGACGTCATCTATTTTCCCGACGATGCGCGCCCCGCGCGCTGGTACCAGCCGGTGCTGGCGATCGGCAATTTCGACGGGCTCCATCGCGGTCATCTGAAGATCGTCGAGCGCGTGTGCCGGCGCGCCGGCGAGCGTGGCGCCACTCCCGTGGCGCTCACCTTCGATCCGCATCCCCCACGCATTGTCCGTCCCGACAAGGCGCCGCCGCTCCTGATGACATTGCCGCAGAAGCTCGAAGGGCTGGCCCACCTCGGCATACACGGCGTGGCCATCGTCCGCTTCACCGAAGAGCTGTCGATGTGGGAGCCGGAGCTCTTCGTCCGGCGGGTGCTCGTCGACTGGCTGCGCATCTCGGAAGCGTGGGTCGGCGCGAATTTTCTCTTTGGTCACAATCGCGCCGGGAACTTTTCGCTGCTGCGTCTGCTCGGCGCGCGCGACGGATTTCGCGCGGAGAAGATCGATCCGGTCCGGTACAAGGAGTTCGTTGTCAGCAGCACGCGCATCAGGCGGCTGATCAGCGAAGGACGCGTCGACGAGGCGGGCGCCCTGCTCGGACACCATTACGCCGTCGACGGCGCCGTCCTGCGCGGCGATGGCCGCGGCCGGCAGATGGGATTCCCGACGGCCAATATCTGCACCGACAACGAGCTCGTGCCGCCACGCGGCGTCTATGCGGCGACCGCGACGGTAGGCGAGGTCATCTACCCGGCGGTGACGAACATCGGCGTGCGCCCGACGTTTGGTGACAGCCCGCATGAGACGATCGAATCGCACATCTTCCGGATCGATCGCGATCTGTATGGTGAGCGCCTGCGCCTGGCGTTCGTGCAACGACTGCGCGACGAGCGTCGCTTCGACAGCGCCGACACGCTGCGCGCACAGATTGAGGCGGACTGCCGGCACGCGCGCGAGTTGTTCGATCGGATTTCACTGTAGAATTCCAGGAACGTGAGCCGTCGTCACCGCTGCTCTCCGCCCCCGGCCCTCGCGCTCAACGTCACGATTCCAAGCGACGACCGGTTTGTCGATCTCGCCGGGATCCTGACGGTGCGGGTGGCGAAGTTTGTCGGTTTCGGCGAAGACGAGGCGGAACGGCTGGGGACCGCAGTCGATCGCGTCGCGGCGGGCGTCGTCGAACACGCGTTCGCCGGCGATCGCTGCCGCAGCCTCGACATCAGCTACTGGACGACGGAGCACGACATCGAGATCGATCTTCGGTATCGTCGGGCGGCGCGCCACGTGGACGCGGTTGGGCGCCGGTTTGCCGCCGCGGGCCTCGACCTGCCGGCGACAGACGTCGTCCGCCAGGCCGTGAAGGTCGAGTTCGGCTGCGACAACGGCGTGGACTTCTGCCGCCTGACCCGCGCGCTGCCGTCCGAAGCGTCATGATACGGGCCGCAGAGGATTTCGCCGTCCGGTGTCGGCTGTAGGACCGTCGTTGGCACGTCCCTGCCCCCTCCCGCGCCCTTCGAGTGCCCCGACATGCGTCTCTACAACACCCTGACCCGCCGTGAGGAGGCATTCACGCCGCGAAGCGACAACGTCGTCCGCATGTATACGTGCGGCTTGACGGTGTACTCGAGGGGCCACATTGGGAACTTCCGCACGTTCGTGTGCCTCGATGTGCTCCGGCGCGCTTTGAGATACCTCGAAGGGTACGACATGCGTCAAGTGATGAATTTCACCGACGTCGACGACCGGGTCATCGTCGAGTCGCAGAAGGCGGGTCTCGGGATCCGCGAGTACACGGAGCGCTATATCGCGGCCTTCCTCGAGGACGCGGCCGCGCTCGGCCTCGAAGCGGCCGAGGCAACACCCCGCGCCACCGACGAGGAGAATCTGCGCGCGATGAGCGACATGATTCGAGCGCTGGAAGCCCGCGGCCATACGTACCGCAGCGAGGGCTCGATCTATTTCAAGATTGCCTCGATGCCGGACTACGGCAAGCTGGCGCGGCTCGATCACGCAGGCATACAGCCCGGCGCCCGCATCGACGCCGACAAGTACGACAAGGAGAATGCGCGCGACTTCGCGCTCTGGAAGGCGACGAAGCCGGGCGAGCCGACGTGGGACTACGGGCTCGGGCCGGGACGGCCGGGCTGGCACATCGAATGCTCCGCGATGGCGCTCCGGCTGCTGGGCGAGCCGCCCATCGACCTGCATGCGGGTGGCGTCGACCTGATTTTTCCCCACCATGAAAACGAGATTGCGCAGGCAGAGGGCGCAACGGGCAAGCCGTTTTCCCGCTTCTGGGTGCACGTCGAGCATCTCATCCTCGAAGAGGAGAAGATGTCGAAGTCACTGGGCAACGTCTTCACCGTCAAGGACGTGATCGACCAGGGCCATCGCGCCTCGGCGCTCCGGTATCTCCTGCTCTCCTCGCACTACCGCAAGCAGCTCCGCTTCAGCTGGGCAACGCTCGCGCAGGCGGAGGAGGCGATGCGGCGCCTGGGTGATTTTCTCGCGAGGCTCGAGACCGTCGCCAACGCGAACGCGCATCCGGCCCTGCAGGAGCGCGTCGCCGCCGCGCGTGAGGCGTTCGCCGGTGATCTGCGCGCGGACCTGAACACCGCGGGCGCCCTCGGGACGATGTTCGATCTCGTGCGCGCGCTCAACTCGGCGATTGATGCCGGCGACATCGGAACGCCCGACGTGGGCGTCATCCGGGACGCGTTCGCGAGCTTCGATCGTGTCCTCGGCATCATGTCGCTGCGACGCGCCGAGGATGACCGGCCGCCCGTTCCCGTCGAAGAGATCGCGCGGCTCATCGAAGAACGTCAGGCTGCCCGGCGGCGACGTGAGTTCGGGACCGCGGATCGGATTCGGACCGATCTCGAGACGCGCGGGATCCTGCTCGAGGACGGCCCCGGCGGGACGCGCTGGAAGAAGAAGTGATGAACGCTCCCGATATCAAGACCCCGCTCCCGGGACCGAAGGCGCGTGCGATCATCGCGCGCGACGCCGCGTCCGTCTCGCCGTCCTACACGCGTGGCTACCCGCTCGTCATCGCACGCGGCGAAGGGGCGGTCGTCGAGGACGTCGACGGGAATCGGTTTATCGACTGTGCCGCGGGGATCGCGGTCGTGTCGACGGGTCACTCCCACCCTGAAGTCGTGCAGGCCATCGTCGATCAGGCCCACAAGTACCTGCACATCTCCGGCACCGATTTTTATTACGAGCTGCAGGTCATGCTCGCGGAGGAGATGGGCCGCATCGCGCCCATTGACGGGCCCGCGCGATCGTTCTTCGGCAATTCGGGGACCGAGGCCATCGAGGCGAGCGTCAAGCTCGCGCGGCACTACACGGGACGGCAGTACCTCATTGCGTTTTTCGGCGCGTTTCACGGCCGCACGATGGGCTCGCTCGCCCTGACGGCGAGCAAGGTGCTGCAGCGGCGCGCGTTCGGCCCCTTGGTGCCCGGCGTCTATCACGCGCCCTACGCAGACTGCTATCGGTGTCCGGTCGGTCTCAAGCCGGACACGTGCGGTGCGGAGTGCCTGGATTTCATCGACGAGCAGATCTTCGGGCATCTCGTCTCGCCCGACGAGGTCGCCGCGATCGTTGTCGAGCCGATTCAGGGCGAGGGTGGTTACGTCGTGCCGCCCAACCATTTCCTCCAGAAGCTGCGCGAGCTCGCGACGCGACACGGGATCGTGCTCATCGCGGACGAAGTGCAGTCCGGAATGGGACGGAGCGGCCGGATGTTCGCGTGCGAGCACAGTGGCATCAAGCCTGACATCGTCGCGGTGGCGAAAGGCATCGCGTCAGGGATGCCATTGGGGGTGTCGACGGCGCGGCGTGACGTGATGTCGTGGCCGCCCGGGACGCACGCGAGCACGTTCGGCGGCAATCCCGTGTGCTGCGCCGCGGCCATGGCGACGATCAGGCTGCTCAAGGAGCGCCTCATCGCGAATGCCGAGGAGGTGGGCGCCCATGTGTTGGATGGTCTGCGCGGGATGACCGATCAGCACCCCCTCATCGGCGACGTGCGCGGCCGGGGGTTGATGATTGGCGTCGAGCTCGTGCGCGATCGCGAGACGAAAGAGCGCGCGACCGGAGAGCGCGACCGCGTCGTCGACGCCATGTTCAGGCGGGGCGTTCTCGTCCTTGGGGCGGGGAAGAACACCGTCCGGCTCTCGCCGCCGCTGGTCCTCTCGAAGCAGCAGGCGGACATCGTCCTCCAGGTGCTCGACGCGGCCCTGACCGAGGTGGAAGCCCGGTCGTCGTCGTAGCAGTCGTAGTGTCCGGCTGAAGAGCTTGTGAACAAAAGCCATCACAAGGGCGCGAAGGACGCGGAGCCAGGGTTTCCCTGAGAATCGTTCCTCCGCGCGCTCTGCGTTCTCTGCGGTGAGAGCTTTTTTCACACGCTGTTTAGTCCGACGTGCCAGGTTTAATCCCACCGCCTTTCAGGCGGTCGGCTTTCAGCAGGTCCGATACGATCGCCTGCTTCGGTCAGCCCCGCACGTCGGACTAGGTGGCGCACGAATGTGCGCCCTATGAACGACTACCG
>JACPPN010000265.1 GCA_016190995.1 Acidobacteriota bacterium | reverse complement strand
CGGTATGCCTGGCGAAGGAACTCGATGTCGATGTGGTAGGCCAGCGCCCAGGGACTCAGAGGAGTTGACCCGGTTCTGCTCACGGAAATTGACCCACCCGAGTTCGGCGTTGGGTGCTGAGAACCGCGTCTGATCGGGCGTCCCGTCGATTGCGCCCAGGCTACGTTGCCGACGCTCTCGGCTGCCGACAGGTCATCCAGAGGGCACGGCGAGTCGGAGGACCCCTGCGCGGGGAACGGCGAGGGCCCGGTGGTGACACACCGGGCCCTCTGTCAGGCGGGGAACCACATGGGGCACGGCGGTGAAGCCGCGATGGTTCTTCAGATGATATCGGCTGTCGTTCCGCGCTGGCCGAGAGGTCTCGATCCAGCTTGGCCGTGCACTGGCCCTGGATCTCATTCACGTGGAGTGCTGGCGGCCCGAGTGCCGCCGCGCCTTCGTCATCTGCCGTCCCCACTTTCGTGGCCAGCGCTACTGCAGCGACGTGTGCCGGACGAAGGCGCGCCGGGCGAGCTTGGCCAACGCCGCCAAGAAGTACAAGAAGTCTCTCCAGGACTGCCCTGAAGGAGCCGTCCGTGATGCGGCGAAAGCGAAGCACAACACCCACCAAGCGGCGTCTCGTGAACGCAAGAAAGCGAAAAAGCTGAGGTCATCAGACTCGGCTGATAGCGATTCAGGTCGCAAAATCGAGAGTGAGGGGGTGACCGCGCAATCTGCGCTTGCCGCTCCCGTGGCGGTACCGCCGGTGCAGGCGACACCCGCATTTGAGCGACATTCAAATACGAGGACCGATGGAGCATTCAGAACATCCGGTACCCGCGGCCGGTGCGCCATCTGCGGCGCCCACGGAGACATCCGGTGGGTCGTCACCGCCAGCTGCGGCATCCGCCGCAGTGCCTGGAAGCGGTTCGAGCCGCAAGGCGACCCATAAGAAGGCACGGCGTAGCGGACCGCAAGAGCGCATCGGCGAGGACGCCGTCCCCGGCCAGGACGTGGCTGGTGGTCGCGTCGTGCACCTGGAGATCCGGCACCTTCTCACGGATTACGCCGGCATCCGCGCGGCCGATCCTTCTGCTGAAGAGAAGCTCCTTGCCTCCATCGCGAAGCACGGCCAGAAGGTTCCGATCCTGGTTGCACGCGCAGGGCGCGGGCGGCGTCAGGTGCTCGACGGGTTCCGGCGATTGCGTGTCCTGTGTCAGCTCGACCGAGAAACGGTGGCCGCGGTCGAGTGGCCCGGCGACGTTGCGGACGGTCTGGTGGAGGCCCGCCGACTTCGCGGTGCCTCACGCTCCGGCCCTCTGGAAGAAGGCTGGCTCATCGAACTGCTCGTGGACGTCCACGGGCTGTCGCTCTCCGCGATCGGGCTCCGTCTGGGAAAGACCACGAGCTGGGTCAGTCGCCGGCTGGGGATCGTGCGGCAGCTCCCCGATCGCGTGCGCGACAAGGTGCTCGCCGGGATCCTGTCGGGTTACGTGGCGGCGAAGTGCGCGGTCCCGTTGGCGCGCGCCAAAGGCGCGCTCGTCGGTCCGTTCTGCGACAGCGTGATCGCGAACGCGCTGTCCACCCGCCAGGCTGAAGTCGTTTACCAGAGCCTGATCCGGACGGTCGATCCAGAGATACAGAAGGACATCCTGGAGCGCCCTCAGCGTGTTCTGGAACCCGTCGGGGCCGCGGCGAAGCCCGGAGACTCCCGCCAGCAGAGCGTGGCCGTCGCAGAGCGGGTGGAGCGGTGGTGTCGCCACACCGCGAGCGTGCATGGCCTGGTGAATCAACTGCTGGTCACCGGAGCCAGCGAGGACGCTCTCGAGCAACTCGCCGTGCTCTGGAAGGAGTACCACGAGCTCGCCCGGGGGACGCTGCGCCAGCTGGACAACCTGGCGCGTCTGGCGACCGCGTCGCCGGCAGGGAGCGAGGACTCGCTTCCGGCCACGGAGGGCCCGGATGTACACGCCTGATGAGCGTCGGGCCGTCCGCGCCTTGCACGAGAAGGGAATGAAGGTGCGAGCCATCGCGAAGGCGTTGAAGATGTCGCGCAACACCGTGCGGGACATCATTCGCGACGACGATCCCGAACCACCGCCGCAGCCGATGGTGCCGGCCGTCATCACCAAGAACCCGGGCCTCGAGACCACCATCCGCCTGCTCTTCAAGCGCTGCGAGGGGTCCGCCATCCGCGTGCACGAGTGTCTCGCCAAGGAGCACAACGTGCGGACGTCCTACTCCACGGTCACGCGCTGCATCCGGAAGCTGCGCCTGCGCCAGCGACGCCGCGGCCAGAAAGCACACGTTGTCATCGTCACCGGGCCCGGCGTGGAGATGCAGCACGATACCAGCCCGATGAAGGTCAAGCTCGGGGGCGCGCGAGTGAAGCTGCATCTGGCCAGCCTGGTCTGCGGCTACTCACGCTACCGCTACTACGAGTTCTTCGCCCGCTGGCAACGCTTCCACGTGAAGGTGTTCCTGGTGCGGGGCCTGCGTTTCTTCGGTGGCGCCACGGAATGGGTCCAGATCGACAACGCGCGGCTGATCGTCATCATCGGGGCTGGCCCGGACGGCGAGATTTCGCCGGAGATGGAGCGCTTCGCGACGCGGCTGAACTTCAAGTTCGTGGCGGTCAAAGCCGGCCACAAGGACCGCCAAGGCAAGGTCGAGAAGGCTCACCAGTTCGTGCAGCAGAACTTCATGAAGGGCCGGCGATTCCGGGACCTGGCGGACCTGAACCGACAGCTTCACGACTGGTGCCGCGAGCTCTTCCACAAGCGCGTCAAGCACCAAACGTTCGCTCCCGCCGATCGGTGGGACGAGGAGCTTGCCCACATGCGATCGCTCCCGCCCTTCATTGCCGATCCGTCCCGGACCTTGTCCAAGAAGGTCGACGACTACGCGCGCGTGTGGCTCAACAGCTCGTCGTACAAGGTCCCCGACTCGCTGGCCTACCGCTGGCTCACCGTCCGCGAGACCGGCGACGAGGTGATCGTGATAGACGGCTCGCGCGAGGTCTGCCGCCACCCGCGCTATCCGGAGTGCGAGCGCAAACATGCGCCGCTGCCCGGAGAGCGCACGACCAGGTCGCGCCGTGCGCCGGCCAAGAAACCTTCCGATGAAGAGATCCACTTGAGGAACATCGACGCCGCCGTCGGCCGCTACCTCGACGCACTTTCGAGCCGGCCGGTGCGGTACTCGTACCATCGGCTTCGCCGGCTGTATCGCCTCGCCGGCGCCTACCCGAAAGAGATCTTCGTTTCCATGATTGGCGAAGCTTTCGCGCGGCGCGCGTTTGACCTGAACCAGCTCGAACGCGCGCTCGAGAGGAAGATGGGCCATCGCATTCACGTAGCCCTCACCGAGGGCGGTCATCTCGAGGAGAGGCCCGCCTATCGCAAGGGGCAAGTCACACCGCACCGGCTGGTCAGTCAGCCGGCCGGAGGCCGTGCTGCAGCATCGAGCGACGACGACGAGACCGCGCCGGAACCGGAAGGCCAGGGAGGACAACTGTGAGCGAGCGAGAAAGGATCGAAGAGCTGCTCAAGGAACTGCGCATGCCGACGGCTCTCTCCGTTCTTCCGGCGCTGCTCCGCGAAGCCCAGG
>JACPPN010000269.1 GCA_016190995.1 Acidobacteriota bacterium | reverse complement strand
GGGTTGTAGAGGACGATCTTCGGGCGTGGGCTTGCCATTGAAACGCCACCACCTCAAACGCGTGCGCCGCCGGCGCCGGTCGCCGAGACGACGGCCGGCACCATCTCGTGCGGGCGCGTGCGATCGTCGCGCGTGGCAAGACGGCGCACCCGCCATTCGGCCAAAGGGCGCGCGGCCAGATTCCGCGCGAGCGTCGAAGCCGTGCGGATGTGCCGGCGGCCGACCCGCGTTGGATGTCGCGCGAGACGCTTGAGCTCCGCCCATGCCTTTCGCGCTCGAAAATCCTCGTGCACCGCCGCGTGGAGCGCGCGGTAGAACTCCGTCGAAAAGGGACCGCGATACATCATCGCGAGGTCGCTCGAATCCACCCAGTTCTGCTTCATGCCGAGCTCTGCCCTGACCCGCTCGTAGAATCGCGTGCCCGGCAGCGGATACGAGACCGAGATGCCGATGTCGTCGGGCAGCGCCTCGCGGACGAGCCGGCGCGTGGCGGCGATGTCGTCGCGCGTCTCACCGGGGTAGCCGAACTGGAGAAAGAACCCGACGCGGATGCCGGCGTCGCCAAGACGCCGGCGGGCTTCCCGAATCCACTCGACGCGGATCCCTTTGTCCATCGCATCCAGGATCCGTTGCGAGCCCGACTCGGCGCCAATCCAGACCGATTCGGCGCCGGCCGCGCCGAGCGCGTCGACTTCGCCATCGCGCAGGACGAGATCGGCGCGACCGAGCGCCCTGAACGGCACGCGCGTATCGGGACGATCCACGAGCGAGGCAAATCGCCGCAGCCAGCCCGGCTTGAGACCGAAGATGTCGTCCGCAAAGGAAATGTGATCCGGCCCGAACTGCCCTTTGAGCCACTTCAGCTCCGCGGCGACGTTCTCGGGGCTCCGCACGTTGTATCGCTGTCCCCAGATCGGTTTCGCGCACCAGTTGCAATGGTACGGACACCCCCGGGTCGTCACCATGTTCATCGAATAGTGGCCGTGACGGCTGCGCCAGAGATCGCGGTAGCGTTCGGCGTCGACCAGATCCCACGCGGGAAATGGGAGCGCGTCGAGATCGGTGATGTCGGGCCGGCGCGGTGTGCGGGCCATTCGCGACGACTCGCCATCGATGTAGGCGAGGCCGAGCACCGAAGGAAGCGGCGCGCCCGATCGACCCGTCAGGCAATCCAGCAGCTCGCCCAGCGTCTGCTCGCCCTCGCCGGTCAGCACGAACTCGGCGCCGCGCTGGAGATACCGGTCCGCGCAATCGGTGGCGTCCGAGCCGCAGACGATGACCCGGCAGCCCCGCGCGCGCGCGGCATCGATCATCGCGTACGCCGCCTGCCGCATCCGTAGCAGGCACATCTTCGACAGGTAGTTGAAGTTGTCCTCGTAGATGACGGCAAACCGCGGCTTGCATCGATCGAGCGCCCGCGCCCAGTCCTCCTCCGACCCGGCGAGCATCGCGTCGAAGAGCGAGACGTCGTACTGACGTGCCCGCAGATAGCTGGCCGCATACATCGCTCCGAGTGGTGGATACGGCTGCATCGCCGCCCACAGCTTCGGATCGAAGCGCAGGTAATAGGACTGGCCGATGAGGACCATAGGGATTCGGGATTCGGATTCCTTTCCCGTTCACTCCTCCAATTGCCGCAATCGTTCGAGGTAGGCGTCGAGAATGCGGCGGCCGTGGGCGGCGAAATGACCTTTGCAGCGATCGGCTGAAAAGGCGGTCTCGGCGCTCGCGCCCGCGCGCGCCGCGAACTTTCGCACCTTGCGACGCATTTCCCAGCGTTCGAACGACGAGGCGAGACGGCCCCTGAGAACCGGCTCGCCGACGCGCGCGAGGCGCGATGGCCGGTCGTGCCACAGCGCCCGCGCAGGACCGCTCGCGTTTGGCAGCAGTTCATCCGCCCAACCGTTCAACCATCGGAGCTGCTCGTACACGCGCCGGCCGGAAAGCGGCACCATCTGGGCAATCTCGTGCGCGATGAACAGGCTGCGCTCCCCTAGAAGCAGCGCTCGGTCGCTGAGGAAGTAGTTCGGACAGAGCTCGACGCCCCGCGTCCTGGCCCACCGGACGAGCGCGATCGCCAGCGCCCGGCATGTCCAGAGCCGCCCCGTCTCGGTCACGACCAGGTAATCGATGTCCGCCGTTTCGTCGACGTTGTCGATGGCGAGCGCACCGGTCACCGCCACCATGCGCGCGAACGGGAGCGCGCTCAGAGCACGGCCGTAGCGCACCGCCGTCGGCCACACACGCTCCGCGACAGCCGCCCGGCGACGTCGGGTTTCGATGGTCTGCTCGCGACCGGGCAGCGTGAAATAGCCGTCCTGTCGTGACAGGCGGAGAGGGACAAGATAGCCGTTGCCGAGGATCGCGTTGATGTCGCCAACAGGCGTGGACACGCCGAGATACCGGTGCACCTCGGCAACGGTAAGCGGATAGTCGAACACGTCGGCGTACGCGACGGCCTCCCGGATGGCGCGGCACACGCGCTCCGGCGAGACACGGGCCGGCGCGTCGAGCAGCGCCTCCTCAGGCGCGCAGCGAGCGATCGTCCCGTGCGGGGACGTCATGTTGCCGCAGGCAGAACCTGTTCCATTCATGATCGATGAGGGCGAGGAACTCGCGCTGAAACCGGTGACGGTTGAAGCGCTCGGCCGATCGGCGCAGCAGCTCGGGATGAAAACGGATCCGCCCCTGCTCGAAGCCGCGTACGGCGTCGGCGAGGCTCTCGGGCGTCGGCTCGTGGAAGAACAATCCGGTCTCGCCTGCAACGACCGTCTCGGTCACCCCGCCGCGCCCGTAGGCGATCACTGGCGCGCCCGCCGCCTGCGCTTCGACGGCCGCGATGCCGAAATCCTCTTCGGCCGCGAAGACGAACGCCTTGCACCGCTCCATGTGGTCGCGCACCACGCGATCCGGTTGTGCGCCCAGCAGGCGGACGGTCGGTCCCGCAAGCCGTGACAGCGGCCGACGCTCGGGTCCGTCGCCGATCACGACCAGCGGCCGCTTCAGATGATTGAACGCTTCGATGATGAGACGAACGCGTTTGTACGGAACCAGCCGCGATACCGTCAGGTAGAAATCATCGCGGTCCAGGCGAGGCTCGAACCGATGCACATCGACCGGCGGGTAGATCACCTGCGCCTCTCGCCGATATCGCTTCCAGATGCGATGCGCAACGTGCCGGGAGTCGGCGATGAGCACGTCGGGCCGGCCTGCGGTCGACTCGTCCCACACGCGCAGATAGTGGAGAAACAGCCGCGCGATCGGTCCGATCATCCCGCGTGACACGCGCGCGCCCTGGAGATACTCGAAGTAGAGATCCCACGCGTACCGCATCGGCGTGTAGACGTAGCAGACGTGGAGCTGATCGGCGCGCGTCAGGACGCCTTTCGCGATCGAATGACTGAGCGAGACGACGATCGGATACGCCCGCAAGTCGAACTGCTCGATCGCCAGCGGCATCAGCGGCAGATACATGCGATAGGCCGACCGGCCAAGCGGCAGCCGCTGAATGAAGGACGTCCGAATCGGGTGAGACGCGATCGGCGTCTCGCCGAAGTTCTCCTCTTGGCACACGAGCGCGTAGACCGGGGCGCCGGGGTAGAGCTCGAGCGCAGCTTCCATCACGCGATCGGCGCCGGCGTACACCGTCATCCAATCGCGCACGAACGCGATCCCAGCGCTCGCCGCCGAATCCGGCGCAGCCGGCAAACCTGACATCACGTTCTCGTGAGCTGGAAAGACCCGGGCCCGTGATCCCGTGGTTTCTGCAGAAGACGCGCCAGCAGCGGTCACCCGAAAACGCTGTCGGACCACCGGAGACCGCTCCCCGCATCCTTACGGCCCCCGAAACCCCAATCCGTAAAGCGAAACCCCGCCGGGCACCTGCCCGGTTCGTCGTCAGGGGGTCTGCAGGACCTTCCAGGCCGATTCTGCAGCCCGGTCCCACGAGAACTGCGCCGACCGGCGAAGCCCTCGCTCGCGCAGCTCATCTCGAAGCATCGCGTCTTGCAGGAGACGCACGATTGCCTCGGCCCACATGTCCACACGCAGCGGGTCGGCCCACAGAGCGGCGTCGCCGACCACCTCCGGCACGCCGCCGACCTGGCCGCACACCACAGGAGTGCCGCAGGCCATCGCCTCGAGGAGTGGCAGACCGAACCCCTCATACAACGATGGAAACGCCAGCGCCTGCGCTCCCGAATACAGCGCCGCGAGCGCTCGCTCCTCCCCGGTCCGGTCGACCCCAATTCGGCGAACGCCCTCCGGGAGCGCAGCGGTCGCGCGACCGCGAAAGCTTGGAGAAGGCCGCCCAACGAGGATGAGCTCGGCATCCGGCTCGGCGGCGCGAACGAAGGGCCACGCCCGTAACAACGTCTCGATGTTCTTCCTGGGATCGATCGACCCGATGGCCAGCACATACCGGGGCGGCAGACGAGATTGCCGACGAAAGTCATCGATTGCGCCTGGCGAGACAGGCTTGAATTCCGGCCCGACGCCGTTGGCAATGACCGTCACTTTTTCCGGCGCCACGCGCAGCCGTTCGACGATCCGGCCTCTTGAGAACTCCGAGACCGTCAGGATGTGCCGCACACGGGCCGCGAGCCTGGGCAGCAGCCACCCATACCATGCGGCGAAACGCCGGTCGAACCACTCGGGATGGTCGAGCGGGCTGAGGTCGTGAAGCGTCACGACCTGATCGCCGACCAGCAGCGGCCCGGTATTGGCGGGCGACCAGAGGCGCTCGTCCGCATGGCGGGCGGCCGCGATCCACAATTGCTCCCACAGATGACCGGCCACTCCGCTGGGGGCCGGCGCGTGCAGAACCGTGACCCGATCCGCGAACCGCTCGAGGAGCGCGCGCGCGTATCGCTCGACGCCGGTGACGGCCCGCCCCAGGAAGCGGCCGTTGACGATGATGCGCATGGGATGAGGGGGACAACTGTAACGCAATAGGGGCGGACGCGGGGAATGCGAAGAGTGAATCGAATCAGCTTCAACGCCGGCGCGCGCCTGACCGCCGAGATCGTCGGGCGCCTCCTCAGCTTCGCGCTTGCGTACGTCGCGCAACGACGCCTCGGCCCCGAAGTGTACGGACAGTTCACCGTCGCGCTGGCCCTGGGGTACGTCCTCACCCCCGCGGCCGATCTCGGCCTGCAACTGACCGCGACGCGCGCGATTGCGCGGGATCGGACCGCGGCGCCCCGGATTGCCGGTGAAGCGCTCGCGATGAAAGCCCCCCTCGCGCTCGCCGTGCTCATCGTCCTCGCGCTGGCAAGCGCGGCGAGGCCGGAGGGTCTGGCGCTTGCGACGCTGACCGTCGGCGCGGGGCTCGTCCTCGCGTCCTTCGTCGAGTTCGCGGGTTACATCTTTCGCGGTCTCCAACGACTCGAGTACGACGCCCTCGCATCGCTCTTCCTTCGGGCCCTCACGGCGGCGACCGGGATCTGGGCGCTCATGAATGGCTTCGGTCTCCTCGGCCTCGGCCTCGCCCACCTGTTCGGCGCGATCGTCGCCATCGTCTTCACCTATGCGTTGCTGACCCGTTTCTTCAGGATCTCCGCGACATTCGATCGTGACCGATCCGCGCGTCGGCTCGGCGAAGCGCTGCCGCTCGGCGCCGCCATTGTCGTCTCGATTGCCTATACGCGCATTCCCGTGTTCTTTCTGGATGCGTTGCGGGATCCGGGCGAGGTGGGGCTCTACGGCGTTGCCGCGAAGCTGACCGAGCCTCTCGCGATCATCCCCGCGTCGCTTCTCGCGGCAATCTTTCCGGCGTTCACCGAACGTCTTGCGTCTCGCGAGGGCAGTGCCGGGCGGCTCGGGTCGAGATCGACGATGCTTCTGGCTGGCATCGGTGTGGTGTTGGGTATCGCGGGCGTGATCGGCGGGCCGACGCTCATTCACCTCCTGTACGGCTCGCAGTACGCGGGAGCCGAACAGCCGCTGCAGATCCTGTCTCTCACGTTCGTGTTCACGTTCGTCAATTACGCCCTGACCCATTTTCTCGTCGCGCTCGGCCGGCAGCGCCTGAATCTCTGGTTCGCCGTCGCAACCTTCGGGGCGAACGTGGTTGTGTCGATGACCTTGATCCCACGGTTCGGAGTACCGGGCGCCGCGGCGGCGGTGCTCGTCAGCGAGGCGTTCCTGTTCGGTCTCTGCGCATGGGCGCTCGGATGTCGCAAGAACCTGGTGTAGAGGCGACCTCGCCCCAAATGAACCGGATCCGGACGGCCGCCTCGGCCGCGTTCTTGACGCTCGCGTTCGTCATGCCGTTCGAGATGACCAGCCCGCTCGTCCGCCTCGCTGGTGTTCAGGTGACGAACGTCGAATTGGTCATGTACGTGGCGCTCGCCTCATGGATGCTCTCCGCCATCGCGACGCGGCCGCGTGGGTGGACGAGCGTTCATGTCGCGGTTGCCGTGTGGGCCGGCGTGAACTTATTGTCCGCGCTCGTGGCGGACGAAGGACGCGCAGAAGCCGTCAAGTTTGCCCTGCGAACGCTTGGCGGCTGCGCCGTATTCGTCGCGACCGCGGATCTATCCGCGTCGCGGATTTCCGCGCGGCGACTGTGCCTGGCGATTGCGGCCGGCGCAGTCCTCTCCGCGGGCGCGGCGGTCGTGGAGATCTGGCGGCCGCCGGCCGTCCGGGCGCTGCTCGTGTTCAAGACGCATGAGACGCGCGTGGGCGGATTCTTGCGGGCGAGCGGGACGTTCGAGTACGCGAACACGGCCGCGATGTATTGGGAGGCGGCACTACCGGTGGCATGCGCCGGGTTGGTGGCCACATTTCGCAGCCGGGCCGCGATCCGTTGGGCCGCCATCGGCGCTGCGCTCCTGCTGATCGAAGCGGTCGTCCTCAGCGCCAGCCGCGCGGCGCTCGCCTCTTCAGCGATCGTCCTGCTGTTGTTGGGCCTGGCGTCGCGCCGGCCGGCGCGGGAACTGTTCGTGACGTCGCTCCTGGCTCTGTTCGCGATCCCCGCATTTGTGTTGGGTGCGCGTCTCTCGAGCGGCGTGACGGCGTTGCGGCTGGAGTCGAAGGACGAGGCCACGTGGTACCGCGCGCGCTACATCACGGCGTCATCCACCGTACGGCTCGAGACCGGTGAGCTGGCCACGATTCCCGTGACGGTCCGGAACGAGGGGCCGATCGTGTGGCCGGCGCTCGGCGCCGAGGTTGTCCTGCTCAGCTATCACTGGCACGATGCGACCGACGATCGCATGCTGGTCCGTGACGGCGTGCGAACGCCCCTTCCAGAAGCGATTCGACCCGGCCGAGAGTTGACCGTCCGCGCGCGCGTGCTCGCGCCCGCCCGGCCGGGACGATACCGCTTGCGATGGGACATGGTGCACGAGGACGTCCTGTGGTTCAGTATGCATGCGCCAACCCGCGACGCCCTCGACGTGGAGGTCGTCCCCGGCACGGAACCGCCGGCGCACCCGGATGGGCCAGCCGGCTCGATCGCCGCGCCGCCACGCCCATCCCGTCGCCAACTTTGGCGCGCGGCTGTCGAGATCTGGCGGCGCCACCCCGTTCTGGGCGCCGGCCCCGACTCGTTCCGGCATAGGTACGGGCGCCTTCTCGGCCTCGCGCCGTTCGACAACCGACTGACGGCGAACAGCCTCTATTTCGAGACGCTCGCGAACCTCGGAATCGTGGGCCTGGGCGCCCTGATCGGTGTTCTGGTGACGCTCGCCATGACCGCGCGCAAGGCCTGGACGAGCGCGGAAGATAAGGCAGCAACGCTGGTCGTGCTCGGGGTGTCGCTGGCGGTCGCAGCGTTCTTCATCCACGGTGTGGTGGACTACTTTTTCGAATTCACGCCTACGTACTTGCTCTTCTGGATGACGGCAGGCCTCTTGACCGGCGCGACGACTGGCGGGCGTCGCCCGTGACCGCGCCACGGATCATCGGGTTCGATGCGACGCCGCTCGAGGTCGCCTATCGATCCGGCGTCAGTCGAGCCGTCTGCGAGCTCCTGCGCGCCCTGGCGATGCGCGATGACCGATGGCGGTACGTCGCGCTGGCGAGCCGACGGCTCCGCACGCCGCTCCCTTCCGGCGTCGAGGGGCCGTATGGGCCGCGCCTGCCCAATCGCTTCCTGTGGTTTCAGCTGGCGCTCCCTCGGACGATTGCGCGCCTGAAGCCTGCGTTGTGCCACTTCACGAACTCCGTGGCGCCGCTTGCAGACTCCACTCCCTACGCCCTCACGATTCATGACGTCTCGCTCTTTCTCCATCCGGCAACGCAGCCGCGAAAGAGTCTTTTCCTCGTCCGCACCTTGATGCCCGTGGTCGCGCGGCGCGCCCGAGCGGTCGTCGCCGTTTCTGCCGCCGCCCGCCGGGACATCATCGAGGTGCTGCGCGTTCCCGGGGATCGCGTACACGTTGTGGCGAACGGTGTCGCGGGCGAGTTCCATCGAATGGCACAGAACGCGCTCGCGGAAACATGCCGCAAGTACTCCCTGCATCGACCCTTCGTGCTGCATGTAGGGAACGTCGAGCCGCGGAAGAATCTCGAGCGCCTGATCAGAGCGTTCATGGAGGTGCGGCGGGGTGGCCGTGTCGAGGAGCTCGTGCTGGCCGGCCAGCTTGGATGGCGGTACCGGTCCGTTCTCAGGCTGATCGAGGACGAGCGGCTCGGCGGCGCCGTTCGGTTGATAGGGTACGTGCCCGATTCGGAATTGCCGGCTCTCTACAACCTTGCGCGGGTGCTGGCGTTTCCATCCTTGTACGAAGGCTTCGGACTTCCCATTCTCGAGGCCATGGCGTGCGGCACGCCGGTGATCACCTCGAACCGGGGCGCGATGGCGGAGCAGGCGGGCGACGCCGCGCTGCTCATCGATCCCCTCGAGGTTGGCGAGATCACCGCGGCGCTCGAGCGCGTGCTCGGCGACGAGGCGCTGCGCGAGCAGTTGTGCGCCGCCGGGATTGGCCGCGCGGCGGCGTTCTCCTGGGCGCGGTCGGCAGCGGACATGGTCAGGATTTACGAAAGAATCGGGCGTTCCGAGTTCTGAGAGACTGAGAGACAATCGGGTTCCCGGTTCCAGAGGTTCTCGGTTCCAGAGGTTCTCGGTTCGCGGTGGCGCCTGCCTTCGCCGCGTGCAGCTGTGTCTCTGAGAGGAATGCCGCGCAGCTCCATCAGGGCGCGCGCCTCCTCGAACCTGGAACAGGGAACGGGGAACCGATCAGCTCACAGGCTCTGAGTGCCGAGTACTGCGTGCTGCGTGCCGGTGGTACGTCGAGAATCTGCCATTTCAAGCGGCAAGGCGTGTCTGACTTTCCCTGGACCAAGCCCACCACCGGCGCCATCGATCTGGCGTCGGCGCTCAGTTCCAGAAATTGGCTCTGGACAACGTCGACGCGTTGAGCAGCGGCGCTCGCGCGACCGTTCCAGCGCCGTCCGCTCCAATGATGTTAGCCGGCTGTCTTCGAAGCTGCCGATGTCCGAGCCCAGCGTCGCGCCAGCTCAGCCATCCGAGGGCCAGCCTCCGGCCACTCATGCAGTGTGGTCGGGTCGAAGTCGGCCCCATTCGGCCACACGAGCGTCTTCGCCTCAGGATCGATCTGCACCTGATTAAACAGGTCCACGTCACGGAGCGGCCCATAAAGCTCGCCTTCGAGCACCGGTCGGAAATCGATCGTACGGGTCACTCCATCCTCAAAGTCGATCTTGAGGATGAACGGGCCGGCGACTTCGAGCCGTCGAACGCGGTGAATCGGATGTACCTGGAGCATGGCCCCTCACTTCAAAGGTTCGATCGTGAACGGCGGCTGACCCGCTTGCAGACGCGACCAGTCTTGAACCAACTCTGACTGGTGAATCTCGGCCCACGCCTCGACAAGACGTCGCTAGGTCTTCGCCATCGATACGATCGAACTGATCGGTCAGTCCGGGGCGGTTGCCGGACATCATCGGACGCGGCGTTGGCGACGGCGCTACAGCTGGCATGGACGTTTGATTCGTGCCTGAAATCTCCAGGTTCTTCGGAATCGTCATTCGCATGTTCGCCGAGCCGACCACGCCGCACCATAGACCGCACTTTCATGCGTTCTATCAAGACCGCGGCGCTTCATCCGCTCACGCGCCGTCGGGTCCAGTCCGTGTTAGGTTGCTCTCAATCCAGGCTTTCGGGCAGCGCCACGAATGCTCGGCCGCGCGAGCGGCATTGCCTTCCGTATGCTCTCGCGCTTGATCCGCTCGATCTGAAGACCCGAAGCGAGAATCGCCTGTTCTGTCTGGCGGGTCAGGTGGCAATTCCCGGCCACACGTTTCCAGACCGGTTCCACACGACGTTGCCACCTGAGTCGCGTCGGATTCTGATCGGCGGCCACATGTTCGAGAAACAGAAAGAGGCCACCGGGTCTCAGCACACGGAAGACCTCTGCCAGCGCGGCGTGCAGGTCCGGAACCGAGCAGAGCACGAGCATGCTGACGACCCCATCGAATGACGCGTCCGGCATCGGCAAGCCATCCAACGACGCGTCGAAGATCTCGGCCCGCGGAAATCCCGAGGCTCCACACCTCATTTCCAGTCGGCGCCTCATGTGGCGGTCCGGTTCGGCGAGGACGAGCCGCTTGATCGTCTTGGGATACTGCGGAAGGTTAGCGCCGGTACCCGCCCCGACCTCGAGCACCTCTCCTTCCAAATCTCGGAGCAGTTCCGCGCGCCACTGGACGAGGCACGCCGCCTCGGCCGCGCGCATCCAACGATCGTAGACCGCAGCGACGAACCAGGACATGTCGCCCCCTTCAGGTTTTCGCTATCGAGCGTCCGAGAGCAACCTAACGTTGCAAATGAGCCGCGCGCCGCGGTGACAGGATCGCATAGATCGTCGGGCGTGTCGGCTCCATTTGCGTGTTGGATTCAACCACTACCGCCTAAAGGCGGTAGACTGAGTTGCGACTGAAAGTCGCATGGCGGCTCAAGCCGCCTGAAGGCGCCCGCCTCAAAGCCGGCTCAAGGCTCCACCGGCGCGGTGATCTTGAACGCCTCCTGGTCCGCCTCCCACTTCTGACTCTCGATGTACTTGCGCACCGTCTCCTCATCCACCGCGCCGACCGTCGCGCAGCAATACCCCCGCGCCCACAGGTGCTGCCCCCACT
>JACPPN010000257.1 GCA_016190995.1 Acidobacteriota bacterium | reverse complement strand
GACGGATCGAAGCGGCTTCATCAGCGTCGAGATTGGCTTCATGTACCCGCTGACCCGAACATCCTCGCCGTTGGTCACCCCGCCTTCGAGCCCGCCGGCATTGTTCGTCGGACGAAGAAGTCCGGTCGGGTGCTCATGGGAACCAGGCAGGTACGACGCCGGCACGATCTCATCGTGCATGCGCGAGCCGGGCAGCGATGCCGCGACGGGTCCTCGGCCAATCCCGACCGCCTTGATCGCCGGAATGGACATGACGGCCTGCGCCAGGCGCCCATCGAGCTTGCGATCCCACTGCGTGTAGCTGCCCAGACCGACCGGCACGTTGTGTGCGATGACCTCGAATGCGCCACCCGCCGTGTCACCCGCAGCCCGGGCTTCATCGATGGCGGCCATCATCTTCTGCTCGATCGAGGAGTCGATACAGCGCAGCGGCGACTCCGCGGGAAGCACGCGTATGTGCTCGACGGTGATCGCGAGCGGGTCCTCGATGGCTACGATTCCGATGGCAAATACGTGGCTGACGACCTCCATCCCGAAGCGTGCGAGGAACTGGCGGGCCACCGCACCGGCCGCGACGCGCGCGGCGGTTTCGCGGGCGCTCGCCCGCTCGAGCACGTCACGAATGTCGCGTCGCTCGTACTTGACGGCGCCGGCCAGATCCGCGTGCCCCGGCCTTGGACGGGACACGCGCGGGCGCTTGCCGCCGCCTCCCTCCGGATCAGCCCCACCGATGCGCATCGTGTGACGCCAATTCTCCCAATCCTTGTTGTCGATGAGCAGGGCAATTGGACCGCCGATGGTTTCTCCCGCGCGCACGCCCGAGAGGATCTCCGCGCGGTCCGATTCGATCGCCATCCGGCGGCCACGTCCGTAACCGCCCTGTCGGCGATGCAGGTCTGCAGTGAGCGCGTCGAAATCGAGAGTGAGACCGGCGGGAATGCCCTCGAGGATGACGACCAGCGCTTTCCCGTGCGACTCGCCAGCGGTGAGAAAACGCAGCATTCGGACCTCATTGTACACGAACTTTTTGCGGCCTCCCGGCGTCCGCGCGCGGCCGGACGGCCGGAAACGCGCGGACGCCGCGCGCCGATCGCGAGGCTGCGTTCTTGCACAGTCGATCAACGTTCGTCGGGCGTCTCGGTGCACCGCAGTCATGGAGCTCGTGGCCGATCGCTTTGCTCGTCTGCGCGGCGGACGGATTGTCGATCTCGCGACCGCACGCATGGTGACGCTCCGGGCGGCCCCGGCGGGAGCCGCCGCGGATCAGCTCGCATGGGACGCGCGCTGCGCCGCTCTCATGCCGCTTCGACATCCGTATCTGCAGGAGCTCCTCGACTACGGCTTCATCGGGCGACACGTGCGCTTCGAAGCTACCGCCGTCGATCAGGCGCTATCGCGCCACGCGCGCCCGGGGCTCGCGGCACAGGCGCTCGCGAGCGCCGCGACCTTTCTAAATGCGGTGGGTGTTACGGCCGGATCGTGCTCACCACGGCGTCTGGTCGCAGTCGGCAAACAATTGTTTCTCAGGCTCGATGCCTCGACTGGCCTGCCCTTGCCCCCAGGCGCGGACGATCCGTTCTGGGCCGGCTTTGCACGCTGTCGCACGTCGCGACGGCCCTTGCCGTCTCCAAGGCACGTCGTCGGACTCCGGCTGGTTCGACGCTCCGAACTGGAGCCCATCGTCGAGATGCTCGACAACGCCATCGGCGGCGACGTTCATCACCTTCACCTGGCAGGCGAAGCGGGATCGGGAATCACAACCGCGATGTCCCTGCTTGCTCGTGAGGCGCGGGTGCGCGGCTACATTCCGGTCTGCCCGACGAGCCTCGGGAAGTGGTCCGATCTGGGTAGGCTGTTGTCGGGCAGGGCCGTGATGTTGTTCGTCGATGATTCATCAGGCGGTGCGACGCACGCCGATCTCGCGTCGATAACGGTGAACCTGGCATTGCACAACAGCCGGCCGCTCGTCGTGCTCTCAGGTGGTCCCACCGTTCTTGGGGCCGCGACACGCATCGATCTGCGCCCATTGAGCCGGGAGCAGCTCATTGCCGCCGTCCCACGCTTTGGATCCGACGACGACGAAGCGGCGAACCATGTGGCAGCCGCCGCGCTGGAGGCGCAGGGATCCCCCGGGCTCTTCGTCCGGCTGCTCAGTGGGGAAGCGCTAGTCTCAACGAGCACCCATCGCAGGCGGATCGATCGCGTGGCGGAAATGGCGGGCGACTATGCGGCAGCCGATCCCGATCCCGTGGCGCTGATCGCTACCGCCGACACCGGGACGCTGCGTGCGGTTGGGCGGGCGGCCAAAGGCATGGCGCTCGCCGCGGCCGGACGGCATGGCCCCGCCGAGCGCTTGCTGCGCGCTGCGGCGGCAGCGCTCGCGCGTCGGTACCAGTGGGCGCGCGCGGCGGACACCTGTCTGCGCCTTGGCGCGCTCTTGCGCGAGCGAGGTCGCATTCAGGACGCGCTCGAGATCTTCGAGTGCGCGAGAGGCCATGGCCAAAGAGGCGCGCGACCAGACATCGTGATTCGTGCGGGAATCTGGATCGGGATCGCGCAGACCGACGCCGGACGCCTCGCGGAAGCCGAGTCTGTTCTTCGAGCGGCCTCGATGGCGGCGGAACACGTCAACGGCTGCGCGCTCGGCATCGCCGCCCGGCTGGCCCTCGCGCGGTGCTTGTTCTGGCAAGCGCGGTTCGAGGACGCGAGCTCGGCGCTGGAAGGAGACGACCACCGCGGTGAAGACCGTGTGCGGGCCCTGAGACTGATGGCACGGCTCGCCTTGAGACGAGGGGATGTTGAGGCTGCGGGCAGCTGCGCGAACGAGGCCACCTGCCGTGCGGCGGACTGTGCGGACCGGCGCGAGTTGGCCGGCGCGCATGACGCGATGGCGGCAGTCGAGGCAGCGATTGGCAACCTTGAAGGTCTGCGACACCACGTCAGGCTGGGAATGGCGCTCGCGCGCGAGGCCCACGCGCCGCTTCGCGCCTGGCGTATCCGTCTCACTTTCATCGAGGGTCTCCATGCCGCCGGAGACAAATCGCAGGCGCGCGCGTTGGCCGTACGGCTCCGGCGGCAGTCAATCGCGTCGCTGCCACCGCTGCTGCGCGGACGCGCGGAGCTGGCCATGCGTGCGGTCGGCGCCGCGGAGGACGAACGGGCGGGCGACGCCCGGTGGTCGCCGGCGTCGTTCGTCCGTGTCAGCGGCGCGAAAGCGCTGGAACTGCAACCCGCGCATCCGCCTGACGTCGCCATGGTCCAGGAAGTCGTGGAGGTGCTGCGCATCTGCCACGAGACAGATGACGACCGCACGGCCCTGGCACGGGTTTGCGCGGCGGTTCGCGAACGGCTCGGCGCCGCGGGCGTGTGTCTCTGCGGCGACGAGCCCTACGCTCGAAGCCTGGCCGTCGCGGGCCCGGTTCATGCCACGCCCTCACTCGCGGCGCGGCGCGCGCTCGAAACCGGCCTCATGATTCCACCGGCGCGAACCTCGGACGCGCTCGAGGCTGCCGCGCCGGTGAGGTACGGCGGCACGACGATTGCGGCGCTGGCATGTCGGTGGCTCATCGATGCCCCCGTGAATCCAGGTCGAACGACGGCGCTGCTGACGGGTGCGGCCGCGGCATGTGCCCCGGCGGTCAGGACGGTCATCGATCGGCTCGCTGTGCCGGACGGCGCCACGGCGTTCGAGCGGCTCGAGTTGCTGGGCGCCAGCCCCGGGATGGAGGAGCTGCGCCGTGCCATTCGGCGCGCAGCCGACGCTCCCTTCTCGATCCTCATCGTCGGGGAGAGCGGCAGCGGGAAGGAGCTGGTTGCCCGCGCCATTCACCGGCTTGGTGCACGCCGCGATCGGCGATTCTGCGCCGTCAATTGCGCCGCCTTGACCGAGGACCTGCTCGAAGCCGAGCTCTTCGGGCACACCCGCGGCGCCTTCACGGGCGCCCTGACGGAGCGTATCGGCCTCTTCGAGGAAGCCGACGGCGGCGTCTTGTTTCTCGACGAAATCGGCGAGCTGTCGGCACGGGCGCAGGCGAAAATCCTTCGAGCCCTTCAGGAAGGGGAGATCCGCCGTGTCGGTGAGAACTTTGCTCGTCGGGTCGATGTGCGCGTGGTAGCGGCGACGAACCGCACGCTCGCCGACGAGGCGGCGGCCGGGCGGTTTCGGCAGGACCTGCTGTACCGGCTCGATGTCATACGACTCGAGGTGCCGCCGTTGCGTGAACGCATCGAAGACGTGCGGATGCTTGCGGCGCATTTCTGGACACGATCGATCGAGCGGACGGGGAGTCGCGCGACGCTCGACCCGGCCGTATTCCCGATGCTGGCGCGATATGATTGGCCGGGCAACGTCCGCGAGCTGCAGAACGTGTTGGCGGCGCTCGCGGTGCACGCGCCGCGGCGTGGTCGCGTCGGACCGGTCGCGTTGCCACGGACGATCGCGTCAGCGACCCTGGCGGCCTCAGGCCATACGCTCGCCGAAGCGCGCGAGGTGTTCGAGCAGCGTTTCGTGCGCGCGGCGCTCGCGCGCGCTGGCGGGCACCGCGGCCGTGCCGCCGCCGCGCTCGGTATGAGCCGTCAGGGGCTTGCGAAGCTGCTCGCGCGGTTGAAACTGGATCCAGCGGCCGGCTGAAGCCGGACGCCTCGATCGCCGGAGTTGCTGCGGTTCTTCGTTCGCCGTCTGGCTCTCACGGTTCCGGTTCTGCTCGGCGTCGCCACGCTCGTTTTTTCCCTCATCCATCTCGTGCCGGGCGATCCGGCCCAGTCGATGTTGGGCGAAACCGCGTCAGCGGAGGATGTCGCCGGCCTGCGGAGCCGCCTTGGCCTCGACAAGCCCCTGTGTGTCCAGTACGTCGCGTTCCTGGAGGGGCTCGCGCGCGGCGATCTCGAGACATCGCTCCGTTCTGTGCTGGCCGCGCGCGCCCGAGGAATCTCGCGGCTGTCGTCCATTCTCCGGCACGCGCTTCGGAGCAGCCTCATCCCGATCGTCACGATCGTCGGCCTTCAATTCGGGGCGGTCCTCACCGGCACGATCATCACGGAAACGATCTTTGCGTATCCCGGGCTGGGCCGCCTGCTGATCCAAGCCATCACGTTCCGCGACTATCCGCTCGTGCAGGGCTGCATCCTGCTGATCTCGATCGCGTACGTGATGATGAATCTCGCGACGGATCTCTTTTACGGCTTTCTCGATCCGCGCATCCGGTACGAATGATGCTTCGGCTCGGCGCCCTTATCGTCGCTGGGTGTTGACGCTCGTCGCCGCGGCCGTGACGGTGGTCGCGACGCCCTATGATCCGTCGGCTCAGGCCGGCCGCGCGACGGACCGAACAGGTGGTTGGACGACCGTAGACGCGAAGAGCGGTGTCAGGATGGCGGCGGCCTGATGGCTGGCGCCGGTGGCGGCGTTGACGAGGGAGCGCGCGGAGGTTTGGTCAGCCGATGCTGAAGATCCGTAAGCGCGCGGTACTGCGGATCCTTGGCAAGTCCGCGGACGATCGTGGCACGTGCGCCTTCCCGGTCGCCAGCGTGTAGCTGCTGTTCCGCGACTGATGCGAGCAGCGGCGCGGTGTCCGCCACATCGCTGCCGCGTCTCAGCCACAGCTGGGCGGCGGCCCCGTCTCTCAAGCGAAGGGAGAGCAGCGCAATCCGCACGGTCCTGGCAGCCCGAACGGCGGACGGGGCCGTGTCCCCGGTCAGCACGGCAAGCTTGATCAAGGCCTGGCGCGCGGGCGCAATGTGCCCGCGTTGCTCCGCCGCATCAGCGAAATAACGGAAGCTGTCGGGGTCGACGGGAAATCGCTCGGACGCCTGCTGCAGCATTCGCTCCGCGAGCTCGAGGTCCCCCGCCAGAAGAAGGGCGCGGCCCAGGAGCGTCAGTGCCTCGCTCGTGGCTCCGGTGCCGGCCACGGGGCCCTGCAGCGCCTCCAACGCCTTGCTCAAGGCCACGCGATCGTCTCGCGTCTCCGCGGCGTCCAACCAGACACGTCCGAGCGCCACATACAGCTGTGGTTGCTCGGGATGTCGTTCGGCGGCGCGACCCAACGTCAGGACCGCGAGATCGGTGCGGCCTGCGCGCGCGTACGCCGAGCCTAACGCGACCTGACGCTCGGGCCGCGACGGCTCGAGCGCTGCGAGAGCCTCGAGCTGGTCAATCTGCTCGGCCATGGCGCCCACCGCTTCGTGGACGGACGCGAGCGCATCGCGCGGCTCGACGAAACCAGGCGATATCTCGATGGCTCGTTCGAAGGATCGTCGCGCTTCATCGAAGCGATCCTGGTCGCGATGGCAGAGGCCGAGCAGATAGAACGCCTCAGCGAACCGGTCGTTCAGACGAATGGCCCTGTGAAGCGCCGCCACGGCCTGAGCGACGTTTCCGGCGCGGAAGTGCGAGAGCGCAAGCTTGTAGAGGACCCGCGTCGAGCGCTCATCGAGCCGCACGTAGTCTGCGTACCGCTCGGCCGCGCGGCCGTAGCGTGCGAGGCCGTAATTGATGTCGCCGAGCTCTTCGAGAGGCCGGGTCGCGGTCGGGTCGAGATCGGCGGCCGTGCGCAAGTCGCGCAGCGCCGACGGCAACTCGCCCCGCCGCCGGTACGTCTCGCCCCGTTTGAGGTAGGCGAGCATCGAGTCCCGTTTCAGCGCGATGGCGCCGCTGAAGGCCTCGATGGCCACGAACGGCTGATCGGCGCGCAGGGCGGCCTCACCGTCTTCGATCAGCCGCCGGTAGTCGTGCTCCCGTTTGAACGCCGTAAGCAGGGAGACCGCCGCAACGGCGGCCGACAGCCCGACGATCGCCAAGACGAGCCGCTTCACGGGCCGCTATCCTAGCAAAAACGGAACCTTCACAGGTATTGCGGGTCTAACTAAGTACCGGTATCCTTGGAGGCATGCTTGGATGTCTGGGGAGCTGTCGGTGAAGCCAGCGCGCGCGATCGGCTGGTCCGAAATCGGCACCCAAG